>NZ_JBIWPN010000034.1:36816-90543 GCF_044768305.1 Kitasatospora sp. NPDC101155 | reverse complement strand
GCTCGTGCAGCACCACGCCGTGCGCCGCGACCAGTTCGCCGAGGTTTGCGATGTCGCCGTCGACCACCTCGTAGGAGCCGTCCGGGCCCGGCTCGCCGACCGTCGTGAGGTTCTCGAAGCCGGTCAGGTACTCGTCGACCGCCGCGTACCGGCCGGACAGCCCGATCCGGGCAGCCTCAGCTGGAGACCACGTACCCCGCGTCCCGCAGCTCGCCGACCACCAGCGCGCAGTGCTCCGGCCCCTTGGTCTCCAGGTGCAGGTCCACCTCGACCTCGGTCAGCCCCAGCCGGGGGTCGATCCGCACGTGGGCGACGTCCAGCACATTGGCGTCCACCCTGGTCAGCACGCCCAGCAGGTCCGCCAGCGAACCCGGCTTGTCCGCCAGGCGCACCCGCAGCGACAGGTAGCGCCCGGCCGCCGCCAGCCCGTGCCGCAGCACCCGCTGCATCAGCTGCGGGTCGATGTTGCCGCCGGACAGCACCGCCACCACCGGGCCCTCGAAGGAGTCCGGCTGCTCCAGCAGCGCCGCGATCGGGGCCGCCCCGGCCGGCTCGACCACCAGCTTCAGCCGCTCCAGGCCGAGCAGCAGGGCCCGCGACAGCGCGTCCTCGGAGACCGTGCGGATGCCGTCCGCCAGCGTGTTGACCACCTCGAACGGGATGTCCCCTGGGCGCCCGACCATGATCCCGTCGGCCATGGTGCCGAAGTGCTCCAGCGACACCGGCCGCCCGGCCGCCAGCGAGGGCGGGTACGCGGCCGCGGCCGCCGCCTGCACCCCCACCACCCGAACGTCCGGTCGCAGCGGCTTGACCGCTGCCGCGATCCCGGCCAGCAGCCCGCCGCCGCCCACCCCGACCAGGATGGTGCGCACCTCGGGGCACTGCTCCAGGATCTCCAGGCCGACGGTCGCCTGGCCGGTGACGATGTCCCAGTGGTCGAAGGGGTGGATGAACACCGCACCGGTCGCCTCCGAGTACCGCTGCGCGGCCAGCAGCGCCTCGTCCACGGTGGCGCCGTGCAGCCGCACCTCGGCGCCGTACTCGCGGGTGGCCGCGACCTTCGGCAGCGGCGCCGCGACCGGCATGAAGACGGTGGAGCGCACCCCCAGCAGCGAGGCCGCCAGCGCCACCCCCTGGGCGTGGTTCCCGGCGCTCGCCGCCACCACCCCGCCGGCCCGCTGGACCGGCGAGAGCCCCGCGATCCGCACGTACGCCCCGCGCAGCTTGAAGGAGCCGGTGCGCTGCAGGTTCTCGCACTTCAGGTGGACCGGCGAACCGATCAGCCCGGACAGGTGTCGGCTGCCCTCCATCGGGGTCACCCGGGCGACCCCGGCGAGCATCTTCTGGGCCCCGCGGACGTCGTCGAGGGTGAGCGGCCAGTTGTGCATGATCCCAGCGTAGGGGTCGCGACACCGCCAATCGGGGACGTCGGGGCTGTTCCCGGGTCCGCCCCGCCCGCGTACGCTGCTGCTTCTGAGACTCTCTCACCGCACGACGATCGTGAGCCGCGATGACGACGACCTCGCCCCGGGCCACCGACCGAACCGAGCCCGTGCACACCCAACTCCAGTACCAGCTGGCGGTGTTCGCCCGCCGGATGGAACAGGTCCGAACCTCCGGCGGCGGCGTCGCCGCGCTGGACCGGGCCGCCTACCTGCTGCTCGACCGCCTGGAGCGGCACGGGCCCGCGAACGTCAAGGCGCTGGCCGAGGCGCTCGGAGTGGACTCCTCCACGGTGACCCGCCAGGTCGCCCCGCTGGTCGCGGCCGGACTGGTCGGCCGGGTCCAGGACCCGGCCGACCGCCGCGCGGTACGCCTCGCGCTGACCCCGGGCGGCACCGGTCGGCTCGCCGAAGTCCGGGACGGCCGGGCCGAGTTGACCCGCCGACTGACGGCCGGCTGGCCGCCCGAGGAGCAGCAGGCGTTCTGCGCCCTGCTGGCCCGCTTCAACCACGCGATGGAGTCGTACACGGCGGACCAGCAGGGGCAGTAACCCACTCAGCCCAGCGCCTGCTTGAGGTCGGCCAGCAGGTCGTCGACCGACTCGATGCCGACCGAGACGCGCACCAGGTCGGCCGGCACCTCCAGCGGCGAACCGGCCGCCGAGGCGTGGGTCATCCGGCCCGGGTGCTCGATCAGCGACTCCACGCCGCCCAGCGACTCGCCCAGGGTGAACAGCTGCGCGCGGTTGCAGACCTCGACGGCCGCCTCCTCGCCGCCGGCGACCCGGAACGAGACCATGCCGCCGAAGGCCTTCATCTGCTTGGCGGCGATGTCGTGGCCGGGGTGCTCGGGCAGGCCCGGGTAGAGCACCTGGCTGACCTTGGGGTGGCTCGCCAGCAGCTCGGCGACCTTCTCCGCGTTGGAGCTGTGCCGGTCCATCCGGACGCCCAGCGTCTTGATGCCGCGCAGCACCAGCCAGGCGTCGAACGGGCCGGAGACGGCGCCCATCGCGTTCTGGTGGTACGCGACCTCCTCGCCCAGGCCCGCCTCGGCCAGCACCAGCGCACCGCCGACGACGTCCGAGTGGCCGCCCATGTACTTGGTGGTGGAGTGCACGACCGCGTCCGCGCCGAGCGCGATCGGCTGCTGCAGGTACGGGCTGGCGAAGGTGTTGTCGACCACCAGCAGCGCCCCGGCACCGTGCGCGACCTCGGCCAGCGCGGCCAGGTCGGTGATGCCCAGCAGCGGGTTGGACGGGGTCTCCACCCACACCGCGCGGGTGTTGGGGCGCAGCGCGGCCCGGACGTCGTCCAGGTTCTGGGTGTTGGCGACGGAGAACTCGACGCCCCAGCGGGTCAGCACCTTGGCGAACAGCCGGAAGGTGCCGCCGTAGGCGTCGTTGGGGATCACGATGTGGTCGCCCGGCTTGAGGATGGTGCGCAGCAGGGTGTCCTCGGCGGCCAGGCCGGAGGCGAAGGCGAGGCCGCGGGCGCCGCCCTCCAGCGCCGCGAGGCACTCCTCCAGCGCGGTGCGGGTCGGGTTGGCGCTGCGGCTGTACTCGTAGCCGCCCCGCAGGCCGCCCACCCCGTCCTGCTTGTAGGTGGACACCTGGTAGATCGGCGTGACGACGGCCCCGGTCTGGGGGTCTGCTTCCTGACCCGCGTGGATGGCGAGGGTCTCGAAGCCCTGGGGAAGCTGGTGCTCGGTCATGGCTCCGAGCCTAGTGGCCGTACGCCGGCGCGCTCGCCGGAATCCGCGGACCGCCCGGTGCGTTGAACCCAGGGCAACCCTCCCTAGCCCGCTGGAGCAGGCCGTGATGTTCAGCCGCGACAAGACCTCGCTCGTTCCCGCCGACCAGGCGCTGCCCGGCCGCCAGGCGCCGGCCTTCACCCTGACCGAGCCGCACACCGTGCTCGGCCACCCGCTCACCGGGCCGTACCCGGAGGGACTGGAGGTGGCCGACTTCGGGCTGGGCTGCTTCTGGGGCGCCGAGCGCACCTTCTGGCAGCTGCCCGGCGTCTGGACGACACTGGTCGGCTACCAGGGCGGTTACACCCCGAACCCGACGTACGAGGAGGTGTGCAGCGGGCTGACCGGGCACACCGAAGCGGTCCGGGTGGTGTTCGATCCGGCCGTGGTCTCGTACGAGCGGCTGCTGAAGGCCTTCTGGGAGGCGCACGACCCGACCCAGGGCAACCGCCAGGGCAACGACGTGGGCACCCAGTACCGCTCCGCGCTCTACACCCACTCCCCCGCCCAGGCCGCCGCCGCGACCGCCACCCGGGACGCCTTCCAGCCCGCGCTGACGGCACTCGGTTTCGGCTCGATCACCACCGAGATCGCCCCGGCCGGCCCGTTCTACCCGGCCGAGCCGTACCACCAGCAGTACCTGTCCGAGGCCAAGAACCCCAACGGCTACTGCGGTCTCGGCGGCACCGGCGCCTCCTGCCCGATCGGTGTGGCCCGCACCCGGGGCTGACCGGTCGCATCCGGGCCCGACCGGGGGCCGGGCACCCGAGGTGACCGCTCCCGGGCCCGGGCGCAGACTGGAATGGCCGGCGAGTCCGGCCCGGCCACTCGCTGGCGGCCGGGCCGGACTCGCGGAGAGGAGCGCGCCATGTCCGGTCTCTACCGACGGAACTTCGACGATCCCGAGGAAGTCCGCCTGTTCGAGGAGGGCATGGGGGAGCTGCGCCTGGTCAACCTGGACGCCGGCCCGGTCGGCAGGGCCGTGTTCCAGCCGGGGTGGCAGTGGTCCCAGCACGTGAAACCGATCGCCAGGACCGACAGCTGCCAGGCCGCCCACCTGGGGTACGTGATCTCGGGCCGGATGCGGATCGTCATGGACGACGGCCAGCAGACCGACTTCGGCCCCGGCGACTTCATGGTCTGCCCGCCCGGCCACGATGCCTGGATCCTGGGCGACGAGCCGTGCGTGATCGTCGACTGGCAGGGCTTCGCGGACTACGCGAAGCGGTGAGCGGTACGGCTCAGAGCGTGGCCGGGGCCCGGTCTTGGGCCCCGTCCGTCCGGTAGGCGGGGTTCTCCGCCACCAGCTTGCCGTCGGCGTCGTAGCCGGCGACGGTGGTGCCGATCTGTTCGTGCCCCTTCGGCTCGGGGGCCTTGTGGGGCAGGACGACGTAGTACGCCGCCCAGTCCTTCATCCCGGGCGCGGTGACCAGGGTGACGACATAGGGCTTGCCGTCCCGGAAGGCGACCAGCCGGGCCGGGGTCACGGGGCCGAGGAACATGCCGAACAGCACGTCGTGGTCGGCGTTCTCGGCGCCCTGGGTGTAGATGTTCGGCTTGCTGTGGTCGAGGTTGTCGCTGGTGACGTCCCGGCAGCCGAAGGTGCTGCGCCAGACGCCGTCGGGCCCACGGGACTCGTCGCAGCGCTGGGTCGGCGTGACCCAGATCCGGGTGCCGTTGATCACGTCGATCTTCTCCCCGACCCCGACCCGCCGCACTGGCGAGAGCGGCAGCGCGGACGCCGTCGGGGTCGCGGTCGGGGCTGGGGTCGAGGCGGCCTCCGGGGCCAGGGCGGCCGCCGCCGGGGGCGTCATCGCCGCCCCCGCCCCGGCCGCGACCTCCCCGACGTGCCGGGCGTTGCCCGCCGTCACCGCCGTCACCCCGCAGACCAGCGCCGCCGCGAGCGCGACCGCCCCAACCCCCAGCCTGCGCCGGGCGCGGCGGCGTCGGGCCCCGGCGATGACCGCCCCCGGGTCCGGTCCGACCGTGTGCGGGTCCTCGTCCTTGAGCAGTTCTCCGAGTCTGTCCTCGAAGCTCATACCGTCACCTCGATGTCCGTCATGGGACCCGCCGCTCCGCCGGTGCGGTCGGCGAGTTCGGGGAGTGCGCGCAGCTTCGACAGCGCCCGGTGCAGGGTGCTCTTCACCGTGCCGGGGGCGACGCCCAGTTCGGCCGCGATGGCGGCCTCGGAGAGGTCCCCGTAGTACCGCAGCACGACGACCGTCCGCTCCCGGCGGGTGAGCGCGCCCAACGCCTGGTGCACCAGCGCCCGTTGGGCCTGCAGCTCGGCGAGGTCCTCCGCCAGCGGCCGGTCCGGGGTGTGGTCGGTGGGCAGCTCTCGGTTGCGCAGCCGGCGCCACCAGTCGCGGTGCTGGTTGACCACGATCCGGCGGACGTACGCGGTGGGGTCGTCGCCGGTGATCCGGTGCCAGTGCAGGTAAGCGCGTTCCAGCGCGGACTGCACGATGTCCTTGGCCCGCTCCGGGTCGCCGGTCAGCAGCTCCGCCGTCCTCAGCAGTTGGCGGCCGCTCCCGGCGACGAACGCGCTGAACTCCGCGTCCCGTCGCTGTCTCTGCTCGCGTTTCACACCCACCTGACTCCTCGGGCGGGCCGCGAGGTTCGGTCCGCCCGGGGAGAAGTTTCAGGTGACGGTCAGACCGCGCTGCCGGCCTTCCAGTCGGCCCAGCTCAGGTTCCAGCCGTTCAGGCCGTTGTCCGGGGCGACGGTCTTGTCGCCGGAGTTCACGACCTCGACCACGTCGCCGACCATCGAGGACTTGTAGAACTTGAAGCCGTCCGTGCTGCTGTCCTGCGCGCCCTTGGCGTCCTGCAGGCCGACGCAGCCGTGGCTGGTGTTCTGACCGCCGAAGATCGACGGCGAGGACCAGTAGTTGCCGTGGACGAAGGTGCCCGAGGTGGTGAGGCGCTGGGCGTGCGGCACGTCGGCGATGTCGTACTCGCTGCCCAGGTTGACGGTCTGCGAGTTCATCCGGGTCTGGGTGAACTGCTCGGAGATGACCATCTTGCCGCCCCAGGTGGTGTGCTCGGGGGCGCCGCCGGAGATCTTGTAGACGGCGCTGACCTGGCCGTCCGTGGTGACGGTGAGCTTCTTGGTGGCGAGGTCGGCGACGCTGGTCTGGGCGCGGCCGATGGTGAAGCCCACGTCCTTGGACTGGGTGCCGAACACGCCCTTCGCGCCCTCGACGTCCTTGAGCCGGAGCTTGAGGGTGACCTTGGTGCCCTTGGCCCAGTACTCCTGCGGCCGGAAGTCGAGCCGGGTGCTGGAGAACCAGTGCCCGACGATCTCGACGCCCGGCTCGGCTATCACGGTGATCGCCTGCTGGACAGCCTTGCGATCGGTGATCGGCTTGCTGAAGTTGATCGAGACCGGCATGCCGACGCCGACGGTCGAGCCGTCCTCGGGGGTGAAGTAGCCGACGAAGGTGTTGGCCGGGGTCGCCGTGGTGAAGGTCGCGTTGGCGTCCGCCTCCAGCTTGTCCTTGTCGAGGGCGGTGGCGGTGACGGAGTACTTGGTACCGCTGGCCGGGGCCGCGGCCGAGGTCCAGCTGGTGTTGTCCGAGGAGAGCTGGCCGGCCAGCTCCTTGCCGGTGGAGTCGGCGACCTTGACGGTGCCCAGGGTGCCGTTGGCGACGGTCACCTTGACCGGGTCGCTGAAGCTGGCACCGGTGGCGCCGTCCGCCGGGCTGACGGTGATGACGGCGGCCGAGGTCTTCGGGGCGCCGCTCCCGCCGCCCGGGCCCGGGGTGGCGCCGGCTCCGGAGCCGCCGCTGCCCCCGCTGCCCCCACTGCCCCCGCTGCCCCCGCCGCCGCTGTTGTCGTTGCAGGCCGCCAGCAGCAGCACCGGAGCCCCGATCAGGCCCGCGAGCACTCCGCGTCGGTTCCAGTTCCCTCCGGCCACCCGCCCCTGACCGTCCTGTGCCGTCACGTCGCGTCTCCCTGCTGATCATCCCGGGCATTTACGGATACAGAAACGCAATCCACCCGTTCACGGTTCCACCACCGAAGGGTAAGTGATCGTATGAGATGACCCAACTTCCCGGCGAACATGGACAAAACGCCCAGCCCGCCGAAGCGGACCGGGCGTTCACGAGCGGCCACGGTACGGACGGCCGTTACTCGGCCGACTCGTCCACGGTGTACTCGTCCCACTCCTCGTTCTCGGGGTCGAACTCGGTCTGCGCCGACTCCCAGGTCGCCGAGGCGAGCTCGACGCCCGGAACGTCCCCGAGCAGCGCGACGGGGTCGATGAAGTGGGCGAGCGAACCCGACGGGTCCACCTCGATGGCGTCGACGGACTGGGCCCGCTCCTCGTCGTCGAGGTACTCGTCCTCGGCGACCTGCTTCAGGGCGGCCGCCTTGAGCGCGCCCTCGTCGGTGATCTCCGCGATCAGCTCGATCTTGAGCTTGACGTAACGCGGGGCGTCCTGGTCGGTCGTTTCAGTGCTGGTCATGCGTGCGAGCGTACGGGACGACGGAGCGACGGGTTGCCGGGGCGCACGGAAGGCCTGGGCGCACGGGAAGGGCCGGTCCCTCGGAGAAGGACCGGCCCCACCGTCTCTCCGCATCGGCTCCCCCACCCGGGAGTCGCGGAGACGCGCCGTACGGCGCGGTGTGCACCGCGGGAGCCGCCGCACCCTGTCGACCGGCCGGAGCCGGACAGGGGCGGGACGACGGCGCCTCCCGCGGAGGGCCCCTCCCTCCGATGCCGGTCGGGGAGGGCGGACACGACGGGCCGGGTCAGGACCGTCCGACGCGTCCGGAGCCGACCGCGTCCACCGGGGAGCCGCTCCCGGTGGGCCGCCGCCGTCTCGCTCGGCGTCTTGCCGTTGACCACCACGATGCCGGAGCGTTGTTAACCACGTGCTGCGGGCAGGTGACGCCGGTGTACCACTTCGCCCGTGGACGAACCCACCGGATCCCTGCACGGGCGAAGCGGGGTGACCGAGCGTCAGTGGGCGGTGCCGCGGGTGGTCAGGAAGCCCAGCAGGTCCTGGCGGGTGACGATGCCCTGCGGCTTGCCCTCCACCAGCACGACCGCCGCGTCGGCCTTCTCCAGCACGGTCATCAGGTTGGTGACGGTCTCACCGGAGCCGACCACCGGCAGCGGCTTGGACATCACCTTGTCCAGGGTGTCGGTGAGCTCGATCTCCTTCGCGAAGATGCCCTCCAGCAGCAGCTTCTCCACCACCGAGCCGATCACCTCGCCGGCCATGATGTCCGGGTGCCCGGCGCCCGGGGAGACCACCGGCATCTGCGAGACGCCGTACTCGCGCAGCACCCGGACCGCCTCGGCGACCGTCTCGTTCGGGTGCATGTGGACGAACTGCGGGACGCCGCCCTGCTCGATGCTCTCCTTGCGGCCCAGCACCTCGCCGATGTGGGCCTCGTCGGTGGCCGAGGGCAGGAAGCCGTAGTCGGCCATCCAGTCGTCGTTGAAGATCTTCGACAGGTAGCCGCGGCCGCCGTCCGGCAGCAGCACCACCACGACGTCGTCCGGCCCGAGCCCGCGGGCCACCTCCAGCGCGGCCACCACGGCCATGCCGCAGGAGCCGCCGACCAGCAGGCCCTCCTCCTTGGCCAGGCGGCGGGTCATCTGGAACGAGTCCTTGTCGGAGACGGCGACGATCCCGTCCGCGACGTCGCGGTCGTAGGCGGTCGGCCAGAAGTCCTCACCGACGCCCTCGACCAGGTACGGACGGCCGGTGCCGCCCGAGTAGACCGAGCCCTCCGGGTCGGCGCCGATGACCTTGACCTTGCCGCCGGAGACCTCCTTCAGGTAGTTGCCGGTGCCGGAGATGGTGCCGCCGGTGCCGACGCCCGCCACGAAGTGGGTGATCTTCCCCTCGGTCTGCTCCCACAGCTCCGGGCCCGTGGAGTGGTAGTGCGAGGCCGGGTTGTCCGGGTTGGAGTACTGGTCCGGCTTCCAGGCGTTCGGGGTCTCGCGGACGAGACGGTCGGAGACGTTGTAGTACGAGTCCGGGTGCTCCGGGGCGACGGCGGTCGGGCAGACGACCACCTCGGCGCCGTACGCGCGCAGGGTGTTGATCTTGTCGGTGGACACCTTGTCAGGGCAGACGAAGATGCACTTGTAGCCCTTCTGCTGGGCCACGATCGCCAGACCGACACCGGTGTTGCCCGAGGTCGGCTCCACGATCGTGCCGCCCGGCTTGAGGGCGCCCGAGGCCTCGGCGGCCTCGATCATGCGCATCGCGATGCGGTCCTTCACCGAGCCGCCGGGGTTGAAGTACTCGACCTTCGCCAGCACTGTCGCGCTGATGCCCTCGGTGACCTTGTTCAGCTTGACCAGCGGCGTGTTGCCGACCAGGTCGATGATCGAGTTGTGGTACCGCACGGGGGTCCTCCCGGTCTATGGGCATGCAAGCTTTCGGTAAGGCAAAGCCTATGGCGTGGGCGCCGCCCCGGGGCTCCCCTCCGGCGCACCTCCCCCAATGGCCCACCCCCGCCGCCGCCTCCGGTACTGCCGCCCCCCATCCGGGTAAGACCGCTGGTGCAGACGATGCGCGTCCCCGGAGGGGCGGCACGAGGACGCGAAGGGGGCACCGGATGCCAGGCGCACGGGACTCGCGGGCTCGGGTGGCCCGCCGGATCGCCACCGCGGCGGCGTACGGCGGCGGCGGGCTCGGCCTGCTGGGGGTGGGCCTGGTCGGCCTGCTGCTGACCGAGAGCAGACTCGCCATCCAGGCCATCGGCATCCTGGAGACCGTCCCGCCCAAGGCCGACGGCGTCTACGGCGAGGCCTTCGCCGACCGCTCCACCGCCCCGCAGCCGCCGCTGGTGCTGGCCGTCCTCGGCGACTCCACCGGCGCCGGCCTCGGCGTGGCCCGCGCCCGCGAGACCCCGGGCGCGCTGCTGGCGGCAGGCCTGGCCTCGGTGGCCGAGCGCCCGGTGCGGCTGGTCAACGTGGCCCGCTCCGGCGGCCGCTCCGCCGACCTCTCCGGCCAGCTGGAACAGGCGCTGCCGCACCGCCCCGACGTCGCCGTGATCATGATCGGCGCCAATGACGTGACCCGGCACAGCCCGGCCCAGGTCGCCGTCCGCCAGCTCGGCGAGGCCGTCGCCGCCCTGCGCGCCAACGGCTGCGAGGTGGTGGTGGGTACCTGCCCGGACCTCGGGACGATCAAGCCGGTGCGCCCGCCGCTGCGCTGGGTGGCGCGGCGGCTGAGCCGCCAGCTGGCCGCCGCGCAGACCATCGCGGTGGTGGAGGCGGGCGGCCGCACCGTCTCGCTCGGCTCGCTGCTGGGCCCGGAGTTCGCCGCCCGCCCGGAGATGTTCGCCGCCGACCGCTACCACCCCTCCGCCCAGGGGTACGCCACCGCCTCGATGGCCGTCCTGCCCTCGGTCTGCGCGACGCTCGGCCTGTGGCCGGAGGAGGAGCGCCCGAGCGCCCCGGTCCCGGGCGGGACGGTGCTGCCGGTCGCGGTGGCCGCCGCGACGGCCGCCGGACGGGCGGGCACCGAGGTGGCGGCCGTGGAGGCGGAGGGCGCGGGCCGGCGCTGGGCCTTGTTGAGGCATCGGCTGCGGATCGGCCTGCCGGGCCCGGAGGGCGGGAAAGAAGCTGGTGGGGATCCCGATGGGGGTCCCGGCACGGATCCCGACACGAACCCCGGGAACACGTCGGCCAGCTCACACGCTGGAGCCGGTGACGCCTGAATGACTAAGCGGTAGCTTAGCCCCCGGACCGCCAGTCCGTCGTCACTCAGCGAGGAGCCCGCCATGCCCGAAGCCGTCATCGTCAGCGCCGCCCGTTCGCCGATCGGCCGGGCCTTCAAGGGCTCGCTCAAGGACGTCCGCCCGGACGACCTGACCGCCCACATCATCCAGGCCGCCCTGGCCAAGGTCCCGCAGCTCGACCCGCGCGAGATCGACGACCTGATGCTCGGCTGCGGCCTGCCGGGCGGCGAGCAGGGCCACAACCTGGCCCGCATCGTGGCCGTGCAGATGGGCATGGACTACCTGCCCGGCGCCACCATCACCCGCTACTGCTCCTCCTCGCTGCAGACCACGCGGATGGCACTGCACGCGATCAAGGCCGGCGAGGGCGACGTCTTCATCTCGGCCGGCGTCGAGACCGTCTCACGCAGCGTCAAGGGCAGCTCTGACGGCCTGCCGGGCACCATGAACCCGATCTTCGACGAGGCCCAGGCCCGCACCAAGAAGCGCGCCGAGGAGGGCGGCGGGGAGTGGCACGACCCGCGCGAGGACGGCCTGCTGCCGGACGCCTACATCGCGATGGGCCAGACCGCCGAGAACCTGGCCGCGCTCAAGGGCATCACCCGCGCCGAGCAGGACGAGTTCGGCGTCCGCTCGCAGAACCTCGCCGAGGCGGCGATCAAGGCCGGCTTCTGGGAGCGCGAGATCACCCCGGTCACGCTCCCGGACGGCACCGTGGTGAGCACCGACGACGGCCCGCGCGCCGGCGTCACCCTGGAGGGCGTGTCCGGCCTGAAGCCGGTGTTCCGCCCCGACGGCACCGTCACCGCCGGCAACTGCTGCCCGCTCAACGACGGCGCCGCCGCGCTGGTCATCATGTCCGACGCCAAGGCCCGCGAGCTCGGCATCACCCCGCTCGCCCGGGTGGTCTCCACCGGCGTCAGCGGACTCTCCCCCGAGATCATGGGCTACGGCCCGGTCGAGGCCTCCAAGCAGGCGCTCAAGCGGGCCGGCCTGACCATCGGTGACATCGACCTGGTCGAGATCAACGAGGCCTTCGCCGCCCAGGTGATCCCCTCCTACCGCGACCTCGGCGTCGACCTGGACAAGCTGAACGTCAACGGCGGCGCCATCGCGGTCGGCCACCCCTTCGGCATGACCGGCGCCCGGATCACCACCACGCTGATCAACTCCCTGCAGTGGCACGACAAGCAGTTCGGCCTGGAGACCATGTGCGTCGGCGGCGGCCAGGGCATGGCCATGGTCATCGAGCGCCTGAGCTGACCCCGCCGAACCACTCCGAACGGTCTGGACCACCCGTTTGGAGCGACATAGCGTGATTGAGGGCCGGATCACACCGCGAGGTCGATCCGGCCCTCTTCCCGTTCGCTTCCGGCCCGGAGATCGACACTGCGGAGTGGATCAACTCCACTGCGTAGAACGGTGTTACCTAACAATTTGGGGACAAGGCCGAAAGTCTTGGACGAATTAGACATTCGCCACTGCGGTAACAGCACCGAATGCGGCAGTGTGGACGCGTAACCCCGTTCCGCTCCTCGCTAGGAGTACGTTCCGTGAGCGCCGTCTACACCATCCTGCTGCTGGTCCTGATCGCCGTGTCGACCGCCGCGCTGCTCCACCTCCGGGGACTCTCCCGCCGGCTGGACGCGCAGGCCGCGCCCGCACCGGTCGACGAGGCCGCGATACGCCGGGCCGTCGCCGAGGCGCTCGCCGCCGACCGTGAGCGGGAGATCACCGAGGCCCGGGCGTTCTGGGCCGAGCAGGAGGCCCGCGCGGCCGAGGACGCGCCACTGTTCGACTCCCCCTTCACCGGGGTGTTCACCGGCACCGAGGAGTGGCCGCTGTTCTTCCCCCGCCCCACCGGCCCGCAGGACGCCGCCGACAACGCCGGGACGATGGACCCGGAGTTCGGCGAGGCGCTGCGCTCCGCGCTGGAGGACCTGATCAACGAGGGCAGCACCGGCCCGGCCGAGCCCGGCACCGAGGGCGGCGCGCCGCTGCGCCCCGGCCACCCGGTCGGCGAGACCGCCAAGGACGCCCGGGCCCGCCGCGAGGCCGACCTGCTGGCCACCGGTCTGGAGGCCGGGCTGCTGGACATCGAGCCGGCCGTGGCGGACGCCCCGGTCGCCGCGCCCGACCCGCGCCGCCACCCCTCGCACCCCGACTTCGTGCCGAGCCAGGCGCCGTCCCGCGAGTGGACCGACACCCGGCTGGCTGCCCTCGCCGAGGAGGCCGTCGCCCTGGTCGACGTCCGCCCGGGCCCGCTGGGCACCCTGGACGTGTACGCCTTCGCCGACGGCACCACGCTGTGCGTGGCCCCGGGCGACCGGGAGGCCGCCTACCGGCTGATCGACGCGGTCCGCGCCGGTGAGCACGTCCGGCTGCTCGGCGGCTCGCGCTTCTCCGGCTCCTACTCGCTGACCTTCTCCACCGACGAGGAGGCCGTCTACGTGCTCGCCGACCGGGTGGTCGCCAGCATCTGACGCCACCTCGGCCGCACGACGCGCCGAAGGCCGGCCGGGTCCAGGAGTCACCGACCCGGTCGGCCTTCGGCACATCCGCGCCCGTACCGACTCAGGCGCAGAGCTCGGCGGTCTCCCGCACCGCGGCCACCGCCCCGGCCAGTACCTCGTCCACGGTGGCCGGCCCCTCCGGCAGTGGCACCACGGCGCCTCCGGGCAGCGCCGCGAGCGCGGCCGCCAGGTCGTGCCCGGCGACGGCCAGCTGGTCCCCCACCGCGAAGGCCCCGGCGTCCGGGAACTCCCGCTGCGGCCCGCCCTCCGCCGCCAGCGCCGGCACGGCCAGCCGCCGGGCCAACGCCAGCACGGCCGCCGCCCGCGAGGCGTGCCCGGGCACGGCGCCCAGCAGCTTGCTCTGCGGCAGCGAGCGGAAACGATCCGCCAGTTTGTCGACGGCTTCGACCAGGGGCTGTACGTCATGCATGCAGTCGAGCCTAGAACAGCGGAAAGCCGCCGGGCCCCGGAGCGGTTCGCTCCGGGGCCCGGCGGCAGTGGTACGGCGGGAACTGGGCGTCAGTCGTCGCCGCGCAGGCTCGCGATGAGGCGCAGCATCTCGAAGTAGATCCACACCAGCGAGAAGGTGAGCCCGAAGGCGGCGCGCCAGGCCTCCTCCTGCCGGGCGCCCCGGGCGATCGCCTCCTCGACCTCGTTGAGGTCCAGCGTCAGGTAGAACGCGCCGATGGCGATGCCGAGCAGGCCGATGCCGACGCCCAGCGGGCCTCCCCAGGTGTTGAGGCCGCCGCCGAACGCCCAGGCGACGCAGTTGATCAGCAGCAGCACCGAGAAGCCCAGGCCGATCGCGAGGCCGATCCGGCGGTACTTCGAGCTGACCCGGAGCCGACCGCTCTTGTAGACGTAGAGCGTCGCACCGAAGACCACCGCCGTGCCCAGCACCGCCTGGATCGCGATGCCGGACCAGATGGTGTTGAGGGCATGGGTGACCGCACCCAGCGCGAAGCCCTGGAACGCCGCGTAGGCCAGGACCAGGGCGGGGCTGATCTTCTCCCGGAACTGGACGACCAGACCGACGATCGCGGCGACCAACGATGCGCCGACCGCGAAGCCGAAGTTCTCGAACGGCAGCGTGAACCAGGCCACCGCACCGGCCGCGACCACGGTCAGCAGCGTCATGGCGGTGCGGGCGACCACGTCGTCGAGCGTCATCCGCCCGGTGGCCGTCGGGCCGGCCGACGGCCCGTTGTACATCTGGTACAGCTGCTCGTCCGTCAGCGGGCCCTGCCCCTGCGGTTGGGCGTAGGGGGTGCCCGCATAGGGGTTGCCGTACTGGCTCCCGGCCTGTGAGGCGGTACCGAACCCCGCGTAGCCGGGCTCGCGGGTGAAGGACCCCTCCCGCGAGAAGACCGGGTTGCTGCTTCTCATTGCTCATTCCCTCCGTGGCGGCACTGCACCGCCCGCGCACCAGGGTAATGGCTTGGCAAAAGATTCGGGATACGCCGCGAGGAGGATACGGTGAACGACTCCCGGCGGGGACGCCGACGGCGCCCCCGCGGGTCGAGTGGTGCCCGGAGCCGGACTCGAACCGGCACGGCCTCGCGGCCAAGCAGTTTTAAGCTGCCCGTGTCTGCGTTCCACCATCCGGGCGTCCTGCGAAAGCACCCCTGAGCCTAGTCGCCCGGCTCGCCCTTTCGCATGTTCCCAGCCCGGGAAGTTGTCATGTTTCCTTGCCATCTGACGAACTGTTCGGGATTTCGGCCACGAAGCACGGTGATTCCGGCCACCGGGCCTCCCACCGGGCCTCCCTCAGGGTTGTCCTCATACCGCAGGAGGAGGACCCAGCCCCACCCGTACGCCCGGCGGTGGTAGGGCCAACCCTTCGGCAGAGCGACGCCAGACCATGATCACGTCGCGGAGTATGGAGGTACACGTCAGCCAGCCAGCAAGGAGTAACCCCCGTGACCACGTCGACCGCAACCGCCGTCCTCACCGGTCGGGCGGCCGCCCGCGCCACCGGCCTGAACAAGGTCTACGGGGAGGGGGAGACCCGCGTCGTCGCCCTCGACAACGTCAGCGTCGTGTTCCCCCAGGGCGAGTTCACCGCCATCATGGGCCCCTCCGGCTCCGGCAAGTCGACCCTGATGCACTGCATGGCCGGCCTCGACACCGTCTCCTCCGGCTCCACCACCATCGGCGACACCGAACTCGTCGGCCTCAAGGACAAGCAGCTCACCCAGCTGCGCCGCGACCACATCGGCTTCATCTTCCAGGCCTTCAACCTCCTCCCCACCCTGACCGCCCTGGAGAACATCACCCTCCCGATGGACATCGCCGGCCGCAAGGTCGACAAGCCCTGGCTCGACCGCGTCGTCGACACCGTCGGCCTGTCCGGCCGCCTCAGCCACCGCCCCTCCCAGCTCTCCGGCGGCCAGCAGCAGCGCGTCGCCTGCGCCCGCGCCCTCGCCGGGAAGCCCGACATCATCTTCGCCGACGAACCCACCGGCAACCTCGACTCCCGCTCCGGCGCCGAGATCCTCTCCTTCCTGCGCAACTCCGTACGCGAACTCGGCCAGACCGTCGTCATGGTCACCCACGACCCCGTCGCCGCCTCCTACGCCGACCGCGTCGTCTTCCTCGCCGACGGCCGGATCGTCGACGAACTGCACACCCCCACCGCCGACACCGTCCTGGACCGCATGCGCCGCTTCGACGCCAAGGGCCGCACCAGCTGAGGCGACACCCAGTCAGGGCCCCACGGCCCGCCGACCCGCTTCACCGAACCTTCCCAGGACACCTCATGTATCGCACCGCTCTGCGCAACGTGCTGGCCCACAAGGGTCGCCTACTGATGACGGCGCTGGCCGTCATGCTCGGCACCGCCTTCGTCGCCGGCACCATGGTCTTCTCCGACACCTTCGGCAAGGCCCTGCGGGACAGCAGCTCCAAGAGCTACTCGGACGTCTCGGTCCAGGTCGTGGACAACGCGGCCGGCTCCGACGCCTCCGCCAGGCAGAGGAGCGAGAGCAGCCCCACCGTCCTCGACGACGCCACCGTCCAGCAGCTGGCCGCCCTGCCCGGCACCGCCACCGCCCGCGGCGTGGTCAGCGGCTTCACCGGGGTCGCCGACCACAAGGGCGACCTGATCGGCCAGGTCTGGTCCGCCAAGGGCGCCAACTTCGCCCCGGGCCCGGACGGCAGGGACCCGCGCTACCCGATGGCCGAGGGTCAGGGCCCGAAGGACGCCAAGGAGGTCGCCCTCGACCGCAAGACCGCCGACCGGGCGGGCTACAAGGTCGGCGACACCGTCCGGGTCGCCGTCAACGGACCGGTGATCGAGGCGAAGCTCACCGGGATCTTCACCACCGACGACCCGGTGGTCAGCACCGGCGGCACGCTCACCCTGTTCGACAAGGCCACCGCCCAGCAGACCCTGCTGGAGCCGGGCCGCTACAGCAGCATCGTGCTCACCGCCAAGCCCGGCACCTCCGAGGACGCGCTGCTCGCCCAGGCCCTGCCCAAGATCCCGTCCGACCACCAGTTCGTCGTCAAGACCGGTGCCACGCTCAACGTCGAGGAGCAGGAGCAGATCACCAAGGGCACCGACAGCATGCGCACCATGCTGCTGATCTTCGCCTTCATCTCGCTCTTCGTCGGCATCTTCATCATCGCCAACACCTTCACCATGCTGGTCGCCCAGCGCACCAAGGAACTCGCGCTGCTGCGGGCCATCGGCGCCAGCCGCAAGCAGGTCACCCGTTCCGTGCTGATCGAGGCCCTGCTGATCGGCACCGTCTCCGCGGTGACCGGCCTGCTGGCCGGCGTCGGGATCGGCGCCGGGATGCAGGCCCTGATCGGCTCGCTGAACGAGGACATGCCGAACGGCTCGCTGGTGATCAGGCCGCTCACCGTCGTCATGACCATCGTGGTCGGCGTCCTGGTGACGGTCCTGTCGGCCCTGCTGCCGGCCCTGCGCGCCGCCCGGATCGCGCCGGTGGCCGCGATGAGCAGTGGCGACCAGCCGGCCAGCCAGAAGAGCCTGGTGGTCCGCAACACCATCGGCTCGGTGCTCGCCGGCGGCGGTCTCGCGCTGATCGGTTACGGCGCCTCCACCGGCGACGACAGCGGCCGGATGCCGGTCGGTGCGGGTGCCTTCCTGGCCCTGATCGGCGTGTTCGTCCTGCTGCCGCTGCTCTCCCGCCCGGTGGTCGCGCTGGTCGGCCCGCTGCTGCGGGGGCTGGGCGGCACCCCGGGCAAGCTCGCCCAGCAGAACGCGGTGCGCAACCCGCGCCGCACCGCGGCCACCGCGGCCGCGCTCACCATCGGGCTGACCCTGGTCACCGGCCTCACCGTGATCGGCACCTCGGTCGGCGACACCATCGACCGGGCCGTCACCAAGTCGATGAAGTCCGACTACATCGTCTCGGCCGCCAACGGTATGAACCTGTCCGGCCAGGTGCCCGCCCAGATCGCCAAGGCCCCCGGGGTCGCGGCCTCCTCGCCGATGACCGCCGCCTACTGGAAGCTCAACGGCACCTCCAAGGCGATCACCGGCCTGGACCCGGACACCTTCGACCGGATCGCCGAGGTCAAGCTGACCAGCGGCTCCAGCGCCGCGCTCGGCAAGGGCCAGCTGCTGGTGGACCAGGACGTCGCCGCGAAGTTCAACGTCACCACCGGCTCGACGATGACCGCGTCCTTCCCGGACGGCTCCAGCGGCCAGCTCACCGTCGGCGGCGTGTACGAGAAGGGCGGCATGCTCGGCCCGGTCCTGCTGGCCAACGGCGAGATCGCCAAGCACGAGTCGAAGCCGTACGTCGCCGACGTCCTGGTCAAGGGCAAGGACGGCGCCACGGCCGAGCTCAAGCAGTCGCTCAAGGACGCCACCGGCGCCAACCCGGTGATCGAGGTCAAGTCCAAGCAGGACGTCCGGGACGACTTCAGCCAGGTCATCACCTTCGCGCTGAACCTGATGTACGGCCTGCTGGGGATGGCGGTCCTGATCGCGGTCCTGGGCGTGATCAACACGATGGCCATGTCGGTCTTCGAGCGCAAGCGCGAGATCGGGATGCTGCGGGCGATCGGCCTGGACCGCCGGGGCATCAAGCGGATGGTCCGACTGGAGTCGGTGGTGATCTCCCTGTTCGGTGCCGGGATCGGCCTGCTGCTCGGCTGCTTCATCGCCTGGGCGATCAACGGGACGCTGAAGTCCAGCCTTGCCGGGCTGACCACCGTCCTGCCGTACGGCCAGCTGGCACTGTTCCTGGCGCTGGCCGGGGTGGTCGGCCTGGTGGCCGCGATCTGGCCGGCCCGCCGGGCGTCCAAGCTGGACATCCTGTCGAGCATCAAGACCGACTGACGCCCGCCTCGAGCCAAAGGGCGCGCCGGTGCCGAAAGGGAGAAGCGAGGGAGCGACGAAGGAGCGGCTGAGCGCCGACCGTCGACACCGGGCCCAGAGCGCCCGGAGGCGAGTGGGCGAGTAACAGAGAGCCCCTGCCGGAGGGTTTCGGCAGGGGCTCTTCTACTGCTGTACTCCGCCCGGTCGCACGGCCGGCTGAGCACCACGGAGGTCGTGGTCCGGCGTCGCTGCCGGGCGGAGGGCCTCCGACTCATACCCCGGCGCTCCCACACCGGGGTCCAGTCGCTTACTTGCTGGCGAGCTCCTTGTCGGCGGCCGGCTCGGCGGCCTCGACGGGCTTGGTGGGCGGCGTGACCTCCTGGATCGGCAGCTGCGGCCGCTCCATCTGGGAGAGGCCGACCATCTCGCGCTTCAGGAACATCGCGAGGGTCCAGTCGGTGAAGACGCGGACCTTGCGGTTGAAGGTCGGGACCATCGCGCCGTGGTAGGCACGGTGGAACCACCAGGCCAGGCGGCCCTTCAGCTTGACCTTGCCGAAGAGGATCGCGACACCCTTGTGCAGGCCGAGACCGGCGACCGCGCCCAGGTTCTTGTGCTTGTACTCCTTCTGCGGGAAGCCCCGCATGCCGGAGATCACGTTGTCGCCGAGGACGACGGCCTGACGGCAGGCGTGCTGCGCGTTCGGCGGGCACCAGGCGCCCTCGCCGGAGGCGAGGTCCGGGACCTGGGCGTTGTCACCGGCGGACCAGACGTAGTCGAAGCCCTGGACCTGCAGGGTGGCCGCGGTGTCGACGTGGCCGCGCGGGCCCAGCGGCAGGCCGAAGTTGGCCAGCACCGGGTTCGGCTTGACGCCCGCCGTCCACACGATGGTGGAGGCGTCCATCTCCATGCCGTTCTTCAGCATGACGTGGCCGTCGATGCAGGAGTCCATCGAGGTCTCGATGTAGACCTCGATCTTCCGCTCCTCGAGCTTCTCCTTGGTCCACAGACCCAGGTCCGGGCCGACCTCGGGGAGGATGCGGTTGGCCGCCTCGACCATGACGAAGCGCATGTCGTCACGGCTGACGGTCTTGTACAGCTTCGACGCGTCGCGCGCCATGTCCTCGATCTCGGCGATCGTCTCGACGCCGGCGAAGCCACCGCCGATGACGACGAAGGTCAGCGCCTTGCGGCGGACCTCCTCGTCCGTGGTGGACTCGGCCTTGTCGAGCTGGGCCATGACGTGGTTGCGGAGGCCGATGGCCTCCTCGACCGTCTTCATGCCGATGCCGTTCTCCGCCAGACCCGGGATCGGGAAGGTGCGGGAGACCGAGCCGGTCGCGACGACCAGGTACTCGAAGGGCAGCTCGTAGCTGTCGCCGGCCGCGGGCTGGATGGTGGCGACCTTGCGGGCGTGGTCGATGCCGGTGACGGAACCGGTCAGCACCTCCGCCTGCTTGAGGGCGCTGCGCAGCGGCGCGACGAGGTTGCGGGGCGCGACGTTGCCGCCGGCCGCCTCGGGGAGGAAGGGCAGGTACGTCATGTACGACCGCGGGTCCACGACCGTGACGGTCGCTTCGCCGTAGCGCATCTTCTTGAGGATGCGCATCGCGGCATACAGGCCGACGTAACCACCGCCGACAATGAGGATGCGAGGACGCTCCGTGGTGCTCATATCCGAAAGTATCCAGCACCGTCCGAAGCAGCCTTCGTGAGCCCGGTCACAAGCGCATGGACACCCCGTGCTACAATCCGCCCCCACAAAAACGGCACCGGCACACCGGCTCACAACCCCCGACAGCGCCCCGTGAACACACGCCGGAGCACCACCCTGCTGAGCAGCAACGATCCGTGCAGCACCTGGGTTCCCGCGCGTGATTCCGATTTTCAAACCTCAAGCAAGGCCTGACCTGCGATCCAGCGGGCGTGACCACCGACAGGCCTTCGGTCTCACAATTCGGGCGTAGCGGGCCCCGGGGTGCGACGAATGACCCGATCGCCATGTGAAGAAATTCACGAACATTTCCGCCCGTGCCCGGGCAAGCCCCGGCCCCGGCACCCAGGAAGGGGTGCCGGGGCCGGTTCCGTAAGCCGTGCGGGCCGTCAGGAGGCCGTACTCCAGGCGATGCCGTCCAGGATGTCGTGCTCGCTCACGACCACCTCGGCGGCGCCGGTCCGCTCCATGATCTCCAGCAGCTCCAGCGCCCCGGCCGCGATCACGTCCACCCGGCCCGGGTGGATCGAGGGGATGGTCGCGCGCTCGGCGTGGGTGGCGCCGAGCAGCCGGCGGGCGATCCCGGCGACCTGCTCACGGCTGATCCGGGAGTGGTGGATCCGCTCGGAGTCGTACGCGGGCAGGTCCTGGGCGATCGCGGACACCGTGGTGACCGTCCCCGCGAGACCCACCAGGGTGGCCGCGCCGGTCAGCGGGACCACCTCCTCGGCCTTGTCGAGCTCGGCCCGGACGTGCGCCCGGGCTTCGGCGATCTGCTCCTCCGAGGGCAGTTCGGCGCCGCCGAAGTGCCGCTCGGTGAGCCGCACGCAGCCGATGTCCACCGAGCGCGCCGCCTGCACGTCCGCCCCGCCGAGCACGAACTCGGTCGAGCCGCCGCCGAGGTCGAACACCAGGTACGGCGCGGGGAACTGGCCGCTGGTCAGCTCCTTGGTGGCGCCGACGAAGGACAGGTGCGCCTCCTCCTCGCCGCTCACCACCTCGGGCTCGACGCCCAGGATGTCGCGCACGCCCTTGACGTACTCGTCGCTGTTCTCGGCGTCCCGGGAGGCGCTGGTGGCGACGAAGCGGGTGCGCTCGGGGCCGACGCCGAAGCCGGCGATGATCTCCTTGTACTCCCGGCAGGCCGCGAAGGTGCGGGCCAGCGCGTCCGGGTGCAGCCGACCGGTCCGGTCCACGTCCTGGCCCAGCCGGTTGATGATCATCCGACGGTCGAGGTCGGTGATCGCGCCGGTCTCCGGGTCGAGGTCCGCGACCAGCAGGCGGATCGAGTTGGTGCCGCAGTCGATCGCGGCCACGCGGGTCATGCTCACTCGGACTCCTGCTCCCGGGCGGATTCCTCGGCGACGAGCTTCTTGGCGGCGCGCTCGGCCGTCTTCTGCTGCTTGGCCGCGATCACGGCCTCGTGGTCCTGCTCCTTGGCGCGGTTGCGGGCGACCCGCTCACCGGCCGCCTCGACCTCGGCCGGGGAGACGCACGGGCCCTTGGCCCACCAGTCCTCCAGCATGCCGATCGCCTCGTCGCCGAGCGGGTTGACGCCCTCGCCGGCCGCCAGCGAGTGGCCGACCAGCACGTGCAGGCACTTCACCCGGTCCGGCATGCCGCCGGCGCTCGGGAAGCCCTCCAGCACCTCGATCGCGTCGCGCCGGGCGATGTAGTCCTCGTGCGCCTTCTGGTAGGCGGCGGCCAGCTCCGGGTCCTCGGCGAGCCGGGCGCTCTGCTCCTTCATCACGCCTTCCGCCTCCAGGGTGCCGATCAGCGAGGCGGCCTTGGGGCAGGTCAGGTAGTAGAGCGTCGGGAACGGCGTGCCGTCCGGCAGCCGGGGGGCCGTCTCCACGACGTCGGGGTTGCCGCAGGGGCAGCGGTGCGCGACACCGCGCAGGCCGCGCGGCACCCGGCCGAGCTGGGCGGCGATGGCCGCGACGTCGGCGTCGGAGACGGCGGGGTGGTTCTCAGTGGTCATGGGGGGTGGGGTCTCCAACGGGGGGCGGGGGGAGCGGACGGGGGGTCGCGGGGGCCAGCGCGACGGTGTCGGCGGCGTCCACCGAGTCCCAGACGCTGGCGTACCAGGGCTTGGCGGCCGCCTGGGCCGTACCGCCGGAGGAGGCGGGTGCGGCGGGCGCGGAGGGCTGGACGACCGGGCCGGCCGGATTCACCGCGATGTACGGGGTCTCCCCCGGCACCGCGTAGTGCAGCCGGGCGCGGGCCTGCGCCTTGACGTACTCCGGGTCCTGCCAGCGGGCCTTGTCCCGGCGCAGCTGGTCGACCTGCTGGCGCACGTGGTCGGCCTTCGCCCGCTGGGCGGAGATCTCGGCGCGCTGGGAGATGAACTGCCGCGTCGGGTAGGCCAGGATCGCCACCAGGGAGCAGAGCACCAGGACGAGGACGGTCGCCCGGCTCGTGAACCGGGGTCGGGCCGCCAAGCCCGGGATCCTCCAGCCAGCCATCTCCCGTATCCCCTCCTGGTCGCGACGGTGCCCCGCCGTCCACCCTACGGGGTGTGCGGCGGGGCACCGGTCAGGCTTGCGCTAGCTCGGCTGCTCAGCCCTCGTGCTTGCTGTGCTCACTCGCCTGCGGAGCGACTGTGCCTACTGGTCCGCGGAGCGGAAGCGCGGGAAGGCACCGCGGCCGGCGTACTCGGCGGCGTCGTCGAGGATCTCCTCGATGCGCAGCAGCTGGTTGTACTTGGCGACGCGCTCGGAGCGGGCCGGGGCACCGGTCTTGATCTGGCCGCAGTTGGTGGCGACGGCCAGGTCGGCGATGGTGACGTCCTCGGTCTCGCCGGAGCGGTGCGACATCATGCAGCGGTAGCCGTTGCGCTGGGCCAGCTCGACGGCGTCCAGAGTCTCGGTCAGCGAGCCGATCTGGTTCACCTTCACCAGCAGCGCGTTGGCGGTGCCGGTCTCGATGCCCTTGGCCAGGCGGGCCGGGTTGGTGACGAACAGGTCGTCACCGACCAGCTGGACCTTGTCGCCCAGCTTGACGGTCATGGCCTTCCAGCCGTCCCAGTCCGACTCGTCCAGCGGGTCCTCGATGGAGACCAGCGGGTAGGCGGCGACCAGCTCGGCGTAGTACTCGATGAGCTCGGCGGCCGACAGGGCCTTGCCCTCGAACTGGTAGGCGCCGTCCTTGTAGAACTCGGAGGCGGCGACGTCCAGGGCCAGCGCGATGTCACGGCCGGGCACGTAGCCGGCCTTCTGGATGGCCTCGGTGATGAGGTCCAGGGCCTCGCGGTTGCTGTCCAGGTTCGGCGCGAAGCCGCCCTCGTCGCCGAGGCCGGTGGACAGGCCGCGCTCCTTCAGCACGCCCTTGAGGGTGTGGTAGACCTCGACGCCCCAGCGGACGGCCTCGGAGAAGGACTCCGCGCCGATCGGGGCGATCATGAACTCCTGGATGTCGACGTTGGAGTCCGCGTGCGAGCCGCCGTTGAGGATGTTCATCATCGGGACCGGCAGGACGTGCGCGTTCGGGCCGCCCAGGTAGCGGAACAGCGGCAGGTCGCTGGCCTCGGAGGCGGCGTGCGCGACGGCCAGCGAGACGCCCAGGATGGCGTTGGCGCCGAGCGAGGACTTGTCGGGGGTGGCGTCCAGGTCGAGCATGGCCTGGTCGATCAGGCGCTGCTCGGTGGCGTCGTAGCCGACGAGCTCCGGGCCGATCTGCTCGATGACGGCCAGGACGGCCTTCTCGACGCCCTTGCCGAAGTAGCGGTTCTTGTCACCGTCGCGCAGCTCCAGCGCCTCGAAGGCGCCGGTCGAGGCACCCGACGGGACAGCGGCACGACCGGTGCTGCCGTCGTCGAGGCCGACCTCGACCTCGACCGTGGGGTTGCCGCGCGAGTCGAGGATCTCACGGGCTACGACGACATCGATGGACGGCACGAGGCATCTCCTTGCGGAAGCAGGGTCCGGCTGACGGTGGTGCTGTCAGCGGGACGATTGCGGAGTCGTTACGACCCAGAGCCTAACCGCCCGGGCTCCCGGGGCCACGTTGGCCTCGGTCCCGTCTCAGCGTGTGGCCCTGCTACCCCCCGGTAGTTCACCTGCTTGTCCCAGTCTGTCCCCCCGGCGCGGACGAATGCGGACGAAGGGGGCCGGGCGCGGCCCCCTTCGTCCCCGGGGTGTTGTTCGAGGTCCTACGGACCGGTTCAGCTGAGGTGCAGGATCTGGCCGGGCATGATCAGGTTCGGGTCCCCGCCGACCGTGCCGCGGTTGCCGTCGTACAGCGCCTGCCAGCCGCCGGACACGCCCTGGGCGGCGGCGATGCTCGACAGGGTGTCACCGGAGTGGACGGTGTAGTCGTGGCCGGCAGGGGCGGCCTGGGCCGGCTGGGCGGCACGCGGGGCGGCGTGCTTCGGAACGTACTGCTGGACCGGCTGCTCCGCGGGCGTTTCGGCCTGCTTCGGGGCGGCGTGCTTCGGTGCGTACGGCTGGGCGGGCTTCGCGTCCGCCTTGGGGGTCTGCTGCTTCGGAGCCTGCTGCTTCGGGGTCTGCTGCTTGGGCGTCTGCTGCTTGGGCGTCTGCTGCTGGGGGGCGGACTGCGGCTTGGCGTCCGAGGAGGTGTCGACCGCGGCCGGGGCACCGCCCTTGCTCAGGCCCGCCTTGACGGAGCAGACCGGCCAGGCGCCCGGGCCCTGGGAGGCCAGCACCTTCTCGGCGACCGATATCTGCTGGCCCTTGCTGGCCTGGTTGGCCTGCGGCGCGTAGGCGGTGCCGCCGTACGCCTTCCAGGTGCTGGAGGTGAACTGCAGGCCGCCGTAGAAGCCGTTGCCGGTGTTGATGCTCCAGTCGCCGCCGCTCTCGCACTGGGCGACGGAGTCCCAGGCGGAGGCCGGGGCGGCGGAGGCGCCGGTGGCGGCGAGGAGCGGCATCGCGAGTCCGACGCCGGCCACACCGGCGACGGCGATGGCCTTCTCGGCCTGGGTGCGACGACGGTGACGGCCAGTTCCAACGAACAGCATGAAGGGTCCCTCTCCGCACGCCTGCGAGGTGAGCTGTCGGGTTCGGACCGGGAGGTGGCCCGGCCGCCGTGCGCGGAAACGTTCCGCTCGGGCGGCTTCACCCCAAGCCGTGGAGGACGGCAACAAACCTGGTTCCCCCGCCCCTGCCCAAGGGTCTGGTCGGTTTCCCGTGGCGCGGCGGGCAGGATTCGGCGTTCCGCGCACGAGGTCCGCAGCTGCGAACTCCAGGGAGACTAGACAGATCCTCAGACCAATCACAAGCTCATATCGTCGACATCACACCGGAATTACGGCACGTGACCAATCGCCTACCAACTGCGCCCGTTTGTCCGGATTGATGGGCGTTCACACCGTCATCAGGAGCGTGTCGACGACGCCCAGTCAGCGTGTCGGAGCCTCAGGAAGGGCATGCGGAGACCGGATCTCGGGACTGAATTCGACCGGAAGTTCGCGCAATCCACGCATGATCAGGCCACCTCGCCAGCGGAGATTCTCCGGAGTTTCGGCCAGTCGCAGATCGGGAAGTCGGGAAAGCAGCGTGGCCAGCGCGGCACGTCCTTCGAGCCGGGCCAGCGGGGCGCCGATGCAGTAGTGGATGCCGTGCCCGAACCCCAGGTGGGGATTGTCGGTTCGGGCCAGGTCGAGGGTGTTCTCGTCCGCGAACCGGTCCGGGTCGCGGTCCGCCGCCGCCAGTACCACCAGCACCGGATCGCCCACCGGGATGTCCACCCCGCCGATGGTCAGCGGCCTGGTCGCGAACCGCCAGGTCGCCAGCTCCACCGGCCCGTCGTAGCGCAGGAGTTCCTCGATCCCGGTCTCCAGCAGCGCGGTCTCCCCGCGCACCACCGACTCCTGCAGCAGCGCCCGCTGCCCCGGGTTGCGCAGCAGCGCGTACGTCCCGTTGCCGATCAGGTTGACGGTCGTCTCGAAACCGGCGAACAGCAGGATGAAGGCCATCGCGGCCGCCTCGTTCTCGGTCAGGTGCTCGCCGTGGTCACTGGCCCTGATCAGGCCGGAGATCAGGTCGTCACCGAGATCGGCCCGCTTGCGGTGGATCAGCTCCAGCAGGTACGCCCGCATCCGCTTCACCGCCCGCCCCACGCCCCCGCGTTGGCCCCCACCATGTCGGATCATCATCCCGGCCCAGTCGCGGAAGTCGTCCTGGTCCTCGGCCGGCACGCCCAGCATGTCGCAGATCGCGTAGATGGGGAGCGGGAAGGCGAACTCGTGGATCAGGTCCGCCGAGCCGCGCTGCGCGAAGCCGTCGATCAGCCGGTCGGTGAGCTGCTGCACCCGCGGCTCGAACTCGGCCACCCGGCGCGGTGTGAACGCCTTGGACACCAGTCGGCGCAGCCGGGTGTGGTCCGGCGGGTCGATGTTCAGCAGGTGGGTCATCAGGTCCGCCTGCCGCTCCCCCGGGATGCCCACCCGGCCGGTGCGGTGCGCCTGCTCGCTGTGGTGCGCCGGGTTCTTCGACAGCCGGCTGTCCGCCAGCGCCTGGCGTGCGTCCGCGTACCGCGTCACCAGCCAGGCCTCCACGCCGCTCGGCAGCCTGGTGCGGTGCACCGGGGCGTGCTCGCGCAGCCAGGCGTAGGCCGGGTACGGGTCGGCGGCGAACTCCCAGGTGAAGAGCTGCGGGGCGGGCTGGGCGGCGTCGGACTGAGCAGGCATGGGTCGACCGTAGCTGCTGGGTCGGGCGCGTCCCGACCGTTCCCGACCGTCAACACGTCGCGAACGGCGCGCGAGCGGGTCGCCAACGCTCCGTGGACGGCCGGTGGACGGTCCGTGGACAGCTCTTGGACAGCTCTTGGCCAGGTGGCAGGCGTGAGTCTGGTCACCTGCGGGGTAATCCCTGTTGCGGAGGGTCAGGTCGTGCCTACGATCCTCCGCAGTATGCGTGGGCGCCGGTGCGGTGTCGCCCACAGGGAGGAGCAGACCATGCGGGTCAGCGGGGCAGTCGTCGTCATCGCGGTACTCGACGGCGGTTCGGGAGCCGGCCTCGCCCGCCGGTTCACCGCGGCCGGCGCCGCCGGGATGCTGATCGCCGACACCCACGTCGGTGTCGCCGAGGACCTCGCCGCCGAACTCGACCGGCCGGGCTGCCCCGTCGTCGGCGTCGGCGCCGACATCCGCCGCCCCAGCGACGTCGCCGCCCTGGTCGACACCGCCGAGAAGCACCTCGGGCCGATCGACCTCTTCTGCGTCGCCGGCCCGAACGGCGAGCGGATCGTCTCCCTCGCCGACCTTCCCGACCACCTCGACCTGGAGCGCCTCGCCGAACTCCTCGCCCTGGTCGGCGAGGCCATCGGCGAACTCGTCCCGCCGCAGCGGCGCCCGACCGGGCACACCGCCACGGCGGCCTGAGCCGCTACTCCGGCCTCAGCCGTTACTCCGGCTTGAGCCCCTCGGCCGCGCGCACCGCGTTCCGGTAGCCCCGCGCGGCCGAGCGCAGCGCCGCGTCCACGTCCACCCCGGCGTCGTGCGCCCGCTGCACCACCGCCAGCAGCAACCGGCCCGCCGACTCCGCGGTCAGCTCCGCCGGCAGCTCGTACGGCTCGTCCGGCACGCCCTCGAACCCCGCCCGGCGCACCCGGGACACCAGCTTCGCCGCGTACGCCAGCGCCGGCAGCCCGGCCGGCACGCCGTCCAGCACCGACTCCCGGTCCGCCTTCTCCGCCGCCTTCAGCTGCTCCCAGTTCGCCTCCACCTCGGCGGCGCCCTCGGCCTCGACGTCCCCGAACACGTGCGGGTGGCGGTACACCAGCTTCTCCACGATGTCCCCGGCCACGTCGTCGATGGTGAACGGCCCGGTCGGGTGCTCCTCGGCGATCCGGGAGTGGAAGAACACCTGGAGCAGCACGTCGCCCAGTTCCTCGCGCAGCGTGTCCCGGTCCCCCTCCTCGATCGCCTCGACCAGCTCGTACGCCTCCTCGACCAGGTACTTCACCAGGCTCTCGTGCGTCTGCTCGGCGTCCCACGGGCACCCGCCGGGCGAGCGCAGCCGGTCCATCACCGACACCAGGTCCAGCAGCCGCGAACCGGGCAGGTCGTACGAACCCGGCAGCACCTCGATCTCCGGCACCTCCCCGGCGTGCTCCACCGCCAGCCGCGCCAGCGCGTCCGTCAGCCCCGGATCACCGTCCGGGCTCCCCAGCCACACCGTCGGCCCCGCCCCGGCCGGCTGCTCGGTCAGCATCCGCGCCAGGGCCGGCGCCGACTCCGCCGCCGCCGCCTCGACCGCCACCCCGGCCTGCCGCACCGCGGCCACCTGCGGATGCCCCTCGTCCCCCACCAACACCCGCCCGGCCGACCGCAACGCCTCCCACGCCGGCCACGCCAGCAACCCGGGGGCCACCCGGTGGGTGGTGGTCAGCAGGATCAACTTCGCGCCCGCACTGTTCGTCGGCACAGCATTCGTCGTCACACCTCGAACCTACCCGCCCCTCGACGGAAGGGCCGGGCCGCGGGCAGACCCGTCGCCCCCGGCGACTTCCCGCCCCCGAACCCGGCTCCCGAACCACACGCTCAACCCGCCCCACCGCCCTCCGGCACCCACGGAAGATCGGGCCCCGATCTGGCGGACCGCCAGGCCGGACCCACCAGCTGGCACAGGAAGTCGAACCCGTCGACCTCCCGCTCCTCCACGAGCGGCAGACGGTTGACACCAAGCGGCCGACGAGGGCGGCGGATTGCCAGGGGCAAGGAGCCGGAGCCAACACGACGAGCGAGCTCAGACCCGAGCCCCCGGCTCCCAGCTGCCGCAGAAGCGGGTCGGGGGTCAGCGCGCGGGGGGCCAGGGGGTGGAGTGGTGGGGCTGGAGGGTGGTGAGGGATTGGCGGAGGCGGCGGACGGCGGGGTGGTGGGGGCCGTCGCGGCGTTCGCGTTCGAGGAGGACTTGGAGGAGCCAGTGCCAGGCGTTCTGGGGGTCGCCGGTGGCGGCGAGGTGGAGGCCGATGCGTTCGCGGAGGTCGTAGGCGCGCTCGGGGTCGGTGTCGAGGCCGGATTCGAGGCGGGCGGTGTGGGCGGCGAGCAGGGCCTGGTACTCGGCGAGGGCTTCGGGGCCGTGGCCGAGTCGGTCGAGGCAGAGGGCGGCACGGTAACGGTGGTCGAGGCCCTGGGGGCCGTGCGGGCCGCCGTCCGCGGTGGCGGCGAGGCGGCGGTACTCGGGGAGGGCCTGCTGGGGGTGGCCCTCGTGGAGGAGGGTGCGGGCGTAGATGGTGCGGATGGTGCGGACCAGGGGCGCGCTCTCGCCGAGGTCGGCCTCGGCGCGGGGCAGCAGGCCGGCGGCGAGGCCGAGGACCTCGGCGTGGCGTCCGGCGTCGACCAGGTCGGAGAGGCGGGCGCATTCCGCACCGAGGTCCGGGCCCGAGGGGACGGCGGGAGGTGTCGAAGGGGCGGGAGGTACGAGGAACGGCCGCGGCTCCGAGCGGACCACCGGGGCGGCGGCCGCCACGGCCGACGGCTGCGGCTGCGGCTGGTGCGGGTAGCGGAAGGGGCGTGCGGGGTCGGGCAGCGGCGTGAGGCGCGGCTGCAGTGCGCCCTCAGTCGGGGGCAGCAGTGGGAGCAACTGCGCGTACACCGTCTGGGCGTCGGCGGGGCGGTCGGCGGGCTGCTTGGCGAGGAGGTCGAGGACCAGCCGTTCCAGCGGCTGCGGCACCTCAGGGCGCAACTCGCGCAGCGGGACGGGCGGTTCGTCGACGTGTCGGCGCAGGACGCCGAGAGCGGTGGGCGCCCGGAAGGGCTCCTCGCCGGAGAGCATCTCGTGCAGCAGGCAGCCCAGCGAGTAGAGGTCGCTGCGCGGGTCGGTGGTGGCGGCGAGGGCCTGCTCGGGGGCCATGTAGGCGGGGCTGCCGATGGGCACGCCGGTGAGGGTGAGACGGGTGGTCTCGGTGTCGAGGGCGGTGGCGATGCCGAGGTCGAGCAGGACGGTGCGGCCGTCCGTGCGGACCATGACGTTGCTCGGCTTGAGGTCGCGGTGGACCACCGGGATGGCGTGGACGGCCGCCAGCGCCCCGCAGAGCTGGGCCGCGACGGCCACCGCGCGCTCGACCGGGAAGGGCGCGTCCTCCGCGATGAGGTCGGCGAGGCTGACACCGGGGACGCGCTGCATGACGAGGTAGAGCTCGCCCTCGTCCTCGCCCGCGTCGAAGACGGTGACCAGGCCGGGGTGGTCGAGCGCGGCCGTCACCCGGCACTCGCGCAGGAAGCGGCGACTCAACTCGTCGCCGTGACGGCGGCGTTCGGTGCTCGTGGCGCCGGTGCCGAACCCGCTGCCGGAGCCGCCGGGCAGCAGGTGTTCGGGGCGGAGCAGTTTGACGGCGACCGGGCGGTGCAGCCGTTCGTCCTGCCCGGCCCAGACCTGGCCCATGCCGCCGTGGCCGATCTTCTCGGTGAGCCGGTAGCGTCCGGCGATCAGCCTGGTGCCGGTCACGAGCCGCCCTCGCCGGCCTGACGTCGCAACAGTTCGCCGAGTTCACGCAGGTCGTGGGCCGTTTCGGCGGCCGGGGCGAGGGCCGCGGCCGTCTCGCCGTACCCGGGCACGGTGGCCGCGTACGGCGAGACGGCCTGCGGTGCGTACGGCGAGCCGACCGGCGGCCCGTACGACGGGGCGGCCGGAGGCCCGTACGACGGACCGGTCGGCGAGGTCGGGTACTTGGACGCGGGACGGCCGGCCTCCCAGACCGCGCGGCTGTCCATCGCCAGGAAGTGCACGGTCGGCGTAAACCACAGCACGCCGAGGGTGATCCCGCCGGTGACGTCGGCGGTCGGGTCCTTGAGGCTGCCCGCGATCCCGGCGGAGACGATGAGCGTCAGCAGCAGCGCGCAGAACACCACCGCGCCGACGATGTCGTACGCCCGCCTGCGCCGGACCGCCAGCAGCAGCGCCGGGACCGCGCCGAGCAGGCCGAAGGACAGCAGCGGGGCGAGCGCGCACAGCACCCGGACGGTCACCCCGAACCGGCCCGGGACCGGGGCCCGCCCGGCAGCCGGGGCGGCCCCCGGAACCGACCCCGGAAACGCGCCCTGAACCGGCGCCGGGCCGTACGGCGGGCCGCCGGGCGTCGGTCCGTACGGCCCGGGTTGCTGCCCTGACATGTGTGCTCCTGAGCTGGAGGGAACCGGCGCCGACCGTGACACGGACGGCCCAGCACACCGTACCGCCCGGCCCGGCGGCCCCGGAGTCCTTCGGTCCGGTCGATGCCGAGCCGACGCCTGGCCGGTACTGAACCGACGTCAGTCCTCCGGCGGCGTCAGGACACCCGTCGCCAGGGCGTCCGTCGCGGCCCGGGCCAGGGTGTGGCCGAGGGCGGCGGCCTGGGTGAGGGCGGTGTCGAAGGCGGCGAGGCGGGCGAAGGCGGCGCCGAGGCGCCGCTGGGCGGGGAGCGGGAGGCGGGGCAGTTCGACGCGGCGGATGTCGAGGCGGGCGGTGGTGGTGGCGTGGCTGGCGGCGCGCCGGGTGCCTGCGGTGGAGCGGAACTGGCCGGCCAGGAACTCCGGGTCGAGCGCGGCGGGGTCGGGCCGCAGCAGGTGGAGTTGGCGGCCGAGGGCGGCGCCGACCAGCGGGCCCTCGGCGGGGACGACGCGGGCAGCGCCGCCACCGAGCGCCGGGACCAGGACGTCGCCCGGGCGGGTGCGGACGTCCCCGGCGGTGCCGGCGGTGCCGACGGCGTCCGTGGCGGCGAGGACGGCGCTGGGCGGGGCGCCGGTGGCGAGGTCCTGGTCGGTGATCACGGGGGTGCCGCCCGGGGCGGCGCCGGCCGGACGGGTGGCGGCGCCGGTGCCGGAGGAGTGCACCTCCAGCGCGCCGCTGCGGACCAGCTCGCCCACGGTGACCACGCCGGCCGGGGCCGCGCCGACGGCTGGTTCCGCACCGGGCTGCGGGAGCAGCCCGACCGGGTCGGCCAGGCCGGCCAGCAGCTCGGCCAACCGGGCACCGAGGTGCGAGAGTTCGGCCGCCCCGCCGAGTCGGACGGCGGGCGGGACGTGTCGGGCCGGGGAGAGGTCGGTCTCGTCGTCCAGCAGGTCGATGGCGGCCATGGTCCGGTGGACCCCGGGGCGGTCGGCGGGAACCGGCAGGCCCTCCCGGGCGGCGAGGTCGAACCCGCGCCAGGAGCCCAGGACGACCCGGCGCAGTTCGGGCCAGTCCACCTTGTCCCGACCGCCCTCCGCGGCCGCCGGGCCCGCGGTCCGGGCCGGACCGGCCGGCGCCGCCCCGGCATCGACCAGCAGGACCTGCCGGAAGTCGTCGCCCGGCTTGGGGGCGCGGAGCACCCAGAGGTGCAGCGGGACGCCGTACGGCGGGGCGGCCCCGGCGGGCAGCGCGATGACGGCGCGCAGGGCGCCGGTGCGGAGCAGCTCGGCCCGGATGCGGCGGCCGGCCCGGCGGGCGGCGACGGCCGGCGGGAGGAGCAGGGCGGCGAGGCCGCCGGGGCGGGTGTGGGCGAGGCAGTGCAGCACCCAGGCGAGTTCGGACTCGCCGCGCGGCGGGACCAGGCCGCCGAGCCAGCGGGTGTCGAACTGCAACTCGTCGTGGCCCCAGTCACGTTCGTTGTACGGGGGCTGGCAGAGCACCGCCTCGAAGGTGTCCCCGGGGTAGCCGTCGGCGCGCAGGGCGTCGCCGGTGCGCAGGTCGAGCGGGAGCGGGCCGGGTTCGTCGGCGGGGGTGTGCAGGGCGAGCCGGAGCCGGGTGAGGGCGGCCGCGACCGGGTCGGCGTCCTGGCCGTAGCGGCCGGTGGTCGGCGGGTGGGCGAGCAGGACGGCGCCGAGGCCGACGGCCGGGTCCAGCACGGTGGCGGGGACTCCGGCGACGGCGGCGAGCAGCTCGGCGGCCTCCGGCGGGGTCGGGCTGAGCTGACGGGTGTTGGCCTCGGCGTGGCGGGTGAGCAGTTGCTCGTACGCGCCCGCCGGACCGGCCTCGGCCGCGAGGGCGGCGAGCAGCCGGGCGAGGTCCAGCTGGGTGCTCCCGAGCAGGCTGGGCAGACGCAGGTCGCGCGGGCCGTCCGGACCGAAGGTGTGAACGGCGGTGTCAGCGACGACGCGGGGCAGCGCGGTGGCGAGCCGGGTGTCGGGCTGGTCGGCGAGTTCGACCCAGCGGCCGGGGGCGCGGTGCAGCAGCAGGAGCACGGCGCCGGCGTCGACCAGCGGGGCGGCGGGGTGGCCGGCCGGGTCGCGCAGGGTGTCGATCAGCTGCCAGACCCGTTCCAGCAGCGGGAGTTCGGCGATCTTGCCCTGGGCGCGCAACCAGGACTCGACCTCGTCGAGCGCGAAGGTCGGGCTGGTGTCGGTGCCGCCGACCGGACGGGGGAAGTCGGGGTGGCGGCGGCGCCAGTTGCTGACCGCGGCGCGGCCGACGCCGGCCAGCCGGGCGATCTCGACGGCGGTCACTTCGGGGCGGTCCGGCACGGGAGGCTCCTTCGATCGGGGTGACCGCGCGGCACGGCGCTGTGACCGCACAGCATAGCGACACCACCCTCCGGCTCCGTTCACGTGTGAACGGAGCTCTTTCGTGAATTCCCATTGACACAGTTCACGGCCGGTGGTGTGATTTCCCCGTCGCCACCGAGCAGGGGCGGCAGCCACCAGCACCGTCGACCACCGGGAGAACAGCCATGTCCGCCACCGCCCGCCGCACCACCAGCGCCCGCCGCGCCCGCCGCACCCGCCGCACCGCCGCCCTGCTGCTCGGCGCCGCGCTGGTCTCCCTCACCGCGACCGCCTGCAACTCCACCGGCGGCGCCTCCGTCTCGACCGAGGCGAAGCAGACCGCGGCCGCCTCCGCCGCCCCCGGCTCCGCCCAGCCCGCCGCGGGCGGCGCGGCCGGCGCGGCCGGCGCGGCCGGCAAGTCCACCGACACCCCCAAGGCCCCCGCCAAGGTCGCCGACACCATCGCGCTCAAGAGCACCGACACCGGGAACACCGCCGACGTCACCGCGGTGAAGGTGGTCGACCCGGCCGAGAGCGCCAACGAGTACCTCAAGCCCGCCGACGGCAAGCGCTACGTCGCGGTGCAGTTCCAGATCAAGGCCACCGGCGCCCAGGCCTACTCCGAGGCCCCGTTCAGCAGCGCCAAGGTCGTGGACACCCAGGGCCAGGCCTACGGCGCGAGCCTCGCGGAGACCAAGGCCGGCCCGGCCTTCCAGACCCCCACCAACATCGCCCCCGGTGACACCGGCAAGGGCTTCGTCACCTTCGAGGTCCCGAACGACGCCAAGCTCGACAAGGTCCAGTTCGCCCTGGACAACGGCTTCGCCAGCCAGATCGGCCAGTGGAAGATCGGCTGACGCCTGCGTTCACGGCGCGCACCACCGCGCGCCGAACGGACGGACCCCGGACGGACAAGGCCCCGGACAGACGGAACGGCGGCCCCGGACAGAGCCCGAGACCGCCGTGAACCACCGACCAGCCGGTGCTACTTCTTCGCCCCCGCCAGGTCGTCGAACATGGCCGACAGGAACTCCGTGCACCAGCCCAGCAGTTCCCGCCCGACCAGCGGCTTGCCGCCGATCCGACCGGTGCTCGGCCGGGGCACCAGCAGCTGCTGGGCCGCCGCCTTGACCTGGCTGCGCGGGTAGAGCCGGTTCAGCCGCAACTGCTGGGACTCCCGCAGCTCCACCGGCCCGAAGCGGATGTTCGAGCCCTGCAGGGTGATGTCCGAGATCCCGCACCGCCGGGCGTACAGCCGCAGCGCCGCGACCAGCAGCAGGTTCTCCACCGGCTCGGGCAGCTTGCCGTAGCGGTCCACGAGTTCGTCCCGGACCTGCTGGATGTCCGACTCCGAGTTGACCGCCGCGATCGAGCGGTAGGCCTGCAGCCGCAGCCGCTCGCCGGGCGCGTAGTCGTGCGGCACGTGGGCGTCGACCGGCAGCTCGATCTTCACCTCCAGCGGCTCCTCCTCCGGCTCGCCGCCGTTCGCCAGCGACTCGCGGAACTCGGCCACCGCCTCGCCGACCATCCGCATGTAGAGGTCGAAGCCGACCCCCGCGATGTGCCCGGACTGCTCGCCGCCGAGCAGATTGCCCGCGCCGCGGATCTCCAGGTCCTTCATCGCGACGTACATGCCGGCGCCCATCTCGGTGTGCTGGGCGATGGTGGCCAGCCGCTCGTGCGCGGTCTCGGTGAGCGGCTTCTCCGGCGGGTACAGCATGTACGCATAGCCGCGCTCGCGACCGCGCCCGACCCGGCCGCGCAGCTGGTGCAGCTGGGAGAGGCCGAAGGTGTCGCCGCGCTCGACGATCAGGGTGTTGGCGTTGGAGATGTCGATGCCGGACTCCACGATCGTGGTCGACACCAGGACGTCGAACTCCTTCTCCCAGAAGTCGACGACGACCTTCTCCAGCTGGGTCTCCCCCATCTGCCCGTGCGCGGTGGCGATCCGCGCCTCGGGCACCAGGTCCTTCAGCCGGGCGGCGGCCTTGTCGATCGACTCCACCCGGTTGTGGATATAGAACACCTGGCCCTCGCGCAGGAGTTCACGCCGGATCGCGGCCGAGATCTGCTTCTCGTCGTACGGCCCGACGAAGGTCAGCACCGGGTGCCGCTCCTCCGGCGGGGTGGTGATGGTGGACATCTCGCGGATGCCGGTGACCGCCATCTCCAGGGTGCGCGGGATCGGGGTCGCGGACATGGTGAGCACGTCCACGTTGGCGCGCAGCTTCTTCAGCTGCTCCTTGTGCTCGACGCCGAAGCGCTGCTCCTCGTCGACGATGACCAGGCCGAGGTCCTTGAACCTGGTCTCGGAGGAGAACAGCCGGTGGGTACCGATGACGACGTCCACCGAGCCCTCGAACAGCCCCTCCAGGACGGCCTTGGCCTCGCTGTCGGTCTGGAAGCGGGAGAGCGCCTTCACGCTGACCGGGAAGTTGGCGTACCGCTCGGCGAAGGTGGAGAAGTGCTGCTGCACCAGCAGGGTGGTCGGCACCAGCACCGCCACCTGCTTGCCGTCCTGCACCGCCTTGAACGCGGCCCGCACCGCGATCTCGGTCTTGCCGTAGCCGACGTCACCGCAGATCAGCCGGTCCATCGGAACGGACTTCTCCATGTCCGACTTGACCTCGGCGATGGTGGTCAGCTGGTCCGGCGTCTCCGCGTACGGGAAGGCGTCCTCCAGCTCGCGCTGCCACGGGGTGTCCGACCCGAAGGCGTGCCCGGGCGCGGCCATCCGCGCCGAGTACAGCTTGATCAGGTCGGCGGCGATCTCCTTGACCGCCTTCTTGGCCCGCTGCTTGGTCTTCGCCCAGTCCGCGCCGCCGAGCCGGTGCAGCGTCGGGGCCTCGCCGCCGACGTACTTGGTGACCTGGTCCAGCTGGTCGGTCGGCACGAACAGCCGGTCGCCGGGGTGGCCGCGCTTGGCGGGGGCGTACTCCAGCACCAGGTACTCGCGGGTGGCGCCCTGGACGGTGCGCTGCACCATCTCGACGTACCGGCCGACGCCGTGCGCCTCGTGGACGACGTAGTCGCCGGCCACCAGGGCCAGCGGGTCGATCGCGTTGCGGCGCCGGGACGGCATCCGGCGCATGTCCTTGGTGGAGGACTTCTGGCCGGACAGGTCGGTCTCGGTGACGACGGTGAGCTTCAGGTTCTCGTCCACGAAGCCGTGCTCGATCGAGCCGCAGGAGACGTAGACGACGTCCCGGGTGGGCGCCTCGGCGAGGTCGGCGACCAGCCGGGCCGGGATGCCCTCGTTGCCCAGCACCTCCGCGAGCCGGGAGGCGGGCCCGTGGCCCTCCGTCACCATGACGACCCGCCAGTCGGCGGCCAGCCGCTCCTTGGCGTCGGCGATCGCCCGGGCGGTGTCGCCCCGGTAGGCCTCGACGGCGTGCATGCCGAGGGCCAGCGTGTTGGCATCGAACTCCAGGATGCCGTCCACGGACGACTCGCTGGTCGCGAACGGGCTGACGGACCACCAGGGCAGCCCGATCTCGTCAGCGTGCTCGCGCACCTCGGCGAGCGAGCGCAGCGAGGCGGCGGAGACGTCGATGGCCTCCAGGTCGATCGGCCGGTCCCCGCCGGCCGCCGCCGCGACCCAGGAGGCGTGCAGGAACTCCTGACTGGTCGCCACCAGGTCGCCGGCCCGGGTGCGGACCCGCTCCGGGTCGCAGACCACCGTGACCGAGCCGAGCGGCAGCACGTCGAGCAGCAGCTCCATGTCGTCCACCAGCACCGGCGCCAGCGACTCCATGCCCTCGACCGCGATGCCCTCGGCGATCCTGTCCAGGATCTCGGCCAACCCGGGGTGTGCGGCGGACAGTTCGGCGGCCCGCGCCCGCACCTCGTCGGTCAGCAGCAGCTCACGGCAGGGCGGCGCCCACAGGCCGTGCTCGGCGATCTCCAGCGAGCGCTGGTCGGCGACCTTGAAGTAGCGGATCTCCTCGACCTCGTCGCCCCAGAACTCCACCCGCAGCGGGTGCTCCTCGGTCGGCGGGAAGACGTCCAGGATGCCGCCACGGACGGCGAACTCGCCGCGCTTCTCGACCAGTTCGACCCGCGCGTAGGCGGCCGCGGCGAGCCGGCGGGCCACCTCCTCCAGGTCGTGCGACTCACCGCGCCGGACGGCCACCGGCTCCAACTCGGCCAGCCCCTTGACCTGCGGCTGCAGCACCGAGCGGACCGGGGCGACGATCACCTGCACCGGCCCGGCCGCAGGGTCGTCCGCCCGCGGGTGCACGATCCGCCGCAGCACGGCCAACCGGCGGCCGACGGTGTCCGAACGGGGCGACAGCCGCTCGTGCGGCAGGGTCTCCCAGGCCGGGTACTCGGCGACGGCGTCGGCGGGCAGCAGCGAGCGCAGCGAGGCGGCCAGGTCCTCGGCCTCCCGGCCGGTCGCGGTGACGGCGAGCACCGGGCGGCCCCGGTCGCCGGCGGCCTGCCCGGCCAGCGCGCGGGCCAGCGCGGCGATGGCGAACGGCCGGGCGGCGGGCGGTCCGACCAGGTCCAGGTGGCGGCGGCCGCCGGCCGCGGCTCCGGTGGCGGTGGCCGCGTCGATCGCCTCGGCGAGCGCCGCGTCGCGCGCCACGACATCGAGCAGTCCGGTCAGGCTCATCTGGGGTCTCTTCTTCGTCCCGTGGCTGGTGCTGCCTCCGGGCGGCGAAGGCCCGCCGGGGCAACGCGAACGGCCCGGCGCGCCGAGCGGCCGGGGGTCTCCAGCCTACGCCGCGGCACGGACGGGCACGCGGTGTACGACCCCGGCGGGGCCGGGCGGGGGCGAACCGGCGGCCGCGACCCCACAGCTGTCAGGGACACGACCGCAGATGAACCACTGGACGGAACACCGGACGGCCGGTGGACGAACCAGCCGGGCGCCGGTCCACATCCGGGCTCCGCCATCCGCCACGAACTGGACATATTCCGGTCACTGGCCGTCCATGGAGATCGCGCACCATGGTGAACGTGCCCGCCGCACCCAACCGTGGGGGATGGCTGTGGCGGCACTGTCGCACCCCCGATGGGGGTCGGAGGTGCGAGGCCGGGCGGCCCTGGGTGGGGGCGCCCGCCAAAGCGCCGGGAACCGTGGCGCCCTTTCCTGGAGGGCGCCGCGGGTCTCGGCAGCGGCGCTTCGTCCACCCGTTCACCGCCCGGTCCGCCCGCAGGTCGGCCCGGACGTAAACACCCGCCCGGTCGGCGAAGGCCGGACCGCCGCCGCGGGAGCCGTTCGAAGGACCGCTACCGGCGCCGGCTGATCGACCGTGACGCGGAGGCCCCGACCGCCCGCAAGGAGACGGTCGGGGCCCAGGACGCCCGACTCACCCGGCAGATCACGGGTGAGGGCACGGATTGCGGGTCAGCGACGGCGGTAGGCCACCGTGTTGGGGGCCTCGTAGCCGCTGCCGTCGTCCACGATGATGATCTTCGGGACGATCCGGGTCTCGTCCTCGGACTCCCCGGCGCCCTCGCCGCCCTGCGCACCGTCCCGGTCGGCCACCGCCTCGGGCGACGCGGCCGGCTTCGGCGGCACCGCGGCCGGGACGACCGGGCCGGTCACCACCGGTCCGGCGGCATCGACCCCGGTCCCCTCCGCCTTGGCCGCGTCGGCCCTGGCACCGGCGGCGGGCCCGCCGACCACCGGCTGCCGCAGCACCACCGCCGACTTCTCCGGGGCCTGCGCCGGAGCCGGCACGGGGGCTGGGGCGGGGTCGGGGGCGGGAGCCATCACCGAGGCCTTCCGCAGGTTCGGCAGCGGCACCTCCCCGGTGTCCGCCTCCGAGTCCACCGGCACCGCATCCGCCACCTCGTCCGCCGGGTCGCCGTCCTCGACCGCCTCCTCCAGCGGCTCGATCTGCCCGACCGCCGCGCCCGTGAGCGAGGCCAGCGTCGCCTTGATGTGGTCCAGGTGCTTCTGGACCGTCTCCAGCCGGGTGTCGAACGCCCGCTGCTCGCGCTCGCTCTCCGCGTTGGTCTTCTCGGCGTCCCGGCGGGCCTGCTCGATCAGCTGGTCGGCCTTGGCCTGGGCGTCGGTCTCCAACTGCTTGATCTGGTTGAGCACGGTCTCCCGGTACTGCTCGGCCTCCTTGACCCGGCGCTCGGCGGTCTCGGAGACCTCGGCGTCCTCGGCGTCGGCCTTGGCCTGGGCCTCGGCGAAGGTCTCGTCGGCCTTGCGGCGCTTGGCGGCCAGCTCGGCCTCGGCGTGCTCGCTGGTCTCGGCGGCGGCCACCCGGACCTTGGCGGCGTAGGCGGTGGCGCTGTCCCGGGCGGAGCGGCTCTCCCGGTCGGCCTCGGCCCGGATGCCCTCGGCCTCGGCGCGGGTGCGCTCCTCGGTGCGGCGGGCGGCCGCGTCGGCCTCCGTGCGGGTGGTGGCGGAGTACTCCTTGGCCGCCTTGTCGAGCGCCTGCCCGGCCTCGTAGACCTCGTCGCGCAGGTCCTCGGCGAAGCGCTCGGCCTTCTCCTTCACGGCGCGGGCCTCGTTCCGCGCCATCTCGGCCAGTCCCGCGGCCTGCTCGCTGAGCACCTGGTAGTCAGGCTCCGGGGCCTCGTCTGCGGCGCGGCGGACCTCCGCCAGCCGGGTCTCCATCTGCCGGATCCCGGCACCCAGGACACTCAGCCGCTCCCACGCCTCGTCGCGCTGGGCGGTCAGGGCGACGAGCGCCCGGTCGACCTGCTCGGGCGCGTAACCGCGCCGGGCCTGGGTGAAGCCGTACTGGGGGACGGCGTCGCTCATGGGCTCTTCCCCTCGTTTCGCGGGCTGCGGAGCCCATGATCGGACGGAACGGCCGGATCCGGAACCGGTTCGGAAGCCGGGGCCGGATTCGGTCGTCGTGCGGACCGGAATACGTTGAGGACCGGACGGATGGCCCCATCCTCTTGACCTATTTTGCGCAGATCCGGACGAAACCCAACGAGGCAGGGCTGCCGCAGCATGCCGGAGGGGTCGTCCCGGACACCGGAACGACCCCTCCCCACCTGCGAGGATCCGCGACGGTCCGCTACAGCAGGCCGTCCCAGAACTGCTCCAGCAGCACGGCCCACCAAGTGTCGGCGTTCTGCAGGGCCGCCGGGTCGATCGCGGCGAGCTGCGCCTGGAAGTCGGTCGTCCAGCGACCGGCCTGCTCGGGCGTCAGCCCGTACCGCAGCCGCCACATCCGGCCCAGCAGGGCCAGCGCACGGACGAACTCCGGTACACCACTGTTGACGAAGCGCGGCGGCTGGCCGGTTCCGTCGATGTCCACGGCGACCACGTTCGCAGTGCCGTACTGGACGCACAGCTGACGGCCGTAGTCGTTGCCGAGCACCAGGTAGCCGCCGAAGTCCGGGGCCACCGGCAGGCCACGCTCGGCGGCCAGCTCGGCGAGGGTCGGGATCGGCCGGCCCTCCTGCGCCTGGGCCCAGAAGAACGGCCCGAAGTCGCGCGGCAGCCCGGCCCACATCAGGCTCTGCGACACCGGCTCCGGCACGCCCTGGCGGGAGACCGCGCGCTGCTCGTAGCGGAACAGGTTCTGCCCGAAGGCCTGGCCGACCTCCTGGGCGAGCTGCTGCGGCGGCGCCGGGGGCAGCGCCTGGACCGTCCCCGGCGCGGGCAGCGGCACCCGGAACGGCCGGACCCGCTGGGCGCCGGAGGCCAGCTGGTGCAGCTCGTCCAGGTGGTCGAGCAGCTCGGCCATCCCGGCCTGCCGGGAGGCGTGGTCGCGGCCGTACGGGGCGGTGTGGGTGAGCCGCACGTTCGGCCAGGAGGCGGCGATCATGCGGTTGCAGTAGCCACCGGGCAGATCACAGGACTCCAGCTCGGTGTAGAGCTCCAGCACCTGCTCCGGGGGCACGTTCAGCCGGCGCAGGTCCTGCAGGATCTTCCACTCCGGGTGCGGGGTGCCGGGCTCGCTGCGGTGCAGCAGCTTCTGCTCCGAGCCGTCCGGGCCGCGGTAGCTGAGCGCGGCGAAGTAGCCCGGGCCGACCGCGGGGACCCCGGGCGGTACGGGCGCGCCCTGCGGCGGGCCGGTGACCGGGGTCGGCGGGACGACCCCGGGCGCGGCGCCCGCGTTCGGGTAGCCGTACCCGGCCGCGCCCGCGGCCGGGGCTGCCGGACCGCCGGGCGGCGGCGGGACGGCGGGGCCACCGGACGGCGGGGTGCCCGGGTCCGCCGGACCCCCGAGCAGCGCCGGGTCGATCGCGTTGGCCAGCTGGGTCGCCTCGTACGCGATCCCGGCGGCGGGCGCGGCGGGCGCGCTCTGCGGGGTCGGGGCCGAGGTCGGGGCCGGAGCGTCACCGCCTCGCAGGCCCGCCGGGGGCGGGGGCGGCGGGGTGGAACCGGCCGCCCGGCCGCCGGAACCGCCGGCGGGCGTGCCGGAGCCCGGGGTGTGCCGCAGCGCGGCGGGCGGGGGCGGCGGCGGGGCGGAAGCCTGGCCACGGCCCAGCCCGCCCGACCCGGAGGCCCCGGACGGACCGCCGGCCGGCCCGCCGCGCAGCGCGGCCGGCGGGGGCGGCGGCGGGGCCGAGCCCGGGGCACGGCCGAGCCCGCCCTGCGCCGCCGCACCGGCGGGCGGGGCGGTGGGCGTGCCGGGGCCGCCGGGCAGGCCGGCCAGCCCGCCGGGCGAGGCCAGCATGGTGGGTGCCTGCTCCACCGGGGCGCCGCCCGTAGGCGGGGCGGCCGGGGTGCCGGGCGCGGCGAGCATGGTGGGCGCCTGCTCCACCGGGGCGCCGCCCGCGGGCGGGGCGGCCGGGGCACCGGGCAGGCCCATCAGTCCGGGCATGGCGTCCGGCGGCGCGAGCAGCGTCGGCGCCGGCTCGGCCGCCGCGGCGGGCACCGGGGCCGGCTGGGCGGCGGGCGGCACGGCCGGGGGCTGGGCAGCGGACGGCAGGACCGGAGGCATGCCGTAGCCACCGCTGCCCGGGGGCATCAGCATGGTCGCGGCCTCCGCCCCGGCCGGGGCGGGCGTGTCGGGCAGGTCCGAGCCGGAGGTGCGCAGGCCCTCGGACATCAGGACGGTCGCCGCCTCGGCGCCGAGCGGAGCGTTCGGCGCGACCGGCGCGACCGGCGGCGGCACGGGCGCGGCGGCCGGGGGCTGCGGCACGGAGGCCGGCTCGTCGCCGGGCGGCGGGGCGAGCATGGTCGGCGCGTCCCCGGCGGGCCGGTCGGAGACCGGCGGTCCGGTCAGCACGGCGGGTGCGGGCGGCACCGGCAAGGGTGCGGGCGGCACCGGCGCCGGCGGCTCCTCGGCGGCAGCCGTAGCGGCAGGCGGTGCGCCGGCCGGAGCCGGGACCGGAGCGGCAACCGGGGCCGGAGCCGGAGCGGCGGCAGCAACCGGAGCGGCCGCGCCGCCCAGCTTCTCCGCCTCCGCCGCGATCGCCGCGGCCCCCGCCTCCTGCAGCCACTGCGGCGGGCTGAGCAGGAAGGAGGTGGCCTCCACCGGCCCCAGTGCGGGCTTCGCCGCCCCGGCCGGGTTGGCCGCGACCGGCCGCCCGTAGATCTCCTCGTACTGCCGGACCACCTCGTTGACCGGCAGCGCCGGCCACAGCGTGCTGGCGCCCGAGTCCCGGGCGATCACCAGCCGCGCCTCACCCGAGCCGGCCTGGTCCGCACCGGCCGAGCCACCGTCCGGACCGGCGACCGCGTCCGCGGGCGCGACCGCCCAGCAGACGAAGCCCAGGTCGAACTCCCGGACCCGCACCTCGCGCTGCTGCGAGTGCGGCACGCCGCCGTTGATCCACTCCTCGGCGAGCTCCTGCGCCTGCGCGTACGTCACCACGCCCGGTTCACCCCTGTCCGCATCCTCTTCGTCCCCCGTTCCACCTGTACCCCGGCGCCCACGCGCGTCAGCCCACCGGGACGGCGCGGGCGAACCCGCCGTCCACCATCAGCTCCGCGACCGTCTCCAGCTCCGGCGGACTGCCGGCCAGCCGCAGCAGGAAGGCGTCGAAGTCGTCCCCACAGGGCAGCAGCAGCCGGGCGCAGCGGTCCTCGGGGGCCTCCGAGGCACCGGTGTCGCGGGCGTCGTCGTACAGGTGGAACCAGACCGAGCCGATCCGGTCGCCGCGCACCTTGAGCGCGACGATGCCGCCCTGCACGTAGGCGATGCCCAGGTAGTCCTTGGTGAGGTGGTCGCGCAGGCACTTGTTGGCGTACACGACGTCCTCGACGCCGTACTCCTCGCTGAGGGTCAGGAACGGCTGGTCGAGCAGCATGCCGAGCTCGGTGTCCAGCGCCACCCCGACCGGGCCGCGGCCGCCGCCCAGCTTGAGGAAGGTGCGGTAGGCGCTGGGCAGCCGGTAGCCGAGGCGCTCCTCGGCGCGCTGCACCAGGTCCTCGGGGACGCCGATCGGGTCGCCGCCGTCCTTGGCCAGCGAGAAGTGGACGGGCCGGCGCTCCTGCAGCGGACGGGTGCCCCGGCGGGAGTGGTCGGCGGGCGAGGTGGCCAGGCCGCCGTGGTGCCGCAGCAGGGCCTTGACCTCGACCGGGACGAGCTCCATCCGCCGCCAGCCCGGGGCGGCCCGGCCGACCGCGTGGTGCCAGGTCCAGCCGGGCGGGGTGGCCACCGCGGTCTCCAGGTCGGCCCAGAGCGGGTGGCCCTGGGTGAACAGCGCGGCGTTGGCCGAGACGTAGTCGGTCAGCCGCAGTTCGTCCACGCCGAAGCCGTCCGGCGGGTCGGCGACCTCGGCCGCCGCGGCGGCGTACGGACCGAAGTCCGGGTAGCCGGACTCGTCCACCTGGACCCCGGCCGGGTGCCGCTCCGCGCGGACCGGATCCGGGAACTGCACCACCTGACCTGCGTACGCCGCGTTCGGTGCGGCGGCGACGCCGGGCCGACCTGTCGTCATCTGGGAGCCCCCACTGGCTGCTGCAAATTCTCGGTGCGCTTGCTGGGCACCAGCCTATTGGGTCACCCGGCCGGCCGAACCCCCGCATCCGGGGCCCGTCCCAGGACCTCCGCCACCCCCGTCCGCCGGGTCCGCGTGGGGTGTGGCGGCCGTGGGCGGACCGGGGCGGGGGGTGCACCCGGCGTCGATCCCGGTGGCCGGCCGGACGTCGGCCTGCGGGGCGTCCGGCCGGGAGTTGAGGCCGGACCGCTCGTGTCGGCACTTCTCCCGCGCCCCGCGCCCTCCGATCATCCGTACGGTGTCGGCGAGTTCACCGCCGGACGGCCGTCGGCCACCCGCAACGGTTCCTCCATCGGCGAGAGTTGACCGAACCGGCGGCCGGGGCGCACCCCCCTTCGGCTCGCTGCCGGAACCGTAGCGACCGCGGCGGCGATCCGGGGCGGTTTCGGTAAATCAGCGGACAAGTCGTGACGACGGTGTGCGGATCCGGTCGGGGTCGGGCCAGGATGCCGACGGGTGCCCGGGCCGATCCGCCAACGGCCGTACGGGCGTTCGGCCGTGCCCGCACCCCGGTTGTGCGCTTGTCGGTGTCAAATGACAGGCTTGCTCCGGACCAACAGGAACCAACAGGGACCGGACCGCCGGGAACGAGGAGGAGGACACCGCATGACCACCGGTGAGCCGGCGGGCCCGCCCGTGCTGCGCCACCACCGCGACAGCCTGCTGCCCGCCGTCGCCGCCGCGCTGTCGCTCAAGGGCGGCGAGGTGCACACCCTGGCGGGCGACAAGGACGAGCGGCGCCCGGTCCTGCACCCGCTGGTCGGCGAGTTCCTGGACACCCTGCCGGTCGAGGCCCGCGAGCGGTTCACCGGCCGCTGCCCGGAGGCCGTCCTGCTCTCCCAGTACCTGACCACGGTCGACGGCAGGCGCTCCAAGCGCGCGGCCCGCAAGCCGATGAGCCTGCACGAGGCCCGCAAGGCGCTCAAGGGCGCCCGGATGACGACCGTCCGGATCCGCGAGGAGGGCGACCCGGCACACGGTACGCACGCCCCGCCGTGCCGTTCCTGCGCGCCGATGCTGGAGCACTTCACGGTGCAGAGCGTCGCCGTCGGACCGCCCGCACGCTGACCGGCCGCGCGCCGGCCGCCGCCCTTCGTACGTTCCCTGTCCCCGAGCCCCGGAGTCCGCCCTGAATCCGCCCAGCCCGCCCCCGCCTCCGGCCCCGGCCACCCTGTCCGCGACCGGCACCCTCGGGCGGACCCGCCCGCGCTTCCCCGCCGACGTCGCCGCCGAGCTCAAGGCGGCCGGCTGGCACCCCGGCCGCTGGCAGATCCTGCAGGCCGAGGAGTGGGCCGACACCCTGGCGGGGTACGGCGGGCCCGACGGCGTCCAGCACGCGGTGTTCCCTGCCGCGGTCGAGGCCTGGGCCGAGTTCGGCGCCCTCGCCTTCGACCTGTCCGGCCCTGGCCGCCAGCTGGCCCGCACCCCGTTCCTGATCGACCCGCTGTGCGGACTGCACCAGCCGCGCACCCTGTTCGACCTCGGCCGGGCGCTGGGCACCCGGCTCGCCCCGCTCGGCGAGGAGGCGTACGGGCAGGCGCTGCTGGCCGTCGACGAGGAGGGCCGGGTCTACAGCCTGGACCACACCGGCGAGTGGTTCCTCGGCCACGGCATCGACCAGGCGATCAGCGCCCTGGTCCTGGGCACCGCCCCGGAACGGCTGCGCACCGCGGAGGAGTACTCCTAGCCCGAGCGGTCCGCCCCCGGCCCAGCCGGTCCGCCCCGGCCCGAGCTGTCCGCCCTAGCCCAGCCGGTCCGTCCGGACCACCAGCCGGGACGGCAGCACCGCCTCGACCCGGAACCCGCCGTCCGCCTCCGGCCCGGACGAGAAGGTGCCGCCCAGCGCGACCACCCGCTCCCGCATCCCGACCAGCCCGTTGCCGCCGCTGGGCAGCTGCGCCGCACCCCGCTCACCGCCGGGACAGGCGTTCACCACGCTCACCCGCACCCCGTTCGGCGCGTACGCGAGCAGCACGGACACCTGTGCCCCGCCCGCGTGCTTGTGCGCGTTGGTCAGCCCCTCCTGGACGACCCGGTACGCGGTCTGCTCGGCCTCGCCGGTGAACTCCTGCCGGCTGCCGCTGACCGTCAGGGTCACCGCCATCCCGGCCGCCCGGGACTGGTCGACCAGCCGGGGCAGTCCGGCCAGCGAGTCCGGCTCCGGCTGCCGCTCGTCGTCCATCCGCAGCACGCCGAGGATCTCGCGCAGCTCGTTCAGCGCCTGCCGGCCCACCTCGCCCATCAACTTGGCGCTCTGCGCGGCCTTCTCCGGGTCCTTGCCGACGATCCGCTCCAGCGCCCCGGCGTGCACCACCATCAGCGACACCCGGTGCGCCACCACGTCGTGCATCTCCCGGGCGATCCGGGTGCGCTCCTCCAGCCGGGCCCGGCGGGCGCGTTCCTGCGCCTGCTCGGCGAGCAGGTCCAGTTCGGTCTCCAGGCCGTGCGCGCGGTCCTTGAGCGACTCGATCAGCCGCCGCCGCGCCCCCACGTACAGTCCGGTGACCACCGGGGGGACGGTCAGCCCGACCGCCACCAGCACCGCTATCAGCACCTGGACCCAGAGCGCCGGCTGCTCCACCGTCGAGTCGCCCGGCGTCAGCATCGACACCATCATCACCGCGACCGCCTCGGCGAAGGCGAGCACCGACAGCGCCACCACCCGCCAGCGCCGCGAGGGCCACTCCCAGGTCTCCGCCAGCGTGTAGAGGGACACCACCAGCAGCAGCACCCCGAGCATCCCGGGCAGCACCAGCAGGGTCACCAGCACCGGTACGGCCGGCCACCGCCGGCGCAGCACCAGCGAGCCGCCCGCCAGCGTGCCGAGCACCGCGACCGCGGCCGTGCCCGTGCCCGACAAGCTCACCCGGGCGCCCAGGAAGGCGATCGTGCTGGCCGAGCACTCCAGCGCGGCCAGCAGCGCCAGCACGATGTCCAGGAAGGCGCTGCGCGGCCGCTTCCACCACCAGAACGACCGGACCGGCGCGCGCTCCCCAGGCGACTTGCTCATGCGTGACAGCCTAAGCCGCAAACCCCTCCCCTCCCCACCGAGATGATCCGGCACACCTCGCGGACCGCTCAAGTGGTCCAGACCACAAGGGCTTCTCGGCGGGCCTGTCCGCCATCCGGCCACCTCTCGGACAGCGACCGCCCCGAGACCTATGCTGGTCGCGTCGGACAGCGCGGTCCGCACGCGTCACACCCGCCACACTGCGCGTGGACCTGTGACGATGAGCCGTTGCCGAACCCCACCACCACAGGGAGCCAGCCGTGACCGCTCCGGTCCCCACTCCGGCGGACAGTCCCACTGTCCTCGCCGCCGGCGCAGCCGCAGACAACTCGGCGCTGCGCGCGGACATCCGCCGCCTCGGCGACCTGCTCGGCGAGACGCTGGTCCGCCAGGAGGGCCCCCAGCTGCTGGGCCTGGTCGAACAGGTCCGACTGCTCAGCCGCACCGACGGCGAGGCCACCGCTGAACTCCTCTCCGACATCGACCTGGACACCGCCGCCAAGCTGGTCCGCGCGTTCTCCACCTACTTCCACCTCGCCAACGTCACCGAGCAGGTGCACCGCGGCCGCGAGTTCGCCACCCGCCGCGCCCGCGAGGGCTCGCTGCTCGCCCAGACCGCCGACCAGCTCGCCGAGGCCGACCCCAAGCATCTTGAGGACACCCTGGCCCACCTCGCGGTCCGCCCGGTCTTCACCGCCCACCCCACCGAGGCCGCCCGCCGCAGCGTGCTCAACAAGCTGCGCCGGATCGGCGAACTCCTCGACCGCATCCACCGCGAGGAGCTCACCTCCGGCCTGGTCGCCGCCGACCCGGCCCGCACCAGCAGCGCCAAGCGCTCCGCCGACCGCCGCCTCGCCGAGGTCATCGACCTGCTCTGGCAGACCGACGAACTGCGCATCGCCCGCCCCGAACCCACCGACGAGGCCCGCAACGCCGTCTACTACCTGGACGAGCTCTACCGCGAGGCCGTTCCCGAGGTGCTGGAGGAGCTGCACGAGGAGCTCGCCCGGGTCGGCCTGGGCCTGCCCGAGGGCGTGCGCCCGCTCACCTTCGGCACCTGGATCGGCGGCGACCGCGACGGCAACCCCAACGTCACCCCCCAGGTCACCTGGGACGTCCTCAACCTCCAGCACGAGTACGGGATCAAGGACGCCCTCGCCGCCATCGACGAGCTGCGCAACACCCTCTCCACCTCCGAGCGGCTGGCCGGCGCCTCGGTCGAACTGCTCGCCTCGCTCAACACCGACCTGCACCGGCTCCCCGAACTCAGCCCCCGCTACAAGCGGATGAACGCCGAGGAGCCCTACCGCCTCAAGGCCACCTGCATCCGGCTCAAGCTGGAGAACACCCGCGAGCGCCTGGCCGGCGGCACCCCGCACGTCGAGGGCCGCGACTACCTCGGCACCCGCGAGCTGGTCGCCGACCTGCGGCTGATCCAGGACTCGCTGCGCGCCCACCGCGGCGAGCTGATCGCCGACGGCCGGCTGGCCCGCGCCATCAACACCATCGAGGCCTTCGGCCTCCAGCTCGCCACCATGGACGTGCGCGAGCACGCCGAGGCCCACCACCACGCCCTCGGCCAGCTCTTCGACCGCCTCGGCGAGGAGGCCTGGCGCTACGCCGACATGCCCCGCGAGTACCGGCAGCGGCTGCTCGCCAAGGAGCTGCGCTCGCGCCGCCCGCTCGCCCCCACCCCGGCCCCGCTGGACGACGCCGGCACCAAGACCCTCGGCGTCTTCAGCACCATCCGCGAGGGCTTCGAGCGCTTCGGCGACGAGATCGTCGAGAGCTACATCATCTCGATGTGCCAGGGCGCCGACGACGTCTTCGCCGCCACCGTGCTGGCCCGCGAGGCCGGTCTGATCGACCTGCACGCCGGCATCGCCAAGATCGGCATCGTGCCGCTGCTGGAGACCACCGACGAGCTCCAGCAGGCCGACCGCATCCTGGACGAGATGCTCTCCGACCCCTCCTACCGGCTGCTCGTCTCACTGCGCGGCGACGTCCAGGAGGTCATGCTCGGCTACTCCGACTCCTCCAAGTTCGGCGGCATCACCACCTCCCAGTGGGAGATCCACCGCGCCCAGCGCCGACTGCGCGACGTCGCCCACCGCTACGGCATCCGGCTGCGCCTCTTCCACGGCCGCGGCGGCACCGTCGGCCGCGGCGGCGGCCCCTCGCACGAGGCGATCCTGGCCCAGCCCTGGGGCACGCTGGAGGGCGAGATCAAGGTCACCGAGCAGGGCGAGGTCATCTCCGACAAGTACCTGCTCCCCTCCCTCGCCCGGGAGAACCTGGAGCTGACCCTCTCCGCCACCCTCGCCGCCTCCGCCCTGCACACCGCCCCGCGCCAGGCCCCCGAGGAACTGGCCCGCTGGGACGCCGCGATGGACCAGGTCTCCGCGGCCGCCCACACCGCCTACCGGGCCCTGGTCGAGCAGGACGACCTGCCGAAGTACTTCTTCGCCGCCACCCCGGTCGACCAGCTCGCCTCGCTGCACCTGGGCTCCCGCCCGTCCCGCCGCCCCGACTCCGGCGCCGGCCTGGACGGCCTGCGGGCCATCCCGTGGGTCTTCGGCTGGACCCAGTCCCGCCAGATCGTCCCCGGCTGGTACGGCGTCGGCTCCGGCCTCGCCGCCGCCCGCGAGGCCGGCCTCGGTGACGTGCTGGACGAGATGTACGGCCAGTGGCACTTCTTCCGCAACTTCCTGTCCAACGTCGCCATGACGCTGGCCAAGACCGACCTGCGGATCGCCCGCCACTACGTCGAGCAGCTGGTGCCCGCCGAGCTGCACCACGTCTTCGACCAGATCGTCGCCGAGCACGAACTCACCCTGCGCGAGGTGCTCCGGCTCACCGGCGAGAGCGAACTGCTGGAGCACAACCCGGTGCTGAAGCAGACCTTCACCGTCCGCGACGCCTACCTCGACCCGATCTCCTACCTCCAGGTCGCGCTGCTGCGCCGCCAGCGCGAGGAGGTCGCCGCCGGCCGCCACGAGGACCCGCTGCGCGCCCGCGCGCTGCTGCTCACCGTCAACGGCATCGCCGCCGGCCTGCGCAACACCGGCTGACGGGCCCTGAGACACGACCGGGGGCCGGTGCTCGCGAAGAGCACCGGCCCCCGCGCCGTCTCAGAGGCTGACCGAGACCAGGAGCCCGAAGTGCTTGACGAGCTCCGCCCGGGCGGACTCCGCCTGCGGGGTGTGGACGATCACCCCCTTGCCGTCCACGGCGATCTCCACCCAGGCGATGAGCACGCCCTTCGTCGCCGCCCAGTCCCCGGCCTCCGCGCGGATCTCCTGGGCGAGTCTCAGCTGCATGGGGTACGAGGGCGCGGCGACGAACCGCAGCTTCACGGCGGGCCACTGGGCCGTGGCCTGCGTCGCGGCGGCGTCCAGGCCGGTCGGGCCGGGGTTGCGCATCACGACCAACGTGTCCTCGGCCGCGTCCCGGCAGGTCGCGAAGTAGTGGTCCCCGTAGTCCTGCCGGGCCAGCCGCTCGACCGCCTGGCCCGCCAGCACCAGGTCGTGCAACTGCCCGTCCCGCTCGGCCTCCTGGGCCGCCGGCCGGTCCGGCGGCGCGGACGTCAGCACCTCGCGCCTGGTCCGACGCCACCGCGAGACGTGGGTGCGGACCATCGTCCGGCGGACGTACCCCTCGGCCGCCCCGGGCTCCCGGATCGCCGACCGTTTCGGGTACACCCGCGCCAAGGCGTCGTGCAACAGGTCCCGGGCGTCGTGAACCTCCCCGGTGATCAGGTACGCCCCCCGCAGGAGGGCCTGGTACCGCGCCGCGACGAACTCGTCGAACGGGTCGGATCCGGAACCCCCCGGGCGCATCGATTCGCGCTTCATACCCTCATGACGCCCCACCCGACGGAAACGGATGACAAGACGGCGAGGGGCCTGCGCCCACTCCCGTGGAGACCGGCCCCTCGCCGCGAATTCCTACTCGCCGGGCTCGCCCGCGCGCCGCCGCTTCAGCCACAGCGCCGCACCGCCGGCCACGACCACCAGGCCGCCGCCGACCGCCAGCAGCCCGGCGTCCGGCCCGACCGAATCGCCGAGCACCGGGGCGAACTGCGCCGCCGCGGGCTCCGGCGAGACCACCGCATCCGGCTCTGCCGCCGGATCGGCGTGCGCCACCGCACCGCTCGACAACAACACCCCGGCCGCCCCCAGCGCACCGGCCGTGCCGACCCGCCGTCCGAGCTGCTTCAGCCGGACCACCCGGAGCCGCCGAAGTCGGCGGACCGGACGCAATCTCCGCATCGAGAACTCCCCAGGACCCGTTCGCGTACCAGGCCGACGCTATCCGATCCCGCACAGGGTTCTCACATGGATTCAGGTTTGGCACGGCAAGCGTTGTACGACTGTTGCGTACCCCGCACAGCACACCCATGACGGCATGTCAGGAGTTGTAGGTGCCCTGCGCCCGCTCCAGCCCCTCGGACAGCAGCGCCTCCACCGCGTCCGCCGAGCGGTCCACGAACCACTCCAGCTCCTTGCGCTCGGTCGAGGAGAAGTCCTTCAGCACGAAGTCCGCGACCTCCATCCGGCCCGGCGGACGGCCGATCCCGCAACGCACCCGGTGGTAGTCCGGGCCCAGCGACTTGGTGATCGACTTCAGCCCGTTGTGGCCGTTGTCCCCGCCGCCCAGCTTCAGCCGCAGCGCCGCGTAGTCGATGTCCAGCTCGTCGTGGACGGCGATCAGCGCCGACGCCGGCACCTTGTAGAAGTCCCGCAGCGCCGTCACCGGCCCGCCGGACAGGTTCATGAAGGACATCGGCTTGGCCAGCACCACCCGCCTGCCCGCCAGCCGCCCCTCGGCCACCTGGGCCCGGCTCTTGTGTGCCTTGAACTTGGCGCCCATCCGCTGCGCCAGCAGGTCCACCACCATGAAGCCGATGTTGTGCCGGTTCCGGGCGTACTGCTCCCCGGGGTTGCCCAACCCCACCACCAGCCAGGGGCCGTCGTACTCCTCAGCCATTCCCACTCTCCTCGTCGCCCTCGCGCTCGACGTCATCATCCCGGACACGCCGCTGCCCCGGCCGCTCCAGCGGGAGCGACCGGGGCAGCGGTCTCAGCGACTAGCGCGAGGCTCAGGCCTCGGCACCCTCGGCGGCCTCCTCGGCCGGGGCGGCCTGGGCGGCGATGACCTGCAGCACGACGGCGTCGGCCTCGACGGCCAGCGAGACGTTGGCCGGCAGGACGATGTCCTTGGCGTGGATGGAGGCACCGGCCTCCAGGCCCTCGACCGAGACGGTGACGGCCTCGGGCAGGTGGGTGGCCTCGGCCTCGACCGGCAGGGCCTGCAGGACGTGCTCCAGCAGGTTGCCGCCCGCGGCCAGCTCGCCCTCGGTGTGGACCGGAACCTCGACGGTGACCTTCTCGCCACGCTTGACCAGCAGCAGGTCGACGTGCTCGATGGTGCGCTTGATGGCCTCGCGCTGGACGGCCTTCGGCAGCACGTACTCGTCCTTGCCGTCGATCGGCACGACCAGCAGGGCGTTCGGGGCCTTGAGGGCCATCATCAGGTCGTGGCCGGGCAGGTTCAGGTGAACCGGGGCGTGGCCGTGGCCGTAGACGACACCGGGGACGAAGCCGGCGCGGCGGGCGCGGCGGGCGGCACCCTTGCCGAACTCGGAACGGGTCTCAGCGGCAAGACGGATCTCGGACACGACTGCACTCCTCGTGAAGACTGGCGCGGGGGTGCAGGCAACGCGAAAAACCGCCGGGACCACACCCTCAGTACGTTCGGGGGTCACTCGGCGGCAACGGCCTCTGCCGGCGGACGGAATCCGCTACCGGCAGCGCGTCGATCACGGTGTCGGCACCCGGCCAGCGGGCACACGGCATCCCTCGCCGAGCAGTTTCACGAGTCTAACCGCACCGGTGCCCTCCCGTGAAATCGGCGGGGGGCCCCCGCCCCGCCCGGCCGGGGCGCGCGCCCCCGGGCGGCGGGGGGGGGCGCCCGCCCAGAAGGGGGGGGGCCGGCCCCGCCCCCCCACCCCCCC
>NZ_JBIWPN010000034.1:0-36806 GCF_044768305.1 Kitasatospora sp. NPDC101155 | reverse complement strand
CGCGGCTTCCCTCGCCGTGCTGTTTCCCGTGTCTCACCCCACCGGTGCCCCCCCGGCAAATGCGCGCCGCCCCGGGCCCGTCCGGGCCCGGGGCCGCCGCACGGGGCCTTCGTCAGTGCACGCCCTCGAAGAGGCTCGTGACCGAGCCCTCCTCGAACACCTCGCGGATCGCGGCCGCGATAGACGGGGCGATGGACAGCGTGGTGATCTTGTCCAGCTGGAGCTGCGCCGGGGTGGGCAGCGTGTTGGTGAACACGAACTCGCTCACCCGCGAGTTCTTCAGCCGGTCCGCGGCCGGGCCGGAGAGCACACCGTGGGTGGCGGCCACCAGGACGTCCGCGGCGCCGTTCTCGAACAGCGCGTCAGCGGCGGCGCAGATGGTGCCGGCGGTGTCGATCATGTCGTCGACCAGGACGCAGACCCGGTCCTTGACGTCACCGACGACGTCGGCCGACAGGATGGTGTTGGCCTGGGTGATGTCGCGGCGCTTGTGGATGATCGCCAGCGGCGCGTCCAGGCGGTCGCACCACTGGTCGGCCACCTTCACCCGGCCGGCGTCCGGCGAGACGACGGTGAGCTTGGAGCGGTCCACCTTCTCGCCGATGTAGTCGGCCAGCAGCGGCAGCGCGAACAGGTGGTCCACCGGGCCCTCGAAGAAGCCCTGGATCTGCGCGGTGTGCAGGTCCACCGCCATCAGGCGGTCGGCTCCGGCCTGGCGCAGCAGGTCGGCGACCAGGCGGGCCGAGATCGGCTCGCGGCCCAGGTGCTTCTTGTCCTGGCGGGCGTACCCGTAGAACGGCAGGATCGCGGTGATGCTCTTGGCGGAGGCCCGCTTCAGCGCATCGATCATGATCAGCTGTTCCATGATCCACTGGTTGATGGGAGCCGTGTGGCTCTGCATCACGAAGCAGTCCGCGCCTCGCGCCGACTCCAGGAAGCGGACGTAGATCTCGCCGTTGGCGAAGTCGAGGGCCTTGGTCGGGACCAGCTCGGTCCCCAGCGCCTCGGCAACCTCCTTCGCCAGCTCCGGGTGGGCACGGCCGGAGAAGAGCTTCAGCTTCTTCTCACCCGACGTCGTGATCCCGCTCACTGCACCGTCTCCTCGCGTTGCGGACGCTGAACCCCTCCCCCGCGGAGGGCAGGCGCAGCCCGCACTCACGGGGGATCGGGGAATTGTCGGTACGCCTGGACACGGGCGGTAAGCCCAGTGGCGCACGTACGTCCTCCAGGTTACGCGCCCGCGCAGAAACCGTCCGCCCCGGGACCGCCCTGCGGGCGCACCGCCCGTCCCGTCAGGCCTCGACGGCCCCGTCCGCCGCGGCCTTCGCGGCCTGCGCGGACGTGGTTCCGGGGCGCTTGCGCTCGACCCAGCCCTCGATGTTGCGCTGCTGCGCCCGGCCCACGCCCAGTGCGCCGGGCGGAACGTCGTTGGTGATCACCGAGCCGGCCGCGGTGTAGGCGCCGTCACCGACGGTGACCGGGGCGATGAACATGTTGTCCGAACCGGTGCGGCAGTGCGCGCCGACGACCGTGCGGTGCTTGTTGATCCCGTCGTAGTTCACGGTGACCGAGGCCGCGCCGATGTTGGCGCCCTCGCCGATGGTGGCGTCGCCGATGTAGGAGAGGTGCGGCACCTTGGCGCCCTCGCCCAGCTCGGAGTTCTTCACCTCGACGTAGGTGCCGACCTTCGCCTTGCGGGCCAGCTTCGCGCCCGGCCGCAGGTAGGCGTACGGGCCGACGGCGGCCAGCTCGCCGATCTCCGCGCGGTCGGCCGTGGTGTTGCTCACACGGGCGCCGGCGCCGATCAGGGTGTCCTTCAGGGTGGAGTTCGGGCCCGCCTCGCAGCCCTCGCCCAGGTGGGTGGCGCCCTGCAGCTGGGTGTTCGGCAGCACCACGGCGTCCGGCTCGTACGAGACCTGCACGTCGAACCATGTGGTCGCCGGGTCCACCACGGTGACGCCGGCGCGCATCGCCTGCTCCAGCAGGCGGTCGTTCAGCAGCCGGCGGGCCTGCGCCAGCTGGACCCGGTCGTTGATGCCCAGGATGTCCCGGTGGTCCTCGGCGACCACGGCGCCGACCCGGTGCCCGGCCTTGCGCAGGATCTCCAGGGTGTCGGTCAGGTACTCCTCGCCCTGCGAGTTGTCCGTGGTGAGCTCGGCCAGCGCCTCGACCAGCAGCTTGGCGTCGAAGGCGAAGACGCCCGAGTTGATCTCGGTGATCGCGCGCTGGGTGTCGCTGGCGTCCCGCTCCTCGACGATCGCGGCGACGGTGCCGTCCTCGTCGCGCAGGATGCGGCCGTAGCCGAAGGGCTCGGGGACGACGGCGGTCAGCACGGTGACCCCGTTCTGCTGCGCGGCGTGCGCGTCCGCCAGTCGGCGCAGGGTGCGCCCGGTCAGCAGCGGCGAGTCCCCGGCGGTGACGATCACGGTGCCGTCCAGCACCACACCGTCCGCGGTCAGCGCCTCCAGCGCCGTGCGCACCGCGTGCCCGGTCCCGTTCTGCTCCTCCTGCACCACCGGCCGCACCGCCGGGTAGTGCGCCGCCAGGTGCCCCTCCACCTGCTCGCGCTGGTGGCCGACCACCACCACGAGCTGCGCCGGCGTCAGTTCCGCGGCCGCCGAGACCGCGTGACCCACCAGCGAGCGCCCGCACACCTCGTGCAGCACCTTGGGCAGCTTGTTCGACTTCATCCGGGTCCCGCCACCGGCGGCGAGCACGACAACGGCGGCAAGCGAATTGGCACCCATGCGGGGAGGCTCCTCAGTAGGTTCACAGCGAGGGCAGAGCAGGCAGGCCCGGCCCGGACCCAGGCCGGTCGCCATTCGCACAGTCCGCCGAGCAGCACTGACAATACCGGCGAGGGGGGAAACGCCCGAACCTGAGGCGCGCAGAGGCTCCGCCGCTAGGATTCGAACCCAGACAAAGGCCTCCAAAGGGCCCTGTGCTGCCATTACACCACGGCGGACAGTCGTGTCAGACCCTACCCGAGTCGACCCCCCCGTGGGTATCAACCAGCCCGATCCGCGGGCGCGGATCCGCCGCGGCGGATCGAACACCGCGGGCCCGGGGTTCATCCATCCAGTCGGGTGAATTCACTCAAGCGCCGCGCGGCAGTGTGTTCCCCTGGACACGGAGCGCAACCTACGATGCCGTAGGTTACGCCAACGTAGGCTCCGCTCTGTCCCGTTCGGGACGCCGCGAAGGGACGCCCCATGACCATCCAGGCCGGCCAGGCGCATGCGGGGGGCGCCGCGCTCCCCGATCCCTCCCCCGATTCCCCCCCCGATCCCTCCGCCGACGCCGCGACCCGGCTGTCCGCCACCCGTGGCGGGGAGAGACAGGGCTTCGCCGAGCGCCTCGCACTCGGCCTGTTCATCCTCGTGCCGTTCACCGCGCTGGTCGCCGCCGTGCCGGTGGCCTGGGGGTGGGGGCTGGGGTGGACGGACGTGGCGGTCACCGTCGCCATGTACTTCCTCACCTGCCACGGCATCACCGTCGGCTACCACCGCTACTTCACCCACAGCGCCTTCAAGGCCAACCGCCCGATGCGCCTGGTGCTGGCGATCGCCGGCAGCCTGGCCGTCGAGGGCCCGCTGGTGCGCTGGGTGGCCGACCACCGCAAGCACCACCGCTTCAGCGACAAGGACGGCGACCCGCACTCGCCCTGGCGCTACGGGGAGAGCGTCCCGGCGCTGATCAAGGGCCTCTGGTGGGCGCACATGGGCTGGATGTTCGACGAGGAGCAGACCTCTCAGCTCAGGTACGCCCCGGACCTGGTCCGCGACCCGGCCATAAGGCGGATCTCCCGGCTGTTCTGGCTCTGGACCACGATCTCGCTCCTGCTGCCCGCACTGGTCGGCGGCCTGGTGAGCCTGTCCTGGGAGGGCGCGCTGTCCGCCTTCTTCTGGGGGTCGCTGGTCCGCGTGGCGCTGCTGCACCACGTCACCTGGTCGATCAACTCGATCTGCCACGCGGTCGGCCGGCGCCCGTTCCGCTCCCGGGACCGCTCCGGCAACGTCTGGTGGCTCGCGGTGCTCTCCTGCGGCGAGTCCTGGCACAACCTGCACCACGCGGACCCGACCGCGGCCCGGCACGGGGTGCTCCGCGGACAGATCGACTCCTCGGCCCGGCTGATCCGCTGGTTCGAGCTGGCAGGCTGGGTCCGGGACGTCCGCTGGCCGGACGCGCAGCGGATCGCCGCCCGCCGCGCCGCATGAGGCGGCGCTTCCAGCATGATGTAGGGGTGAACGGGAGCAGCGCAGACAGCACAGGCGGTCACCACAGCACGCGGACGGACGCGGCGCCCGGAACGGCGCCGGTCCGTCCGCGGGCCGCTGCACCGGCGGGCACGCCCGCCAACGGGGGCACGGAACGAGGTACGGGCGGGGGCGCAGCCGCCTCGGCCCCGCGCCGCCGGGGCGGCCGGGTCCGGATGACCGGCAAGCAGCGCCGGGAGCAGCTGCTGGAGATCGGCCGGACGGTCTTCGCGGAGCGCGGCTACGACGGCACCTCGGTGGAGGAGATCGCCGAGCGCGCCGGGGTCTCCAAGCCCGTGGTGTACGAGCACTTCGGCGGCAAGGAGGGGCTGTACGCGGTGGTCGTGGATCGCGAGATGCAGCTGCTGCTGGACATGGTGACGGGGGCGCTCACCGGCGGGCACTCGCGCGAGCTGCTGGAGCAGGCCGCGTTCGCGCTGATGGACTACATCGACACCTCGACGGACGGCTTCCGGATCCTGGTCCGGGACTCGCCGGTGGCCCAGTCGACCGGCACCTTCGCCTCGCTGATCAGCGACATCGCGACCCAGGTCGAGGACATCCTGGGCCTGGAGTTCAAGTCCCGCGGCTTCGACGCCCGGCTGGCCCCGATGTACTCGCAGATGCTGGTCGGGATGGTCGCGCTGACCGGCCAGTGGTGGCTGGAGGTCCGCAAGCCGGACAAGGCGACGGTGGCGGCGCACCTGGTGAACCTGGCCTGGCACGGGCTGGAGGGCCTGGAGCGGCACCCGAAGCTGGTCGGCGACCGCAGGGGCTGAGCCCGCACCGGGCCGGGCCGCTACCGCTTCACCCCCACTACCGCTTCACCCCCACCGCGAAGATCCGCCGGAACGGGAACACCGTCCCGTACGGCCCGGCCGGGTAGGCCTCGCGCAGCAGCCGCCCGTACTCGGCGAGGAAGGCGGCCCGGTCGGCCGGGTCGACGAGCCCGGTGAGGACAGGTCGCAGGGCGCTGCCCTTGACCCACTCCAGCACCGGGTCCGGCCCCGGCAGCAGGGTGCGGTAAGTGGTCTCCCAGACGTCGGGGAGGCAGTCGGCGCCGGCCAGGGCGTCGAGGTAGCGCTCGGGCGGGTGGACGCCGGAGCGGACGGCGTCGGCGCCGAGGGCGTCGCGCCAGCGGGGGCTGCGGCGCAGGTCGGCGAGCAGGGTGTGGCTGGGGGCGTCGAAGTTGCCGGGGACCTGGAAGGCGACCACTGCGCCCGGGCGCAGCGCGGCGGCCCAGCGCGGGATCAGGTCGAGGTGGCCGTCGATCCACTGCAGGGTCGCGTTGGAGACGATCAGGTCGGGCCGGGCCGGGGCGGGGTCGTACGTGCGGGCGTCGGCGAGCAGGTAGTCGGCGGTGGGCTCGCCCTCGGTGCGGGCGGTGGCGAGCATCGGGGCGGAGTTGTCGATACCGGTGATCCGGGCCTGCGGCCAGCGTTCGCGCAGGACGGCGGTGGAGTTGCCCGGGCCGCAGCCGATGTCGAGGATCACGGCGCCGTGCGGATCCGGATCCGGGAGGACGGGGACGCGGGCGATCAGTTCGCGCAGCGGGCGGGTGCGTTCGTCGGCGAAGCGCAGGTACTGCGCCGGGTCCCAGACGGGGGTGGTCATGGCTCACCTCGCAGGTATCTCGACATCAAGATATCTCGTTGTAGCCTCGCTGGCACATTTCTCGACGTCAAGAGACTTCACATCGACACATCCACCGATACACTGATCGTCATGGAGGACGAGGTCGACAGGCTGGTCGCAGCATGGCGCCGAGAGCGCCCCGACCTCGACGTGGAGCCGCTTGAGGTGCTCAGCAGGGTCAGCCGGCTCGCCCGGCACCTGGACCGCGCCCGCCGCACCGCCTTCGCCGAGCACGGCCTGGAGCCCTGGGAGTTCGACGTCCTGACCGCCCTGCGGCGGGCCGGCTCCCCGTACCAGCTCTCCCCCGGCCAACTGCTGACCCAGACCCTGGTCACCTCCGGCACCATGACCAACCGGATCGACCGGCTCACCGGCAAGGGCCTGGTCAAGCGCCTGCCCGACCCGGACGACCGGCGCGGCGTCCTGGTCCGGCTGACCGACGACGGCCGGGACCGCGCCGACCAGGCGCTGGCCGGGCTGCTCGCGCACGAGCGCGAACTCCTCGCCCAGCTCAGTTCCGGACAGCAGGGCGAACTCGCCGCGCTGCTGCGGCTGCTGGTCGCGCCGTTCGACAACATCCCGGGCTGAGCCCCGTCCGCCGCCGTTCAGGGGGCGGAGGTGATGGACGGCGGCACCGCCGACTCGGCGGGGCTGACCCCGGCCCGGCGGGCGACCGCGACGGCGGCCAGGGTGGAGTGCACCCCGAGCTTGCCGAGCACGTTCTGCATGTGGGTGCGGACGGTGTGCGGCGACAGGTAGAGCCGCTCGGCGACGGCCTGCCGGCCCAGGCCCGCCACCATGCAGCGCAGGATCTGCTTCTCCCGCGGGGTGAGGGTGTCCACCAGCCGCTCGCTCTCGGTGCGGTCCCGCCGGGCGGTGGTGAGCTCGCGGATCACCCCGGTGAGCAGCGCCGGCGGCAGATGCGTCTCGTCCCGCAGCACGCCCCGGACCACGGCCAGCAGCCGGGCCAGCGAACTCTCCTTCGCCACCCAGCCGGTGGCGCCCGCGTGCAGCGCCCGGGCGGCACGGTGCGGGTCGTCGGCGGTGGCCAGGACGACGGCGCGCAGCCCGGGGTGGGCACGGCGCAGCCGGCCGAGCAGGGTGATGCCGTCGGGGGGCGGGGAGGCGGCCCTGAGCTGGTCGGCACGCAACTGCTCCGGGCGCAGCTGGTCGGCGCGGAGCTGATCGGAGCGCAACTGCTCCGGGCGCAGCTGGTCGGCGCGGAGCTGATCGGAGCGCAACTGCTCCGCGCGTAACTGGTCCGCCGGACGGGCGACGGTCGTCGGCGCCGCGGACCGGCGGGGCGGCGGGGCGGCCGGGGCCTGGCGGCGCCGGGCCTCCTCGGCCGGTTCGGCCCCCGGCCTGGCCCGGGCGCCCGCGGTCTCGGCCCCCAGGTCGGCGTCGATCAGCGCCACGTCGTAGGCCCGCCCCTCGGCGGCGGCGCGCTCCAGCGCCCGCTCGGCGGCGGCCGCGCTGCCCGCCGCACCCACCTCCACGTCGGGCTCGGCGGCGAGGGCCGCGGCCAGTGCCTCGGCGAAGATCCGGTGGTCGTCGACCACCAGGACCCGGATCCGCCCCATCGTCACTACCCCCCTGCTCAGAGCGCCCGAGCCCGGGAGCGGGGACCGGTCCGGCGGCGTGCTCCGGACCCGTCGCCCCGCCCGCCCACCGGTTGGCCGGTGAGGCCGAATCGACGCCGGCCCCCACCGGTACCGCACTCAGCGTACGGGCCGGGAAACTCCCCCGTGGTGGATTGGTGAACTTTCGCCAGGAGCTGTGTGGGTGGCTGGACTTGTTCGGCCCGGGCGATCCCGGGGGCACCTTCCGCACCCCCGGGGCCGTCCCGACTCGCCCCTGGTCAGCCGGCGTTCTTCTCCAGGGTGAACTTCCAGGCGTCGGCCACGATGTCGTCCAGGTTCGGGCGCCGCGGCGTCCAGCCCAGCTCCTGGTGAGCGCGCTCGGCGGAGGCCACCAGCACCGCCGGGTCGCCGGCCCGGCGACCGGCCACCTGCACCGGGATCTCCCGGCCGGTGACGCGCTTGACCGACTCGATCACCTCGTGCACCGAGAAGCCGCTGCCGTTGCCCAGGTTGCAGATCAGGTGCTCGCCCGGCTTGGCAGCGTCCAGCGCCAGCAGGTGCGCCTCGGCCAGGTCCGCGACGTGGATGTAGTCGCGGATGCAGGTGCCGTCCGGGGTCGGGTAGTCGTCGCCGTACACCGCGATGTGCGGGCGCTGGCCCAGTGCGGCCTGGAAGACCAGCGGGATCAGGTGCGACTCGGGGTCGTGGCGCTCACCGTAGGCGCCGTACGCGCCGGCCACGTTGAAGTAGCGCAGCGAGACGGCGGCCAGGCCGTGCGCGACGGCCTCGCTGGTGATCAGGTGGTCCACCGCGAGCTTGGTGGCGCCGTAGGTGTTGGTCGGCGCGGTGCGGGCGGTCTCGGCGATCGGCACCGCCTCCGGCTCGCCGTAGGTGGCGGCGGTGGAGGAGAACACCAGCTTGCGCACGCCCGCCGCGCGCATCGCGCTGATCAGCTCCAGCGAGCCGGCCACGTTGTTGCGCCAGTACTTCTCCGGGTCCACGACCGACTCGCCGACCTGCGAGGAGGCGGCGAAGTGCAGCACGCCGTCGAAGGAGCCGTCCAGCACCTTGCCGGCCTCCTGGATCCGCCCCTCGACGAACTCCGCACCGGCCGGGACGCCCTCGCGGAAGCCGGTCGACAGGTCGTCCAGGACGGTCACCTGGTGCCCCGCCTCCAGCAGGTGGGCGGCCACCACGCTGCCGACGTAGCCGGCGCCACCCGTGACCAGGTACTTACTCATGATGAGACCTCCAGCGGGCGATGGGTCCGCCCGGTCGGCGGCCATCGACGGAATGCGTACGACTGCCGCCAATTGTCCCTGCCCGGCGGGGTGCTCCCGACCACCGGGGTGGTCGCTCCCGGGCTTTCTCACCCACTCCTCAGCCGCTCTCCACAGTCACCGTCCTCAGCCGCCGGACATCCGCTCCAACAGGCCGGTGCGCGCGGCCACCGCGGCCGCCTCCAGCCGGGTGCGCGCGCCCAGCTTCATCAGCACCCGCTGGACGTGGGTACGGGCGGTGCTCGCGGCGATCCGCATCCCGGCGGCGATCGTCGCGGTGTCCTCGCCGTCCGCGATCCGGGCCAGCACCTGCACCTCACGGCGGGTCAGCAGTCGCAGCAGCCGGACCGCCTCGTCGTCCGGTTCGGCCACCGGGCGCAGCAGTTGGTCGAAGGCCCCGCGCAGGACGTCCACCGCCACCGCGGCCTCACCCGCCCGGGCCCGTCCGATCGCCCGCTCGACCACCTCGATCCGCTCGTCGCTGGGCACGTACCCGGCCGCGCCGGCCGCGAACGCCCCTGCCACGCCCCGCAGTTCACCGACCGGCCCGAGCACGATCACGGCCACCTCGGGGCGCTCCCGGTGGATCCGGCGCAGCCCGTCGAAGGCGCCGGGCTCCCCCGGCGCGGTCACGCCCAGCAGACACACCTCCGGCCGCCGCCCGGCCACCAGGTCGGCGGCGACGCCGGCCGGGGAGCCGACCGCGAGCACCCGATGGCCACGCAGTTGGAGCGCGGTGGCCAGCGCCTCGGCCAGCAGCCGATGGTCGTCGACCACCACGAGTCGAACGCCCATGACGCCCTCCCGGTCAGGGTCCGGCTCGCGCCCGCACCCCTCGGGCGGGCGGCCGATGACGCACCATCACAGCGCATTCCGCACCCGACCCGCTAGGCCACCGCGTGTCGGCGGTCCGGCCGGGCTCGGGGCTGGCCGGAGTCGGGCCCGGGCCGGCGGGCTCGGGAAACGCGAAAGACCCTCGCCGCGAGGCGAGGGTCTTTCAGTGGAGCCCCCATGCGGAATCGAACCGCAGACCTTCTCCTTACCATGGAGACGCTCTACCGACTGAGCTATAGGGGCTTGCCGGGTTTTTGTTTTCCCGGGCCGGTCGAACAAGGAAGACATTACACGGCCGTCGACCCGAAAGGGAAATCGGCCCCTCGGGCCTTCCCGGCCCGCCTCCGGTCCGCCTCCGGCCGCTCAGGCCTCGGGGTGCGCCGCGTCGAACTCCTCGCGGGCCGCGAGCATCTGCCGGGCGCGCCGCTCCGTCCAGCGACCGAGCGGGGAGACCAGCTCGGCCAGTTCCCGACCGAGCGGCAGCAGGTCGTAGACCACCCGCGGCGGCGTCTCCGGGAAGACCGTGCGGCGCACCAGCCCGTCGCGCTCCAGGGTGCGCAGCGACTGGGTGAGCATCTTGCGGCTGACCCCGCCGATCCCGCGCTGGAGTTCGGAGAAGCGCCGCGGCCCGCAGGCGGCCAGGCTCATCAGGATCAGCAGCGACCACTTGTCGGCCAGCTCGGCGAACATCTCGCGGCTCGGACAGAGCTGGGCGAAGACATCGAGCTCCAGCACCTGCCCGTGCGGCTGACTCTGCTCCCGGGCCGTTTCCTCCGTCGTCATACCGACCAGGGTAGCCCTGCGGTCTCCAATCCGCCCCTGGTAACCATTGGAGACCTGGTCTATATTGGAGACCGTTCGACGGACCGGGCGTCCGCAAGCTTCGCCCTGCCCGTCCCCGCCACTGCCCCACCGGCCCACCGCCGTCCCGTACAGGAGCGCCCCGCATGACCGCCATCCGCCCGACCGTCGCGATCGCCTACCACTCCGGCTACGGCCACACCGCCGTGATAGCCGAGGCCGTCGCCCGCGGCGCCGCCACCGCAGGTGCCGAGGTCGTCTCGATCGCCGTCGACACCATCACCGACGAGCAGTGGGCCCAGCTGGACGCCGCCGACGCGATCGTCTTCGGTTCCCCCACCTACATGGGCACCGCCTCCGGCGCCTTCCACGTCTTCGCCGAGGCCACCAGCAAGCGCTGGTTCACCGACGCCTGGAAGGACAAGGTCGCGGCCGGCTTCACCAACTCCGCCTCCAAGAGCGGCGACAAGGCCAGCACCCTCGGCTTCTTCCAGACCCTCGCCGCCCAGCACGGCATGAACTGGGTCAACCTCGGCCTCAAGCCCGGCTGGAACGCCACCACCGCCAGCGAGGACGACCTCAACCGCCTCGGCTTCTTCAGCGGCGCCGCCGCCTCCTCGCCCTCCGACGCCGGCGTCGAGGCCGTCCACAAGGCCGACATCGCGACCGCCGAGCACCTCGGCGAGCGCGTCGCCCGGCACACCGCGATCGTGCTGGCCGGCCGGGCCGCCCTGGCCGGCTGACCCCTCCCCGCGCCTGCGCCTACGCCGCCGGGTCCGTCCCCAGGACGGGCGCCCGGCGGCGTCCGCCGTCCACCGCCGCCAACTCCGCGCCCGTGGTCTCCGGCAACAGCCGCAGGCACCCCAGGGCCAGCACGCCCAGCCCCGCCAGGTACCAACCCGCCGGCTGCGCCGTCCCGTACGCCGCGGTCAGCCTGGTCGCCACCAGCGGCGTCGTCGCACCGCCGATCACCCCGCCCAGGTTGTACGTCAGCGCGGCCCCTGTGTAGCGCACCCGGGTCGGGAACAGCTCCGGCAGGAACGCCGCCACCGGCCCGAACACGCAGCCCAGCACCACCATCGCCCCCGCCAGCCCGACGAACATCAGCGGCCGCCGCACCGTCTCCAACAGCGGGAACACCACCAGCGACCAGCCCGCGGCGAGCCCCGTCGCCCACTGCAACGTCCGCCGCCGCCCCCACCGGTCACTGCGCGAGGCACTCAGCCACACCGTCACGGCCATCCCCGCCGCCCCGACCAGCAGCATCGACAGCACCAGCGTGCTCGCCACCCCGAGGCCGGACGTCGCGTACGCCAGCGCGTACGTCGTGGTCAGGTAGAACAGCGCGTACCCCACGGTGATCGCCCCGCCGCCCGCCAGCACCGGACGCCAGTGCTCGCGCAACACCTCCACCACCGGCGGCCGTTCCCTGCGCTCGTCCGTCCGGAACAGCGGGGACTCCTCGATCCGCAACCGCACGAACAGCCCCACCGCCACCAGCAACGTCGAGGCCAGGAACGGCACCCGCCAGCCCCACTGCCGGAACGCCCCCTCGTCCATGCCGAGTTGGAGCGCCAGGAACACCCCGTTGGCCAGCACGAACCCACCCGTCGGCCCCAACTGCAGGAACCCCCCGTACCGCCCCCGCCGCCCGGCCGGCGCATTCTCCGCGATCAGCAGCGCCGCCCCGCCCCACTCCCCGCCCAACCCGACGCCCTGGCACACCCGCAACACCACCAGCAGCACCGGCGACCACCACCCCCACACCGCGAACCCCGGCAACACCCCCACCGCCGCCGTCGCCAACCCCATCAACAGCAGCGACACCACCAGCGTCGCCTTCCGCCCCACCCGGTCACCGAAGTGCCCGAACACCACCGCCCCCAACGGCCGGGCCAGGAACGCCACCGCATACACCGAGAACGCCGCCAACAGCGCCCCCACCCTGCCCAGTTCGGGAAAGAACACCGGCCCGAACACCAACGCGGCCGCCGTCCCGTACAGAAAGAAGTCGTAGAACTCGATCGCCGTCCCGATCAACGCCGCAGCCGCCGCCCGCCGCAACTGCCCTACCCGCCAAGCACCCTCCGCATCCATACCACCAACCCTCACCGCAGGCCCCACGCCCGACCATCCGCCACCCGAGTGACCCCGGCGCACACCCGCGACCCTCACGCCGGAGCGCGTCGGTGGCCTCCACCCCCGTCTTGGGGTGGAGGCCACCAGACCTCGGGCGCGGGCGGCAGCCAGCCGGGTGCAGCCAGACGGTCCAGGTCGACGCGCTGTGAGCCGCCGTCTACGGGCCACACGGCAGGCCCACGAGCCGGGCCGCGCCCGCCAGGCCAACGTACGTGGGCGAAACGCCGAGGACGATGAGCCTCGAGGGTGAAGCGCAGCGCCTGCAGGACCAGGAACAGGCCCTCCTGGCAGCCCGCCCTCACGACGACCGCCTCAGCGGGGACGTCGATGCCCTCGTCCAGGACGAGGTGGTCGCGAACCAAGTGCGCGACCACACCCTTGGCCAGGCCGTGCTGCAGCAAGGTGCGGGGTCTCGCTCAACCATCGGGGAGCCTCATTCGTTCTGGCCTCACCCCACCCGATCGGCGCCCACCCTTGAAGGCTCAATGATCCGCTAAAATTCTGTGTCATATTTTCGAATAATTACGGCTCCGGGCGGTGCGCTGGATCCGGAACGAACCGCCGGGGGGCGAACGTGGCAGATCCTGATGCGTCCTTGGAATTCAAGGTCAACCCTGCCGAACTGGACGGCTGTGGACAGAGCGCGCAGCACATCGGGGGTCCGATACCGGGTGAGACTGCGAAGATCACTGAGCCGTACAACCAGGCCGCCGGGACCCTGAAGGGCTGGCGCACGGCCGCCGCGGTGCACGACTGCGACGCCAACTGGAAGACGCTGCTGGACAAGCTCGGCGGCGACATGGGCGGTGTCGGCTCCAAGCTCGCCACCTCCGCCGGCTACTACCGCCAGGTCGAGAAGGACGTCCACGGGCACCTCAAGAGCCAAGGCGGTGGGGCGGCGACCACGGACGAACCCGATCCCTTCGGCACCGTGCTGACCCCGACCGGCGGGAAGGCCCAGTAGTCGATGGACATCAAGACGCTCTACGACGCCAACATCAACAACATCACGATCGCGAAGAACGCCTTCGATAAGCTCTACTCGGCCTTCGGCCAGCACATGGAGAACTGGCAGCACGAGGTCGCCGACCGGCTGGCCAACTCGCACTGGACCGGAACCGCCTCCGACCACGCCCAAGCCCGAATCCGGTTCCTGGGCACCGAACTCCAGTCCGCGCACACGGAACTCGACCTCGTCAGCAAGGCGCTCGCCAAGGCCGCCGAACAATTCGCGCTGGCCCAGGCCCACTTGGTCTACGCCCTCGACGACGCCAAGAACGCGAAGCTCAATGTCGCCCCCGACGGCGGCATCACCTGGGACAAGGAGCCCACGTCCCCGAACTACGCGGGCGCCGGCGCCGAGACGACGGCCATCGCCATCAGCAACCGCATCACCGCCGCACTCAACGAAGCCGACCACGCGGACCAGGAGATCAGCGCCCGGCTGAACCACTTCGCGAGCAACGCCGGCAACGGCCTCGGCCTGGACGCCGCCACGGTGGCGAAGGATCTCACCGCATCGAACGCTGGTGAGCAGGCTCCCCCCGCAGGCACCGACCCGACCAGCGTCAAGAAGTGGTGGAACGGCCTCACCGAGACCGAGCGGCAGAACTTCATCCACGACCACCCTGACCAGATCGGCAACCTCGACGGCGTCCCCGCCATCGCCCGCGACCAGGCCAACCGCGTCAGGATGAAGCAGACCAAGCAGGACCTCCAGCTCCAACTCGACCATCTTGGCCCCGAGCCACCACAGAAGATCGACGGCCCGCAGGGGCCCGTCACCAACCCGGACTACATGGCCTGGGATGCCAAGAACATCCTCCTGAGGGAGAAACTCAAGGGAATCGCCGACATCGAGAGCCGTCTAGGAGGCGCCAAGCTGGCAGCCCGTGACAACACGCCGGCCTTCCTCCTCGGGTTCGACACCACCAAGGGCAACGGCCGGGCGATCGTCTCGGTCAACAACCCCGACACCGCCGACAACGTCGTGACCTTCGTCCCCGGCACCACCTCCAGGTTCGCAGCGGTCAGCGGTGACGTCGACAAGGCGGATGAGATGGTGAAGGCGGCCACCAAGGTGGACGGCACCAAGTCCACCGCAGCGATCGCGTGGGTCGGGTATGACGCACCCCAGAACAAGTTCCCGGACGCGGCCATGGACAGGTACGCCGATGACGCGAAGCAGGATTTGGCCCGATTCCAGGTCGGGCTGCGCTCGACCCATGAGGGCGCACCCTCGCACAACACCCTCATGGGTCATAGCTATGGAACAGTTGCGGTTGGTCACACCATGCGCGACCTCAAGCCGCCCGTCGACGACATCGTTCTCGTCGGCAGCCCCGGTGTCGGTGTCGACCACGCAAAAGACCTGAACATCGACCCTTCCCACGTCTATGTCGCCCGGGGCAGTCAGGACACCGGGATCGCGGTGACAGCGGAGCTGATCAAGCGGTTCGGAGAGGATCCGATGGATCCTCATTTCGAAGCTCAGCACCTGTATGCCGGAGACAGCGATCACTCCCACTACTGGGACCCCAAGGGGGACGCCATCAAGGAATTCGGCAAGGTCATCACCGGCACGTGGCAGCCATCATGACGAAAGTGACCCGCCGACACCCCACCAAAGCCGTGCGACTAGCGCTTCCGGCCATCGCCGTCCTGCTGACGGCCACCTCCTGCGCCGGTACGGACGATGGCCCGACGATGACCCATGAGCAGGCCAAACAGAAGACCGAGTCGTACTTCGCCGACGCCTTCGCCGCCCTCCCGCAACCCGTGACCGCGGTCACCGATCGGGACAGCGACGGCATGTGCTTCAAGAACGATGCCCCTTCGGAGGAAGACGGCCGGACCATGGCCGTAACCTCCCGTTACCTACGAGGCATCCCGGCCGACCACCATGCCGCCACCTTCGACGCCTTCCGTGACCACCTCGTCAAAGCCGGATTCGAGGTCACCAGCAGCCACCCTGACGCCATCTTCCTCAAGAATCCGAAAGACGGTTTCAGAGCCTCCATCGACGACGGCGGCGACTGGAGCACCACCCTGACCATCGGCTTCGTCTCCCCTTGCGTCTGGCCCAACGGCACCAAGCCACCGCCCGCGTGAGTTGGCCACATGAACCTACCGACGCAAACTCCACAGCACACCCGATCGTCCCGACCCCGACGAACCGCACAAGCCGCCCTGCTGTGCCTGCTACCCGCAGGCCTCCTCGTCGTCTCCGCCTGCGGGAGCGACAGCCCGTCGATGACCCTCGGACAGGCCGAGGAGAAGGTCAAGGTAGACGCCTCCGGTGCGCTGGCGGTGCTTCCCGACAAGGACTCGGTGAAGGTCTCCGAGCCGCTGGTGGACAAGGACGCATGCGAGCTCGGACCGGTGGGTTCGATCCAGACGTACATGCCGTACATCAGCTACAAGCTGCGCGGGATCCCCGGGCCGAAGGTGCATGGCGTCTTCGAGGCGGTAAGGCAGCGGCTGAAGCAGGACGGCTTCTCCGTCGAGCGCAGCGACGATAAGCGACTGGACCTGACCAACGACGCGAACAAGTTCACCGCCTCGGTCGTGGTGGGCGAGCCCGACACAGCGCCGGACACCCTCTACCTGACCGTCCTGGCCCCCTGCGTCAAACCCGGCAACAGCCCCGGGGCCTCCACAAGCAACTGACCGCGAATATGCCCGGTGCGGGCGACGGCGCGATGGAGGTCGTCACCGCACCCATCGTGCCCCCGGAGCAATCACCAGGGTGACGAAACCAAGCAGAACACCACCAGCCCGGGCCAGGCAGCGAGCAGGGACTGCGGGCAGGACGGACCCAAGGCGGCCAACGGCCCCAGTCGCGGCCTGGACGGACGCCACTGTGGTTCCCCCGGGATGCGGCGGGGGCGGGGCGCGCCGTCGATCGGGCGCCTGGAAGGACGGACAGCAGCCGCCGAGTCGCCGAGTCGCCGACGGATTCGGCCACGGGGCCGCGCACCGCCCGCGCACTGCTCAGGTGACTGCGGGACGCGACCGAAGGCGTCAGTCCGGCCGAGACCGGCGCCAGCGCAGCCGCCCCTCGCCGGAGCGAGGGGCCATCGAGCTGCAATCAAATGTTGAGTCCGCCGTGGTGATCGAACTCGCCCGCCTTGGCGCCCTGGATGAACATCGCAAACTTGGCCCGGGTGGTGCGGACGACTATGTCCTCGTCGTCAGACTCGCGAAGTTCGACGACGCCGTCCACCGTACGCACCTCGACGCACTCGTTGGTCGCGCCGCTGTAGGTCGACTTCTGCCACTTGGGCTCAGGCATACCTGTCCTCAACTTCCTTCTTGACGGACCAGATCAGGTCTCGCGACGCATCCTCGGACAGCGCCATGGAGTCCATTCGGGCGAAGACGGCTCGATGCTTGGCCAGGTCTGCCGTCCGGCCACCACCCCGCCGACGATCGGCAGCGCACTGCCCGACCCGGACGACGCCTCGGCCTTCGGCTGCACGGTCGGAGCAGCGCCGGCCGCCGCTTCGGACGGGCTCTCGGCGGGAGTCGACGACGTCGGAACCGGCGAGGTGGGAACCGGCGAACTCGGCGAGGCCGGCACGGCAGACGGCGTGACTGCATCAGCCGGGAGGGGAGACACATCCGCCGGACCTGGATCGCCGGGATCCGTCAGCGCGATCCGGGGCCGTACCGCGCCCCAACCCGCGTCATCCGTGCGGACGGTCCCACCATTCGGCCTGCCTGCGGTATTGATTAGCACCCGCAGAACCTGATTCGCCGACCAGTCCTTGTGAACCGCCCAGACCAGTGCCGCCGAAGCCGACACCAAGGCGGCTCCATCGGACGTGCCATGGCTCTTGCAGTAACCGGTGGAGGCGGTACAAGCCGCGATGATGTCCTTACCAGGTGCCACAAGAGCAACTTGCGGCCCCCTCTCGGATTCCTCCGTCACATTGCCATTTTGATCGAAGGCCCCGACCCCCACGACATTCGGCAGTGCCCCCGGATATTCGACGGGGTTGCCCTTCTGTGCGGAGTTTCCAGCGCTGGCAACCACGAGCACACCCTTCGCCCGCGCGTTCGCCAGAATCTGGTTGATCTTGGCTACGTCGCCGGGAGAAGCAGTGACTTCGGCCCTCCCCTGCGAGATGTTGATGACCTTGGCGCCCTGGTCGACCGCATAGTTCACGGCCTGGCCGATCTGGCCAAGGAAGTCAGCCGAGATGACAGTTCCCTCAGACCCATTGTTGATCTTCAATGGAAGGATCTTTGCCCCGGGTGCGAGACCGTAGGCTCCATTCCCTCCTCGGTTCTTGCCGATACCAGCGATGAGGCTGGCCATTCCCGTCCCGTGCCCTTCCGGGTCAGAACCCACCCCTCCCGAGCTGCCGCTGAAATCCTTCCCCGGCAGGAACTGCCCGACGAGATCTGGATGATCCAGCTTGAACCCGCTGTCGATCACCGCAACCGTGATCCCGTCCCCCTTCGAGATCTTCCACATCTCCGGGGCGTGCATGGTGTCCAGATGCCACTGATCAGCACGGATCGAATCGTCAGCAACCGCAGGCGCCGCAACCGGCACGACAAGAACTCCCGCAGCCAAGAGTGCCACTGCGAGCATCCGCCGACTCGCTAGCTTCCGCCCCATCACAACTCCTCGTCGTATTCTCAGCAGCCCGGGAAACACGGCACCGAACAGCTCTGCCCGGCCACTGGGGCAAGCCCAGGGGCCGGGCAGTCGCTGCCGTCCTACTCAACCACGTCCGGGTTGCTGTGCGGCGTACCGCTGGTCCAGGTCTCCTCGTCCTCGTGCAGATAGTCAGCACGCTTGCGGCGGTCGCGCTCGTTCCGCCCACCGTGGCCCCCCACACCCGGGGCCATCATGCCGTTCTGCCCGGACCGGGCGCCGCCTTCGGTGCGGTCGGCGGTCGTAAGGGACCGGCCGCCGGCGGGGAGTTCACGCCGGGCGGTACGGGTCTGTGCAACCGTGCGGCCACAACGGGAGCTGCCGGCCACTGATCAGCTGAATCGAGACCCACCTGCGAGAGCAGGCGACGCCGCCGCCCCCACCGCACACGTGCTCGCAAGCCCGACGACAACAAGCCGCCGAGCCCACGTCCAGCGGCTCCCCACCCTGACTCCCCCACAACAGCAAGACCGTGCGAACTACTTCGCGTACGGGTTGTCCTTCGGCGCCACCGGGGGCTCGTACGACGGCGGAGGCGGAGGAATCGGCGGGATACCAGCCTCAGGCCGCACAACCGACTTCCGCCGCCGCACCACGGCGAACACCACACCGGCGACCAGCACCAACCCGGCCACCACGGCACCCACGATCGGCACCGCGCTGCCACCCGACCCGGACGACGCCTCAGCCTTCGGCTGCGAACTCGGCGGGCCCACTGCCACCTCGGTCGGGCTCGCGACGGGAGTCGGCGCCGACGACGTAGGAGCGGACGAACTCGCAGACGCAGAGGGGCTCGCCGAGGGTGAAGGATTCGTCACCGGAACCGGAGACACATCTGCCGGACCAGGATCCCCCGGGTCCGTCAAAGCAATCCGGGGGCGCACCGCGCCATAGCCGACGTCATTGTTTCGAACGGATCCGTCACTCGGCTTCCCTGCCGTATTGATCAGAACCCGCAGAACCTGATTCTCGGTCCACTCCTTGTGTGCTGACCAGACCAGCGCCGCAGCGGCAGACACCAAGGCGGAGGAATCAGAGGTACCGTGACTCTTGCAATAGCCAGTGGGTGAAGTACACGCCGCAATCATATCCATTCCCGGTGCGGCGAGAAGTACCTGCGGACCCTGCTCGGACTCGGCCGTAGTGATTACGTCACGATCGACCGCCCCCACGCCCACGATGCCGGGAAGAGCTCCCGGATACTCGACCGGATTCCCCTTCTGCGCTTCGTTGCCAACGCTCGCGACGATGAGGACGCCTCTCGCCCTAGCTGCGGCGACAATGCTTTTCAGCTTGGCAACATCATCCGGCAAGGGGAGCGCCGCCTCCATGCCCTGGGAGATATTGATCACCTTAGCCCCCTGATCGACGGCATAATTGATCGCTTGACCGATCTGGCCTAGGAATTCAGAGGAAAGCAACGGCCCGACAGACCCATTGTTGATCTTCAGTGGAAGAATCTTGACACTCGGAGCCAATCCCTGAGCGCCTGTCCCTCCCATGCCCTTCCCGGTCCCGGCGATCAGGCTTGCGATGCCTGTGCCGTGTCCATCGCCGAAGGACCCCACACCACCAGGGCTACCGCTGAAATCCTTGCCCGGAAGGAACTGTCCCTCCAAATCCGGATGGTCGAGCTTGAACCCACCGTCGATCACGGCGACCGTGATCCCCTGCCCCTTGGACACCTTCCACATCTCCGGGGCGTGCATCGCATCCAGATGCCACTGCTGCTGCCGGATCGTGTCCTCGGCAACAGCCGGTGTTGCGACCGGGCCAACTACGACTCCCGCCGCCAGAAGCGCCGCAGCAGCAGCCCGCCAACGCGCTCGCGCGTTCGTCCGCCCCATCACAACTCCTCGTCAATCTCTCCGCTGGCAGGGAAAACCTGCCCCGAACAGGTCTGCCCGGCCACTGGGGCAAGCCCAGGGGCCGGGCAGTCGCTGCCGTCCTACTCAACCACGTCCGGGTTGCTGTGCGGCGTACCGTCGGTCCAGGTCTCCTCGTCCTCGTGCAGGTAGTCAGCACGCTTGCGGCGGTCGCGCTCGTTCCGCCCACCGTGGCCCCCCGCACCCGGGGCCATCATGCCGTTCTGCCCGGACCGGCCGCCGCCCTCGGCAGCCTCCGCTGCAGCCGCACGGTTGCGCAGACCCGTACCGCCCGGCGTGAACTCCCCACCGACGGCCGGTCCCTTGCGACCGCCGACCGTACCGCCGGTGGTCGAAGCCAAGCCCCGGCCACGCGAGCCGCTACCCCCACCGACGACACCGTGGCCGCCCCCCATGCCGGGGTGCATACCCATTCCGCCGCCCATGGACGATCCGGCCCGGCCACCGCCGACCGGGCCAGCCTCGCGGCCGAAGACCGTTCCGCTGGGCAGGCCCGGGCTGCCGGACTTACCGGGAACCTGGCCACCGCCGAACGGGACCGTGCGGGCGGGATTCGAGCCGCCGCCCTTGCCCGGGATGTAACCGCCACCGATTCCCTTGGTCGGGATCGAACCACCACCGGTCCCGACCGGGAAGCCGGTGATCGGCCCACCACCTGGCAGGCCCGGCGTACCGCCAGGGCCACCACCGGGCCCGCCCGGGTAGACGGGCGTGGAGCCCGGCCCGTCCGGCAGTAGGGGGCCGGGGCCGGTCGGACCGGTCTGGCCAGGCAGAGTCGGGAGGCTGTCGAGGCCAGTGCCCGGGCGGCTCACCGGGTCCGACGGGTAGGACGGCGGATTCGACGAGCCCGGGTCCTGCGGCGCGGGCGGCAGTTGTCCGCCACCGTGCGGAGGGGTCGGTCCGGTGTGAACTGGCGTACCCGGATCCCTGGAGCCCGTCCCTGGGTCGTGATAGGTGGCAGAGCCTCCGCTGTAACTGCCGCCGGAGGGAGTGACGTTCCCTCCCGTGCTCCCCCCGCTCGTGCGTGGGCTGCGGAGGGCACCTCCGGAACCGCCATAGCCTCCGCCGCCACCCGACGCAGTAGTCGAGTCGTAACGGTTGCTGGTCGACGAGTCAGGCGTTCCCGGCAACACCACGTCACCGAGCCCGTTCAGCTTCGTCGTCGCCGCGTCGTAGGCCTCGCCCAGCTTCTCCATCTGGCGGACGGCTTCCTGGTGCGCCGCGGTGACCTCATGCGCTCCGGCAAGTGCCTCCGCTTCAGATACCCAGGCACTATTCCGCTTCTTCATCAGCGCATCGATGTCCGCAGTGCTGGGGCCGTCCGGCCTCCAGGAAACGGTCGATGCTTGCTTGACCACATCAGGGGAAGGAGCCCCCTGGTGCGCACGGTTGTACACCGCTGCGACGGCAGTGGTCGGTACGGGAGGAACAGCAACCCTGGCAGTGCTGAGTGCCTCACCGGCCTGATGCATGGCGTCGCCGGTGCCTGCGGCGTAGTTGCCCAGCTTCTCGGCGGACTGCTGCAGGTTTCCGGCCCACGTCTTGAAGTTCTCCGCAGCCTGGCCTTCCCAGGTGACCTGGCTGAGGTGCGACTTGAGCGCGGCGCTCAGCTCGGTCAGCACACGACCGGCCGCCTGAAGCTTGGTGCCGCGACTCAATACCAAATCGGGCTTTGCACCGTCGACCATACCCTTGAGTACGGCGTGGTCCATGCCTTCGAATTGCGACTCGACTGCCACTGCTTACTCCCCGTCCCCCCGTGAACCGGCTCCGCCGACCACCATCAGAGCTTGCTCCCGGTCCGCTGCGACCCGGGGCCATTCGTCCCCGCCACGCCTGTACTCTTCGCCACCGCGTTCTGATCAGCGGTCGTCTGATCCTCGTTTGTCCTGTAGTGACCCTCCGTACCCACGACCGCTTTCCTCATCGCCTCGATCTGCAACGCGAAGTCTTTGTGCAACTTGACGAGCTGGGTGTGGACCTTCTCATAGGTACTGGACAAGGTGACCGCTTCCAGGAACTGGCCGGCGGAACCTCCACTGACGAAGCTTCCCTGAGTCAGATTCTGCGCCTCAAGCTTGTACGGCGCCGCCTCTGAGCCCTCCATCGCCTGGAGCAGGGCCTCGATCTTGTTGGCGAACGCGGTGAGCGTGTCAAGCTCGACCTGAACGTCGTGCTTGCCGAAAGCCGCCACCAGGGCACCGGCGCTGCCGTCCGTCTGCGCCGTGCTGACGACGGGAGTGAGATCGATCCCGCCCCAAGGCAAGGGGATCTTGGGCCCACCATCCAGCATGAACGGCGTCGAATCAGCCGTCCCCCCCGGGTTCGCCCCCGTAGGATCCGCAGGCTTCGTCGGCTCTGACACAGCAGTCCACCTCTCCCCCGTTACGGCCGGGCACTCCGGGCAACTCCCGGGCCCTCCCTGCCGCAACACACCGTCAACTTCTGGCTCGTACCGCCCTGGTCGGTTCAACCGCCCGCCCTGTGGGCGGTTTCCGCCTCCGTCATCGTAGCCACCACCTCTGTCGGCCCGGCAGGGCCCTTGGCCCGCCCGTGCACGATCGGTACGAACTTGACACGTACAGCCGACCACCAGGTCGCTGGATAGACTGACCCGGTACGCCCCATCTGCCGCGCAATGTCGCACAGCAGCGACCCGAGGCCGCAGAACGGACGTGACCCCGTATGCCTCCGAGCAAGCCGACGCCCTGGTGGGCCCGCGCCGTGCGACCGGCCCGGCCGCCGCTGCCGTGGGCGCTGATGGCCCGGGCCGCCGTCGGGATGGCGGTACCGCTGACGGCCGGCCTCCTGGCCCACCGCCTGGACCTCGGGGTGTTCGCCGGGCTCGGCGCGATGCACGCGACGATGAACGACCGTGCGGAGCCGGCGTACCAGCGCGCCACCCGCATCGCCACCGCCGTGCTCGCTTCCGCTCTCGGCATGCTGATCGGCACGGCCCTGCAGCACGCCCACGCGAGCGCCACCGTCCTCGGCGGCGCGCTGACGCTCACCGCCTTCGCCTCCGGGGCGTTGAGCGCGACCGGCCCGCGTGGTTCGGCGGCCGGGATGCTGTTGCTGGTGTCGGCCGCCTTGGGCAGTGGGATGCCGCCGCCGCATCCGTGGTGGGCGGCGGCGCCGATGATGCTGGTGGGCGCGGCCCTGGTGGTCCTGCTGGGTCTGCCGGTGAGGTCCGATCACCGGTCCGGCTCCGATCCCCGCAACCGCGCGCTCGCTGCCGTCTACGAGGCGCTCGGCCGTACCCTCGCCGATCTGGGCACTCCGCAGGGCGCCGCCTCGCGCCAGGTGCTGACCGCCCGCCTGAACCAACTGCAGGATCTGCTCCCGAACCCGGCCCACCGAACCAACCCGCAAGCCCTGTACCGCATGTACGAGGCCGCCCTCGCCGCCACCGAGGCCGCGACCGGACTGCTGTGGGCCTGGCGCCCCGTCCCGGCGGAGGTGGCCGAGGTGCCCGGGCGGCTGGCGGTGGCCGTGCGGCGGGGCGGGGGTGAGGTCGCGGTGCCCGACTGGGGGCCGGACACCCCGGCGCGGCAGGCGCTGGACGTGGCGCTGCGCGCCGCGGCCGACACCGTCGCCGGCCGCCCGACGCGGATCGGCACCGCCCCCGCGTCGCCGCCCGACCCGTGGCGGCTGCGCGCTCGGCTGTTGTCCCGTCCCTCCGTCCGGTACGGGGTGCGCGTCGCGCTGTGCATCGCCGTCGGCGCGGCGGTGACCGCCAACTACCCGCTCAGCAAGAGCTACTGGGTGCCGATGACGATCGCCTTCGTGCTGAAGCCGGACCTGGGTTCGGTGTTCCTGCGCGCGGTGAGCCGTGCGATCGGCACGGTGCTGGGCGTGGCGGTCACGGCGGCGCTGCTGTCGCTGACCACCGAGAAGTGGGCGCTGACCGCGATGGCCGCGCTGTGCGTCGCGCTGCTGCCGTACGCCACCGCCGCGCACTACGGGCTGAACACGGTGGTGATGACCCCGATGGCGCTGGTCCTGTTGCAACTCGGCGGCCAGAGCAGCGCGGCGGAGTTCTGGCCGCGGGTGGTGGACACCGTGCTCGCCAGCGCGGTCGTGCTGCTCTTCGGCTACCTGTTGTGGCCCGAGCGCCCGCGCCACCGCATCGAGCCCCGGCTGGTGGCCGCGACCACGGCCCTGCGCGCCTACCTCGACGCGACCACCCAGGACGGCCGGGCCCAGGTCTGGCTGCGCCGCACCGCCTACCGTTCGCTGGCGGACGCCCGTCAGGAGGTGCGGCAGGGCCTGGCGGAACCGCCGCCCACGGGTCGGCTGGCCGAGCAGTGGCTGCCGGCCACGGCGGCGTTGGAGCGGCTGGGCGGCGCGGTGGCGGCCTTCGCCGCGCAGATCCGGTACGGCGGCCGGGTGCCCGATCCCGCGGAGACCGACCGGGTCCGCCGGGCGCTGGACGAACTGACCGCCGCCGCCCGGGAGCACCGCCCGCCGACGCGGCCGGCGGTGCGTCCGACGGCGCCGCACGACCCCGCGCTCAGCGCGCTGGGCCGTGCGGCGGACGAGCTCGAAATCCTGCTCAGGAAGCAGTAGTTCAGACCTGCTCGGCCAGCTCCAGCCAGCTCATCTCCAGCTCCTCCTTCTCCTCCCGGACGGCGCGCAGCTGTCCGTCCAGCTCCGCGACCTTGGAGAAGTCGGCGGCGTGCTCGGCGAGTTGGGCGTGCAGCTTGGACTCCTTCTCGTCCAGCTTGGCGATCTGCCGCTCCAGCTTCTGCATCTCCTTCTTCGCCGCCCGCAGGTCCCCGCCGGACAGCCCGGCAGCGGCGGCGGCCTCAACGGCCAGCGCAGCGGGAGCGGCAGCGGCCGCAACAGCCGCCATCCGGGCCCGCCGCTCCAGGTACTCGTCGACGCCCCCCGGCAGCATCCGCATCTTCTTGTCGCCGAGCAGCGCGTACACGACGTCCGTGGTGCGCTCGATGAAGAAGCGGTCGTGGCTGATGACGACCATCGAGCCGGGCCAGCCGTCGAGCAGGTCCTCCAGCTGGTTGAGCGTCTCGATGTCCAGGTCGTTGGTCGGCTCGTCCAGGAACAGCACGTTGGGCTCGTCCATCAGCAGCCGCAGCAGCTGCAGCCGACGCCGCTCGCCGCCGGACAGGTCGCCGACCGGCGTCCACTGCTTGTCCTTGCCGAAGCCGAACTGCTCGCACAGCTGCCCGGCGCTCATCTCCCGGCCCTTGCCGAGGTCGACCCGGGAGCGGATCTGCTCGACGGCCTGCAGCACCCGGGTCTCCGGCTCCAGCTCGGCGACCTCCTGGGAGAGGTAGGCCAGTCGCACGGTCTTGCCGACCTTGACCACACCGGAGGTCGGCTGCACGTCGCCCTCGGAGGCGTACGCGTCGCGCATGGCGCGCAGCAGCGAGGTCTTGCCGGCGCCGTTGACGCCGAGCAGGCCGATCCGGTCGCCGGGGCCGAGCTGCCAGGTGAGGTTCTCCAGCAGCAGCTTGGGGCCGGCCGTCACGGTGACGTTCTCCAGGTCGAAGACCGTCTTCCCGAGCCGGGCGTTGGCGAAATTCATCAGCTCGCTCTTGTCCCGCGGCTCCGGCACGTCCGCGATCAGGGCGTTGGCCGCCTCGATCCGGTAGCGCGGCTTGGAGGTGCGGGCGGGGGCGCCGCGGCGCAGCCAGGCGAGCTCCTTGCGGGCCAGGTTCTGGCGCTTCTGCTCCTCGACGGCCTCGATCCGGGAGCGCTCGGCGCGGGCGAAGACGTAGTCGGAGTAGCCGCCCTCGTACTCGTGCACCTCGCCGTGCTGGACGTCCCACATCCGGGTGCAGACCTGGTCGAGGAACCAGCGGTCGTGGGTGACGCAGACCAGCGCGGAGCGGCGCTTCTGCAGGTGCTGGGCGAGCCAGTTGATGCCCTCGACGTCGAGGTGGTTGGTGGGCTCGTCCAGGATGATCAGCTCGGGCGAGCCGAGCAGCAGCTTGGCGAGTGCGATCCGGCGGCGCTCGCCACCGGAGAGCGGGCCGATGACGGTGTCCAGGCCGTCGGCGAAGCCGGGCAGGTCGAGGCCGCCGAAGAGGCCCTCGATGATGTCGCGGATGCGGGCGTCGCCGAGCCACTCGTGGTCGGCGCGGTCGGCGATGACCTCGTGCCGGATGGTGGCCTTCGGGTCGAGCGAGTCGTGCTGGGTGAGGACGGCCGGTTCGAGGCCGCCGTTCCAGGTGATCCGGCCGCCGTCGGGTTCCTCCAGCTTGGCGAGCATCCGGATCAGGGTGGTCTTGCCGTCGCCGTTGCGGCCGACGACGCCGATCCGGTCGCCCTCGCTCACGCCCAGGCTCACCGCGTCCAGCAGGGCGCGGGTGCCGTAGACCTTCGTGACGGACTCGATGGTGGCGAGGTTGACGGCCACGTGTGCTGCGCTCCTGGGTTCGGCGGTCGCGGGGCGGCCCGCCGTCAGCGGCGGGGGCACCCCTCACGGGGACTCCCCGATCACTCCAGCCTAATGGGCGGGCCGACACCCCACTGACGGGCCGAGGCCGCAGCGACTACGGCGCTACGGCGCCACCGAGGCCCCGGGCACCGGTCCGTACGTGGCGTGCGCGGTCCGGCAGGTGCCGGAGGCCCGCAGCGCCTCGGCGACGGCGGTGGCCGCGTCGGCGTCCTTGACCAGGAAGGCGCAGGTCGGCCCGGAGCCGGAGACCAGGGCGCCGAGCGCGCCGGCCTCGGTGCCGGCCCGCAGGGTGGCGGCCAGCGCGGGGCGCAGCGAGAGCGCGGCGGGCTGGAGGTCGTTGGCGAGCGCGGCGGCCAGGGCGACGGCGTCGCCTTCGGCGAGGGCGGTGAGCAGGGCCGGGTCGGCGTCGGGGGTGGGGACGTCGGTGTCGCTGGAGCCGGTGCCGGCCTCCTCGCGCAGCCGGTCGCACTCGCGGAAGACGGCGGGGGTGGACAGGCCGCCGTCGGCGACCGCGAAGACCCAGTGGAAGGTGCCGGAGACGGCGAGCGGTTCCAGGATCTCGCCCCGGCCGCGGCCCAGCGCGACGCCGCCGACCAGGGCGAAGGGCACGTCGGAGCCCAGTTCGGCGGCCAGTTCCAGCAGCGTCTCGACGGGGGTGTCCAGCTTCCACAGCGCGTCGCAGGCGACCAGCGCGGCGGCGCAGTCGGCGCTCCCGCCGGCCATGCCGCCGGCGACCGGGATGGCCTTGGCGATGTGCAGGTGCACTCCGGGGTCGGCGATCCCGTGGTGGGCGGCGAGCAGCCGGGCGGCGCGGGCGGCGAGGTTGCTGTCGTCCAGCGGGACGGACGCGGCGTCCGGCCCGGAGCAGGACAGCGTGACGCCCTCGGACGACTCGGAGGCGGTGACCTCGTCGCCGAGCGCGACGGCGAAGAAGACGTTGGCCAGGTCGTGGAAGCCGTCGGCGCGCAGTCCGCCGACCCCGAGCTGGACGTTGACCTTGGCCGGCACCCGTACGGTGATCACACGCTGTCCTCAGCGGTCTCGACAGTCTCGGCGGACTTGGCGGGCTTGTGCTCGGCGATCGCGGCGAACTGTTCCACCGTCAGCATCTCGCCGCGCAGCTTGTGGTCGATCCCGGCGGCCGCGAGCGCCTGCTCGGCCCCGGCGGCGGAGCCGGCCCAGCCGGCCAGCGCGGCGCGCAGGGTCTTGCGCCGCTGGGCGAACGCGGCGTCGACCACCGCGAACACCTCCTCGCGGCTGGCGCTGGTCCTGGGCGGCTCGCGGCGGATCAGCGAGACGAGGCCGGAGTCGACGTTGGGGGCGGGCCAGAACACGTTGCGCCCGATGGCGCCGGCCCGCTTCACGTCGGCGTACCAGTTGGCCTTGACCGACGGGACGCCGTAGACCTTGTTGCCGGGCTTGGCGGCGAGCCGGTCGGCGACCTCGCTCTGCACCATCACCAGGGTCCGCTCGATGCTGGGGAAGGTCGCCAGCATGTGCAGCAGGACGGGCACGGCGACGTTGTACGGCAGGTTGGCGACCAGCGCGGTGGGCGCCGGCCCGGGCAGCTCGGTGACCTCCATGGCGTCGCTGAACACCAGGTCGAAGGAGTCCACCCGGCCGGGCATCCGGGCGGCGACGGTGTCCGGCAGGTGCTGCGCGAGCACCGGGTCGATCTCGACCGCCGTGACGTGCCGCGCGACCTCCAGCAGCGCCAGGGTCAGCGATCCGAGCCCCGGCCCGACCTCCACCACCGCGTCCTGCTCCGTCACGTCGGCGGCCCGGACGATCCGCCGCACGGTGTTGCCGTCGATGACGAAGTTCTGCCCGCGCTGCTTGGTCGGCTTCACGCCGAACGCGGCCGCCAGCGCCCGGATGTCGGCGGCGCCCAGCAGGTGGCTGTCAGAGGTGGGATCGGTGGTGCTCACGCGCCAAGGATACGGGCGCGTGAGGGGCTCGGAGTTCGACGACCTCGGCGAGGTCGATCCGGAGGACCCGAGCGGCACGTCGGTTCTTCGACCCGCTCAGTACCCGAAGGCCCGCGCGGTGTTCTCCGCGATCGCCGCCGACAGCTCGTCCTCGTGCAGCCCCAGGGTGGCGGCCATCGACCGCACCGTGACCGGGATCAGGTACGGGGCGTTCGGCCGCCCCCGGTACGGGTGCGGGGTGAGGAAGGGGGCGTCGGTCTCGACCAGGACCCGGTCCAGCGGGGTGGCGAGCAGGGCGTCGCGCAGCGGCTGGTTGGCCTTGAAGGTGACGGGGCCGGCGAAGGAGAGGTACCAGCCGTGCTCGGCGCAGACCTTGGCCATCTCGGCGTCGCCGGAGTAGCAGTGGAAGATCGTCCGTTCGGGAGCGCCCTCGGCCAGCAGGACGGCGATGACGTCCTCGTGGGCGTCCCGGTCGTGGATGACCAGGGCCTTGCCGTGCCGCTTGGCCATCTCGATGTGGCGGCGGAACGACTCCTTCTGGATCTCCACGCCCTCCGGCCCGGTGCGGAAGTAGTCCAGGCCGGTCTCGCCCACGGCGAGCACCTGCGGCAGCGCCGCCAGGGCGTCTATCTCGGCGAGCGCCTCGTCCAGCGCCGCCTGGCCGCCCGCGGGGCGCTGCTGCCCGGACCAGCCGTCCGGGTCGCCGAGGAAGATCCGCGGCGCCTCGTTGGGGTGCAGGGCGACGGCCGCGTGCACCTGCTCGTACTGGGCCGCCAGCTCGGCGGCCCAGCGCGAGCCGGGCACGTCGCAGCCCACCTGGACCACCGTGGTGACCCCGACCGAGGCGGCCCGGGCCAGCCCCTCGGCCGGGGTGCCGGCCTGCATGTCGAGGTGGGTGTGCGAGTCGGCCACCGCCACGGCCAGGGGTTCCGGCAGCGGCGGCGGGGTCGACCGGTCGTCGTCCTTGGCGGGCATCAGGAGGCCGGCTTCTCTTCCAGTCGCGGGAACAGGATCTCGCCCTTGGTGACGGTGGCACCGGCGGGCAGCCGGCCCCAGTCACCGGCGGTGGCGACGGTCTGCGCGGCGAGCGCGCCCAGGCCCTCGGTGGCGCCCAGCGAGTCCCACAGCTTCTCGGCGGTGGACGGCATCACCGGGTTGAGCAGGACGGCGGTGCCGCGCAGCGCCTCGGCGGCGGTGTAGAGGATGGTGGCCAGGCGGGCCTGCCCCTCCGCCGACTCGTCCTTGGCGACCTTCCAGGGCTCCTGCTCGGTGAGGTAGCCGTTGACCTGCTTGACGAACTCGAAGATCGCCGCGAGGCCGCCGGCGAAGTCCAGCTCCTCGCCGATCTTCTGGTCGGCCGTCTCGACGGCCGTGCGGAGCCCGTCCGCGATCGCCTGCTCGGCGTCACCGTGCGCGGCCGAGGCCGGCAGCTCCCCGCCGAAGTACTTGCCGACCATCGCGGCGACCCGGGAGGCCAGGTTGCCGAAGTCGTTGGCCAGCTCGGAGGTGTACCGGGCGGTGAAGTCCTCCCAGGAGAACGAGCCGTCGGTGCCGAACGGGATCGCCCGCAGGAAGTAGTAGCGGTACGCGTCCACGCCGAAGTGCGAGGTGAGGTCGGTGGGCGCGATGCCGGTCAGGTTGGACTTGGACATCTTCTCGCCGCCGACCATCAGCCAGCCGTTGGCGACGACCCGCTTGGGCAGCGGCAGGCCGGCGGCCATCAGCATGGCGGGCCAGATGACCGCGTGGAAGCGGAGGATGTCCTTGCCGACCAGGTGGACGGAGGCGGGCCACAGCTCGGCGAAGCGCTCCGGGTCGCTGCCGTAGCCGGCCGCGGTGATGTAGTTCTGCAGCGCGTCCACCCACACGTAGAGGACGTGCTTCTCGTCCCAGGGCAGCGGCACGCCCCAGTTGAAGGTGGAGCGGGAGATCGAGAGGTCCTTCAGGTCCTGCTCGACGAAGCGCAGCACCTCGTTGCGGGCCGAGGCGGGCTGGATGAAGCCCGGGTTGGCGGCGTAGAACTCCAGCAGCTTCGGGCCGTACGCGGAGAGGCGGAAGAAGTAGTTCTCCTCCTCCAGCCACTCGACCGGCCGCTTGTGCACGGAGCAGAGCTTCTCGTCCTCGGTGGCGCCGTCCAGCAGCTCCGACGGGAGCTTGAACTCCTCGCAGCCGACGCAGTACGGGCCGGAGTAGCCGCCCTTGTAGATTTCGCCCTTGTCGTACAGGTCCTGGACGAACTCCTGCACCCGGGCGGTGTGCCGCTCCTCGGTGGTGCGGATGAAGTCGTCGTTGGCGATCTCCAGGTGCGCCCAGAGCGGCTTCCAGGCCTCCTCGACCAGCTTGTCGCACCACTCCTGCGGGCTGACGCCGTTGGCCTCGGCGGTCCGCATGATCTTCTGACCGTGCTCGTCGGTGCCGGTCAGGTACCACACCTTCTCGCCGCGCTGGCGATGCCAGCGGGTGAGGACGTCGCCCGCCACCGTGGTGTACGCGTGGCCCAGGTGGGGTCGGTCGTTGACGTAGTAGATCGGGGTGGAGACGTAGTACGCCGGGGCGCTCGTCCCGGTGGTGCTGTGTTCTGCAGTGGCCGCCATGGTCGGAAAGCTTAGTCGGGCCCGAACGCCCGCCTCGACCGCATTACCCGCGCACCCGACCGGACCGCCCGGTCACCCCGCGCACCCGGAGGGGCCGCCCGCCGCACTGCTCGCGGCGGGCGGCCCCGGTCGCGCTCCCCGTGCCCGCGCTCCGGCCCTAGCCCAACAGCCGCGACCAGAACCGGGCCCAGCGTCCGCGCGGCTTCTCGGGCCCGGGCACCGGGGGCGCCCCGGCCGGCTCGGCGTGCGCCGGGTAGCCGGGAGCGTACTGCCAGGGCTGGTCGGCGACGGCCACCCGGCCCTCGCGCATGATCCGGACGGTGTGTCCACCGCATCCCGGGCAGGTCGGCTTGAGCAGCGGGGACGGTACCCGGACACCGTTGGCGTGGTACTCGAACACGGTGTGGCCGTCCCGGGCCACGTGGTGCTCGATGTCGTACGCCTGCTCCCAGCCGTACCCGCAGCGCAGGCAGGCGAAGGAGTAGGCCTCCCGTACGGTCTCGACGGGAGTGTGCGGCCGCCCGGCCAGGCCGGGTGCGCTCAGTGCGTTGCCACTGCGGGGGCTACCGACGATCTCGCTCATGCGCCCACCTCGCTTCGCTCGGCGGTCTCTTCGCGAAACGCGCCCCTCTTGTCCGGCCGCTCGCTGCGCTCGCTCATAGCCGTCTCCCAGCGCCCGCCGGGCGCTCGCCCGGCTGGGTCTTTCCATTCCAGGAAATGCCCGGACCGCCCCGGCCGACGCCCTTCTTGTGAAGACTTGGATGCGGGTTGGGAAGTCCTATACGAAAGGCCTTCCGCAACCGGGAAACCACGGCCGAAGCTTCAGCTCAGCGGGCGTTTACCGGGGCCTTCACTCCAAGGTACGACTCCCCGCCCGCCACGCAACCCCCGGAATTCACCCCTTTTTCAAAGCCTCGTTCAAGCCGTCCTTCTTGGCCGCCACAACAGCGTCGAAGACGTCCCGCTTGGGCACGGAGAGTTCGACCGCGACCGCCGCGATGGCCTCCTTGCGCCGCTCCCCGGCCTCCTCCCGGACGGCCACCAGCCGGGCCAGCTCGGCCGGGGTCAGCTCCTGCGGTGCGGCCGGCGGCGCGCCCGCGACCACGACGGTGATCTCGCCCTTGACGCCCTCGGCCGCCCAGGCCGCCAGCTCGCCGATCGGCCCGCGCTTGACCTCCTCGTAGGTCTTGGTGAGCTCGCGGCACACTGCGGCCGGCCGCTCGGGCCCGAACGCCTCGGCCATCGCGGCCAGCGCCTCGGCGATCCGGTGCGGCGCCTCGAAGAAGACCATGGTGCGCGGCTCGGCAGCGACCGAGGCCAGCTGCCGGGCCCGGTCGCCGGTCTTGCGCGGCAGGAAGCCCTCGAAGGTGAAGCGGTCGACCGGCAGGCCCGACAGCGCGAGCGCGGTGAGCACGGCGGACGGCCCGGGCACCGCGGTGACCTTCACGTCGGCCTCGACGGCCGCCGCGACCAGCCGGTAGCCGGGGTCGGAGACGGAGGGCATCCCGGCGTCGGTGACCAGCAGCACCCGGGCGCCGCCGAGCAGCGCCTCGACCAGCTCGGGAGTGCGGGCGACCTCGTTGCCCTCGAAGTAGGAGACGACCCGCCCGGCCGGGGTCACCCCGAGCGCCTGGGTGAGCCGGCGCAGCCGCCGGGTGTCCTCGGCCGCGATGACGTCGGCCGTGGCCAGCTCGGTGAGCAGCCGGGGCGGGGCGTCCGAGACGTCGCCGATGGGGGTGCCTGCGAGAACGAGTACTCCTGTCACGGGTCCCATCCTTGCAGTTCCGAGCGGCCGGAGCGTTTGGTGACGATTCGGGCAGCTTCCGAGGGACCGGTCACACGTGCGAGGAGCGCCCCTACGATGTGGCGGATGAACGGCGACACGGCGGCGCAGACGCCCACTGGTACGGACCACTCCGCGCAGGGCGGTGCCGGCCTGCCGTCCCCCCGCTCACCTCTGTCACCCCTGAGCTGGCGGGAGCGCCTGGCCCGCCACGGCTACCGCGCCCGCCCGACCGCGACGCTCACCGAGCGCCTGGTCCCGCCGATGCCGGACGGCCCCGGGGTGACCGGCCGCGACGTTCCGCAGTCGCCGCTGCTGCTGCGGCTGGGGATCTCGCTGCCGCAGGGCCTCTGGTACTTCCTGTGCCGCTGGTCCGGCTGGCTGGGCCCGATCGCCGTGGCGGTGTTCGCCGGGCTGCTGCGGTTCACCAACCTCGGCCAGCCGCACGCGATCATCTTCGACGAGACGTACTACGCCAAGGACGCCTACGCGCTCTGGCACGGCGGCTACGAGATCAGCTGGCCGGAGGACGCCAACACGACGATCATGACGCCGGGCGCGGCCGTCCCGTACCGCCCGACGCCCTCGTACGTGGTGCACCCGCCGGTCGGCAAGTGGATCATCGGCGCGGGCGAGCAGCTGTTCGGCATGAACCCCTTCGGCTGGCGGTTCGCGGTGGCCCTGCTCGGCACCCTGTCGGTGCTGATGCTGGCCCGGATCGCCCGCCGGATGTTCCGCTCGACCCTGCTGGGCTGTGTGGCCGGCCTGCTGCTCTCGGTGGACGGCCTGCACCTGGTGCTCAGCCGCGCGGCGCTGCTCGACCTGGTGGTGATGTTCTGGATCGTCGCCGCCTTCGGCTTCCTGCTGCTGGACCGCGACCGCACCCGGGCCCGACTGGCGGCCCGCCTCGGCGGGGTGGCGAACCCGCAGCTGGCCCAGCGGCTCAACCTGGGCTGGCGCCCGTACCGGATCGCGGCCGGCGTCTGCGTCGGCCTGACCTGCGCCACCAAGTGGAGCGGCCTGTACGTGGCGGCGGCCTTCGGCGTGATGACCGTGCTGTGGGACGTCGGCGCCCGTCGGCTGGCCGGCGCCCCGCGCCCCTACCTGGCGGTGCTCGCCCGGGACGTGGTGCCGGCCTTCGTGTCGATCGTCGTGGTCTCGCTGGCCGTCTACATCGCCTCCTGGTGGGGCTGGTTCGCCAGCAGCAACGCGCCCGGCCAGGGCGGCTGGGGCCGGGACTGGGCGGTCGGCCGCTCCACCGACTACCCGTGGATACCCGAGGGCCTGCGCGCCCTGTGGCACTACCACTCGACGGTCTACGAGTTCCACACCCACCTGAGCGACCCGCACACCTACCAGTCCAACCCGTGGTCCTGGCTGGTGCTGGGCCGCCCGGTCTCCTTCTACTACGAGTCCCCGAAGTTCGGCCAGAACGGCTGCACCGCCGCCGACTGCGCCCGCGAGGTGCTGGGCATCGGCACCCCGCTGCTGTGGTGGACGGCCGTGGTGGCGCTGGTCTACTGCCTGTGGCGCTGGGCGTTCCGGCGGGACTGGCGGGCCGGCGCGCTGCTGTGCGGCCTGGCGGCCGGCTACCTGCCGTGGTTCTTCTACCAGCAGCGGACGATCTTCCTCTTCTACGCGGTGGTCTTCGTCCCGTTCCTGGTGCTCGCGGTGACGATGCTGGTCGGCGCCCTGATCGGGCCGGCCGGCGCCTCCCGGGACCGCCGGATCATCGGCTCGACGACGGCCGGCCTGCTGGTGCTGCTGATCGTCTGGAACTTCCTCTACTTCTTCCCGCTGTTCACCGGGCAGACGATCCCGTTGGACGACTGGCGTGCCCGGATGTGGTTCAACAGCTGGATCTGAGGCCGCGGCCCGATCCGGGCGTCCACACCGCACCCCCGAATCGTCCGTACGCGGTGCACGACACGTACCAGATCCGTCACAAGTCCCGGGCGTTTCGTCGGCGTACCGATAAGCCCTGCCTAGGGTGGGGAGGTACCGCGTTTCCGGCCCCGGCCGGTTGCGCCCGGCCGCGAGACCCCTGGGGGACCTGCACCATGCGCAGTGGCGCGAAGATCGGCATCATCACCGGCGTGTCCATCGTCGTCCTCGCGGGCGGCGGCTACGGCGCGTACAGCCTGATGGGCGGCTCGGACTCCGGGTCCTCGGACGCCAAGAAGCCCCGCACGGTGGTGGCCGATCCCCCCTCGGCCGATCAGGCGGCGAGCGGCGCGAAGGACTTCCTGGCCGCCTGGGCGTCCGGCGACATCGCCAAGGCGGCCTCGCTGACGGACGACCCGGCCGCGGCCACCACGGCGCTGACCGCCTTCAAGGACCAGGTGAAGCCGAGCGCGCTGACCCTGACCCCGGCCGGTCCGGCCACCCCGCAGGCCTTCGCCTCGGCCACCGGCACCCCCACCCCGGCCAAGCCCACCGGCGCGGCCTCGGCGACCCCGTCCGCCACCGGCACCCCGGGCGCCACCGACTCGCCGTCCGCCACCGCCACCCCCGGGCCCACCGGCGTGCTGACGGGCTTCAAGGCCCGCGCCGAGTTCGAGGGCACCAGCCGGGTGTGGGACTACAACGGCTTCCTCGGCGTCGTGAAGATGAGCGACAACACCCCGGCCGTGCACTGGGCGCCCTCGGTGATCCACCCGCACCTGTCCGGCAACGAGACGATCGCCACCCAGCAGGTCTTCTCCCCGCCGTCCACCGTGGTGGACCGCAACGGCAAGCCGCTGCAGGGCGCCTCGCTCACCCCGGCGCTGATGAGCACCCTGCAGGACAACGCCCGCAAGCTGCTGCCGCCGGACCCGAACAAGGACCAGGACGCGGGCAGCGCGGTGGTGATCACCGACCCGTCCGGCAAGACCACCCCGGACAAGCTGTTCACCATCGTCGAGCCGAAGCCCGGCAAGCCGTTCAAGGTGACCCTCGACAACACCGTCCAGGCCGCCGCCGAGAAGGCGATGACCGACCTGGGCGGCAAGTCCGGCTCCATCGTCGCGATCGAGCCGAGCACCGGCCAGGTGCTGGCCTTCGCCAACGCGCCGGCCACCGGCCAGAACCGGGCCTTCGCCGGCCTGCTCGCACCCGGTTCGACGATGAAGATCGTCACCTCGACGGCCCTGCTGGAGGCCGGGGTCAACCCGGACACCGTGGTGGCCTGCCCGGAGAAGAGCAGCAACCCGGTGGCGATCCCGAACGACTTCCCGGGCGCCTTCCCGAACAACACCCTCCAGCAGGACTTCATGGTGTCCTGCAACACGGCCTTCATCAACCAGGGCCTGACCAGCCTCAAGCCCGAGACGCTCTCCAGCACGGCCAAGGACGTGTACGGCATCGGCCTGGAGTGGAAGACCGGCCTGCCGAACGCCGACGGCAAGATCCCGGCGACCCCGGGCAGCAAGGACGAGCAGGCCATGAACTACATCGGCCAGGGCAAGGTCCAGATGAACCCGCTGGCCATCGCCTCGATCACCGCGACCGTCCAGAGCGGCGCCTTCAAGCAGCCCATCCTGGTCGCCGGTCTGCCGCAGCAGCCCGCGGCCCGCCAGATCTCGCCGGACGTCGCCGCCAAGCTGCGCGCGATGATGAACGCCACCGCTGTCGGCGGCACGGCCAAGGACGTGATGGCCGGGATCACCGACAACGCGGGCGCCAAGACCGGCTCCGCCGAGGTCCAGGGCGCGACCACCACCAACAGCTGGTTCACCGCCTTCCGCGGCAACCTCGCGGTCGCCGCCGAGGTCCAGGGCGGCGGCCACGGCGTCGACGCGGCCGGCCCGGCGGTCGCCTCGCTGCTCAAGGCGGCGGGCAGCCACTGATCCCGTGAGCGCTCGCAGGCCTCCGTCCGACCTCGGACGGGGGCCTGCGGTCTGCTGATCCCGTGAGCCCGCCCCGAGCCGAAGGGGCGCGCCGGTGTCGAAAGGGAGAAGGGCCAAGCCGCCGACGAAGGAGGTGGCGCAGTGCCCGCCGACCGTCGGCACCGG
>NZ_JBIWPN010000033.1:29337-92810 GCF_044768305.1 Kitasatospora sp. NPDC101155 | reverse complement strand
GCCGTCGCCCGCCGCATCGTCCAGCGCCGCGACCAACTCGGACTGAGCGAGCACATGTTGGCCTACCGGGCAGCCATGGCACCGGCCTACCTGCGCCAACTCCTGCAGACCGGGCCCGAGTTCGACCCGCCAGCCTTCGTCCGGATCGCCACCGCGCTCGGCACGCCCTGGCCGGAGCTGCTGACCGGCCACCGCCCGGACGCACCACCGGGACAGGCCGACGCCGACCCGAGCACGCTGCTGCTCCACCTGACCGAGCCGCAGTGCTGGGAACTGCTCGGCACCCACGGCGTCGGCCGGGTCGGCCTGCCCGTCGGGCCGGCGCCGGTGGTGCTCCCGGTGAACTACGCGGTCGACGCCCGGACCATCGTCTACCGCACGTCCCCCAGGGGTACCGCAGCCCCGGCCGAGGGCTCGCCCGCCTCCTTCCAGGTCGACCACATCGACGAGCACCGCAGCCGTGGCTGGAGCGTCCTCCTCCTCGGCGAGGCCCACCGCGTCGACGACCCGGAGGAGGAGCAGCGGCTCTCCGCCCTGCCGGGCGCCACACCCTGGGCGGGCGGCGCCCGCCCGCTGTGGGTGCGCATCAGCCCGAGCGAGGTCACCGGCCGCCGGATCGGCACGGGGTGAACGGTCGGCGCGTTCGGGTCACCACGGCGCCGACGCGTACCTGCGGGACGGGTTCGAGGCCTCCGGCCGGCCCTGATGCGCAGGTCGCCTACCGCGGCAGCAGCACCGCGACCCCGGGCACCCGGTCCGCGGCGAGGTCCGCGAGCGCGGTGTCCGCCTGCCGCAGCGGGTAGCGGTTGACGTGGACCACCGGGCGGGTCCGGGCGGCCTCCGCCAGGAAGGCCCGGCCGTCGGCCCGGGTGTTGGCGGTGACGCTGCGCAGGGTGCGTTCCTGGAAGAGGTGGCGCTGGTAGTCGAGCGCGGGGATGTCGCTGAGGTGGATGCCGGCGACCGCGAGGGTGCCGCCGCGGTCCAGCGCGGCCAGGGCGACCGGCACGAGTTCGCCGGCCGGGGCGAAGAGGATGGCGGCGTCCAGCGGTTCCGGGGCGGGGTCGTACGAGTCGCCGGCGAACCGGGCGCCGAGTTCCAGCGCCAGCTGCCGGGCCGCCGCGCCCCGGGTGAACACGGCTACCCGGGCGCCCCGGGCGAGGGCGATCTGGGCGGTGAGGTGGGCGGACGCGCCGAAGCCGTAGATCCCCAGGAGGCCGCCGGGCGGCAGGTCGGCCCGTTGCAGGGCCCGGTAGCCGATGATCCCGGCGCACAGCAGCGGGGCGAGCTCCTCGGCGGGCAGGCCCTCGGGCAGCCGGTAGGCGAACCGGGCGTCGGCGGTCAGGTGGCCGGCGTAGCCGCCGTGCCGGTCCCAGCCGGTGTAGCGCGAGTCCGGGCAGAGGTTCTCCCGCCCGGTGCGGCAGTACGCGCAGCTTCCGCAGGTCCGGGCCAGCCAGGCCACCCCGGCCCGGTCCCCGACCGCGAACCCCTCGACCCCGGAGCCGGCCGCCCGTACCCGTCCGACCACCTCGTGCCCGGGCGTGCACCTCGGCAGCCTGAGGGCGAGGTCCCCCTCCGCCAGGTGCAGGTCCGTGCGGCACACCCCGCACGCCTCCACCTCGACCAGGATCTCCCCGGGCCCCGGCTCGGGGACCGGGCGCCGTTCCCATTCCAAGGGCCCCGGGCCCGCCGCGCCCATCGGACCGGGGTGCGTCACCACCCACGCGCCGGTCTCGCCGGCTGCCAGTCGCGTCGTGTCCATCGCCGACTCCCGCCGTCCGCCGGACCCAAGGCTGCTCCTCCCAGCCTGCGCCCGGGGCTGGCGCGGTGCGAGGCCGGGCGCAGGTCCACCGGCGCAGTCGTCACGGTCCGGTGGGCACGACGGGAGGGCCGAGCGGTGTCGACCGGCGGGTCAGAGCAGGTGCAACTGCTGTGCCCGGCGCACCGCTTCGGCCCTTCGGCTCGCGGAGAGCTTGCGGTAGATGCTCTTCAAGTGCGTCTTGACCGTATTGGCGGATATGTGCAGTTCGGTCGCGATCTCCTCGGTGGACAGCCACTGCGCCGCCTGGAGCAGGACGTCGCGTTCGCGCGCACTCAGCGCCACACGAGGCGGAGCCTGGTCCACCGTGTCGGCGGCGGCATCGGCGGCGCAGGTCGGCAGGTCGGTCAACCAGCCATGGGCCAGGGCGAGTTCGGGATCACGGCGCAGCGAGCGGCGGACCCAGGGACCCGCTTCGACGAAGAGCCGCCTCAGCTGTTCCGGCCGCGCGAGCTCCAGGGCCTGGGCCAGGAGGCGCCGCTCCGCGGCCGTATCGCCGGCCCTGGCCTTGGCCTGTGCTCGCAGCAGGCAGATGTGCGCGCGGCTTCGGGGAGCACCGCGCGACGGCATCGGCAGTGCCACGAGCAGGTCCGCCGCGCGCTGTTCCTGGTCCGTCGCGAGGAGTGCCTGGACCAGGGCCTCCCGGTGCTCCGGGCGGTTCGAGTCGGCTGCATCGAGCACGGCCACGGCTGCCGCCGCGTCGCCGTGTGCCAGGTCCGCGGCGGACTCCGCGATGGCCAACTGGTCAGCGGGCCAGCCGGACGGGCCTGGGGTGTCCGTCGCAGGACGGACCGTGTGGAGCACCGTGACCGCGGTCCTCCAGTCCCCTTGGGCCGCCGCGAGCCGGGACCGGATGACGGCGGCCGCCACCTTCGCGACGAGGTCTTCACCCGGTTCCACCGAGGCGGTCGCGAGGTCGCGCGGGGACTGCGTGACCGTCGGGTCGTTTCGCTCGATACCGATGGCCGCCACCACCAGGCGCGCCAGCGAGGTTCGGCGGGCGGGCGGCGGGCCGACGCGCTCCGCGACGGCGAGTGCCCGGCGGGCGCGCTGCTCGGCTCGCCGGAGGTGTCCCCGGTGGAGGTCGAGCAGAGCGAGACGGACCAGGGAGTCCGCCTGCGGCTGCTCGGTGCCCGGCCTGCCGCACACCTCCACGGCCTGGGCGAGCGTGGTCTCGGCGGCATCGAGGTGTCCGGCACTCAGTTGGGCGGAGCCGAGGCTGGTGAGCAGCAGTGCGGGGATCTCCGGATGCTCGCCGAGCAGTTGCGGTGGTACCAGGTCCAGCCGGGACAGGGCCTCTCGCGCAGCGGTCTGCGCCGCTGCGGCGTCACCGGTCAGCCGGTCGACGAGCAGTTCCAGCAGGACCCGGCTGAACCGCACCATCGGGCCGGTCGCCCCCTGCTGCCGGCCCAGGTGCTCGTCGGCGCGCCGCAGACCGTCGCGGCCGGCTGTGCGGTCGCCCCGGGCCAGGGCACAGGCCGCGGCGACCAGGGCCTGGGCCGGATCGGGGAGGTCCGGCGGCATGGCGGCGAACAGGCCGGCCAGCCGGCCGCCGTCCGCGCCCGTGGCCAGGCGGCCGATCTCCAGGTTGTCCACGACCTGCTCGGAGGCGAACCGCCAGTCTCCGGCCGTGGTCGCCTGCGCCAGCGCGTCGACGAGCTCACCGGCCTCGGCGAACCACCGGGCGGCCCGCCGGTGCAGTTGCTGCTCCAGGCCCGGGTGTCGAACCGGAAGTTGAGACCTGAGGACTTCGGCGAACAGGGGGTGCAGGTGGTACCAGCCGGTTCCGTCGATCCGCTCCACGAAGGCATTCGCGTCGTTGAGCTGGACCAACAGCCGTGCGGCGTCATCGCGTTCGGTGAGGGCGTTCGCCAGGTCGGGGTAGAGGCGTTCGCTGACGGCGGCACGCAGCAGCAGATCCTGTGAGGCCTCCGGCAGGGCGTCGAGCACCTCGGTGAGGAGGAGGTCCGGGATGGAGGTCCGGTCGGCGGTGAACTCGCGGACGAACGCCGCGGGGTCGGCGGCCCGCTGCATCGCCATCGCACACAGCCGCAGGCCCGCCGCCCAGCCTTCGGTGCGCCGGTCGAGTGTCCGCAGGTCCGCGGCGGACAGCGCCAGGCCGTGCCGTTGCAGCAGGGCCGATGTCTCCGGAAGCGTGAACCTGAGGTCCGCGTTGCGGATCTCGGTGAGCCTTCCGGCCGTGCGGAACCGATGCAGCCCCGGCAGCGGCTCGCTCCTGCTCGTGGCGATGAGACGCAGGCCCGGAAACGCGTGCCGGAGGACGAACAGGACGCCGGCGGTGATCTCGGGTGAGGAGACCGTGTCGAGCTGGTCCAGCACCAGGACGGCCGGCCGAGGCGATCCGGCGAGCCAGGCCGCCAGCCGGATCAGGACGGACCGGTCCGCCTCTCCGGCTCTCGCGGGCCTGCCGATGTCCTCGGGCGGCGGCATCCCGTGGTACCGGAAGGCCTCCAGGACATAGGCCCAGAAGGTGCCCGGCAGATCATCGGGCTCCACTGTCAGCCAGACGATCGGGCCGGGCGCCGGGGCCACGGTCGCCCAGTGGGCCGCCAGCACCGTCTTGCCGGCGCCGGCAGGGCCGTTGAGGAGCGTGATCGGTCCCTCGACGCCTTCGGAGACCCGGTCGAGGAGGGACTGCCGCCGGATGAGGACCCGCGGGGGACCCGGGACGGCGAAGCGGGCCACGAGCAGGGGATCACCCGTCGGTGCGAGGCGCGGCGGAGGTCCCGGCGGGCTGTGGGTGGCAGCCGCGGCCTTGGACGGTGTTGACGCGGGGGCCGCGAGATCGCGCATGGGGATCACCAGGCGTGGCCGGGTGCACCAGGGCACTTCCGATGGGGCCGCCGCCCATCGCGAGCAGGCCTTGTGCGAGGGCCTCAGCCTCTCTTCGTCTGACAGCTCCATGGTCACCCGCCACGCTCACCCGCGCGAGCCGATGACGAACCCCGGCGGCAAGGCGGCGTATCACCCGCTGCGGGTGAGGCCGTGGCCCTTCGAGTTCGCTCGAATGGAGCGGGAGGACACCTGGCTGCCGACGCGGAAGGGGATCGGTGATGGCGAAGCGTGGCTCAGAGAGCGAACGCGGGAAGGCGTGGTGGGTGGCACCACTCGTGTTGTCGGCCCTCGCCCTCGTCTTCATCTTCGAGAACAGGGCGGAGACGTCCATCAGGGTGCTGATCCCGATCGTCACGATGCCCTTGTGGGCGGCCCTGCTGGGCATCTGGCTGGTCGGTGTGGTCGCCGGGCTGTTCCTCTCCCGTCGACGCAGGCGGTGACCCGCCCGGCGGCTCACCCACCGCGCGTGGTGCGCCGGCGCGGTGAGCCCGTCGGCCGTCCTGCCCGTCGCCTGAAACGGCCCCGGAGAGTGGCGGCCGTCCCCCGTCTGGTCAGCTCGCGATGCATCCGGGGGACTCATGCGCCACAACTGTTGGTAGCGATGCGCCAGCAGTGCGTCACGGACGGTTTGAAGGGCAGGGTCTGCGGATGAGAATTGTCGTTGATCTCAACCGGTGCCAGGGCTACGCGCAGTGCGCGTTCCTGGCGCCGGACGTGTTCGAGATGCATGGCGAGGAAGCACTCCTGTACGACCCCGCCTTCACCGATGCGCAGCGCGATCAGGTGCGACGGGCCGCGGCCGCCTGTCCCGTCCAGGCGATCCTGGTCGAGCCGGACCAGGCGCGCGTCACACGGGTGGGCGCCTGAGATGTCGGTCTCCCTGCGTGAAGCGGTACTGGAGTTCCGGCGCGACGGGCGGATCGTCATCGTCGGCGCCTCGCTGGCCGGTCTGCGGGCCGCCGAGGCACTGCGCATGGGCGGGTTCACCGGGTCGCTCACGCTGGTCGGGGACGAGCCCGACCTCCCGTACGACCGGCCACCGCTGTCCAAGCAGGTCCTGCTCGGCCGGGCGCGAGCCGACGGCACCACCCTGCCGCAGCGCAACGGCGTCGACGCGCAGTGGCGGCTCGGTACGGCCGCCACCGGGCTGGATCCGACGGCGAAGCGGGTACGCCTGGCGGACGGCGAGGAGCTCGAGTACGACCGCCTGCTGATCACGACCGGCGTCCGCGCCCGGCCCTGGTTCAACGCGGCGGAAGCGGCCCTCGACGGGGTCTTCACGGTGCGCACCAGCGCGGACGCGGCCCGCCTGGAGCGGCGGCTGGCGGCGGGGCCGCGCCGGGTGCTGGTGGTCGGTGCCGGGTTCACCGGCTCCGAGATCGCCTCGGCCTGCCGCGAGCGGGGCCTGGAGGTCACGGTCGCCGAGCGTGCCGGGGCGCCGCTGGTGGGGGCTCTCGGCGGGGTGGTCGGTGCGGTCGCCGCCGACATGCAGCGCGAGCACGGCGTGGACCTGCGCACCGGCATCATGGTGACGGCGCTGGAGGGCGACTCCGGCGGCCGGCTCCAGCGCGCCCATCTGTCCGACGGGACCTCGCTGGACGTCGAGGTCGCGGTGATCGCACTCGGTGCCACCCGGAACACCGAGTGGCTGGCCGGATCGGGCCTGGCCGCCGGGCCTCGGGGGATCGCCTGTGACGCGGGCTGCCGGGCCTTCGACGTCCAGGGCATCGTCACCGATGACGTGTTCGTCGCCGGAGACGTCGCGCGCTCGCCCCACCCGCTCTTCGACTACCAGTTCCTCTCGCTGGAGCACTGGGGCAACGCGGTCGAGCAGGCCGGGACCGCCGCGCACAACATGATCAGTATCGGCCCGGACCGTCGGGCCCACCTGTGGGTGCCGACCTTCTGGTCCTCCCAGTTCGGCGTCAACATCAAGTCCGTGGGCGTGCCCAACATGGGCGACGAGATCGTCGTCACGCAGGGCTCGCTCGCCGAGCGCCGGTTCGTCGCGGTCTACGGGTACCGGGGCCGGATCATCGCCGCGGTCGCCTTCGACCAGGCCAAGTGGATGGAGTTCTACCGGGAGCAGATCGAGGTCCGCGCACCCTTCCCACCGGACTACGCCACCGTCGACCGCCGGCCGGGCGGGATTCGGCCGGTCCCGGCCGAGTTCCCGGACCCCTCCCTGCCCAGCCACGGCGCGACCGTGACCCTCACCGGCCACGATCCCAGCGAACGCCGCGTCCAGTTCACCCCCGCACGCGCCTGACCGCCGCCCACCCCTCAGGAGACCGTTCCATGACGCCGGGCACCCTGCTCCAGCAGATCACCGACTACGCCAACCGCGCGAACCCCTACCCGTTCTACGCCGAACTCCGCAAGACCCCCGTGGCCCGTCAGGACGACGGGTCGTACCTGGTCGGCGGCTACTACCAGGTCCGCAGCCTGTTGCACGACCCACGGATCAGCTCGGACGCCCGCAACCTGGTCGGGCAGGACGGCAAGGGCCTTCAGGTGGAGGAGGAGGCCGGCGTGCCGCCCTCCATGCTCCGGCTCGACCCGCCCGAGCACGACCGGCTGCGACGCATGGCCATGCGCCCGTTCGGCCCGCCGCACACTCCGAAGCGGGTGCACGAGATGCGTGGTGAACTGGCCCAGATCGTCTCCGGGATGATCGACGACTTCCAGGGCAAGGACCAGGTCGACCTCGTCGAGCACTTCGCCTACCCCTTCCCGGTCACCGTGATCTGCCGGCTGCTGGGCGTCCCCCGCGAGGACGAGCCCCGCTTCCACGTCTGGGCCGACGCCATCGTCGCCGGCGCCGACCCCACGGCGGGCGAGGACTATGCGGAGCGGCAGCGCGCCATGCACCAGGCCAGGATCGAACTCGGCCGGTACCTGGCCGGACTCGCCGAGGACCATCGCCACAGCCCCGGCGACGACCTGCTCTCCGGGCTCGTCACCGACCACGGCCCGGACGGGCAGATGTCCACGATCGAGCTCATGAGCACCAGCATCGTGCTCCTGATCGCCGGCCACGAGACCACGGTCAACCTCATCACCAACGGGATGCTCACCCTGCTCCGGTACCCGGAGCACCTCGAACGGCTGGTGAAGGAACCGGACATCGCCGTCCCGATGATCGAGGAGCTGCTGCGCTACGAGCCCCCCGTCCACCTGGCGCCCCCGCGGGTCACGCTGGCCGACATCGACATCGCCGGGACCGTCATCCCCAAGAACTCGACTCTCTGGCTCGGCCTGGCGTCGGGCAACCGGGATCCCCGGCGGTTCGACGACCCCGACCGCTTCGACCCCGACCGTCGGGACATCCAGCACCTCGCTTTCGGCAGCGGCATCCACAGCTGCTTCGGAGCACCGCTCGCCCGCCTGGAGGCCCAGCTCGCGCTGACCGAGCTGGCCCGCCGGCTGACCAACCCCCGGCTCGTCGCGGACCCGCCTCCCTACCGGCCGAACCCGCTGCTGCGCGGGCCCCGCCATCTCGAAGTCGCCTTCGACGGTGTTCAGGGCTGACCGCATCACCCGGCAGGGGTGATCCCGGAGCCGGGCGGCCTGCCGACCATCGGACGCACCGGACGGGGCGGCCCGTCCGATGGTCGGTTGCGAGGCGGTCATGAAGGCCGTGAGGATGGAACCCGGGAAGAGCGGGTCGGTTCTGCTCCGAGCGGTCCTCGACTTCGTGCCCTGAGGGAGCTGAGCGACATGGGCGAGACGAGCTACCCGCCGATCTCCGACTACGCGTTCCTGAGTGACTGCCACTCGGTGGCGCTGGTGAGCCGGGACGCGTCCGTGGAGTGGGCGTGCTTCCACCGCTTCGACGGGCGTTCGGTGTTCGCCCGGATCCTGGACCGGGAGCGGGGCGGGTACTTCCGCATCGCCCCGGTCGCGGATTTCACCACCACCCGGCGCTACCTGCCGGACACCAACGTGCTGGAGACCCGCTTCGAGACCGCCACCGGTGTCGTCACGGTGACGGACTGCCTGCCGGTGCGGGAGGACCTCACCCGCCCCGGCCACCCGGAGCGCCGTCCCCCGGGCAACCTGCTGCTGCGCCGGGTGCGCTGCGAGGCCGGCACCGTCGAGCTCGGCCTGGAGTTCGCGCCGAGGCTGGAGTACGGGATGACCACCCCGTACATGGAGGCGTCCGGCGAGGACCTGGTCGTGGTCATCGGCGGCCCGGACTCGCTCCTGCTGCAGAGCGGATTGGCGCCACTGCACCTCACGCCGACCGGGGAATGCACGGCCCGGGCGACGGTGACCGAGGGCCAGGTGTGCCATGTCGCACTCACCTACGCGCAGGCCGGAGGGCTGACCGTCCGGCGGTTCTCGGAAGCCGAGCTGACCGGACGGCTGGCGGAGACGATCGCCTTCTGGACCCACTGGGCCGCCCGCTGCACCTACCAGGGGCCGTACCGGGAGGCCGTGGTGCGCAGCGCGCTGGTCCTCAAGGGCCTCATCTACGACGAGACCGGTGCGCTGATCGCCGCGCCCACCGCCTCACTCCCCGAGGGGATCGGCGGTGAACGCAACTGGGACTACCGCTACGCCTGGCTGCGCGACTCGGTCGCGATGCTGACGATCCTCGGCGGCATCGGGTACTCGGAGGAGGCCCTGCACTTCGGTGAATGGCTGCTGCGCTCCACCTCCGGCCGGGCCGAGGACCTGCAGATCATGTACGGCATCCACGGGGAGCGGCTGCTGCACGAGGTCACGCTCGACCACCTGGAGGGCTACCGGGGCTCGCGCCCGGTGCGGATCGGGAACGGGGCCTGGAACCAGGTGCAGCTCGACACCTACGGCGAACTGCTCATGGCGACGTACCTCATCGTGCGGCTGCGCGGCGAAGCGGCGGTCGTGCACGAGCGCCGCCCCTTCCTCCGTTTCATCCGCAACGTGGTGGAGCTGAACATCCGGCGCTGGCAGGAACCGGACGAGGGCATCTGGGAGATCCGCGGCGGGCGGCGGCACTTCGTCTTCTCCAAACTCATGGCGTGGGCAGGCGTCGACTGCGGCATCCGCTTGCTCGACCTGTTCCCCGGCCCGGCTCCGGACGGGGATCTGCGAGAACGCTGGGTGCTCGCTCGCGCGCAGATGCGTACCGCCCTGGAGACGCGCGGGGTGGATCCCGAGACCGGCGCTTTCGTCCAGGCATTCGACCGCCCGGAGCTCGATGCGGCGGCGCTCCAGGTGAGCCTGCGCGGATTCCTGCCCCCCGACGACCCCCGCGTCCTCGCCACCATCGACCGGATCGAGGCCGAACTCACGCGCAACGGCCATGTCCACCGCTACCTCGCCGAGGACGGCCTGGCGGGCGAGGAGGGTTCGTTCGTGTTCTGCACGCTCTGGCTGGCCAGCGCCCTCGCCCTGGCCGGACGCACCGAGGCGGCCGAACAGTACCTCGACCGCGTCCTCGGCTGCGCCAACGACCTCGGGCTGCTGGCCGAGGAGATCGACCCCGCCACCGGCGAGCAACTCGGCAACTTCCCGCAGGGCTTCAGCCACCTCGGCGTGATCGGCGCAGCGCTGAACCTGGCGTACGCGCATTCCGGGGGCACGACCGGGGACCCTCTCGCCGCGTTCGCCGGGCAGCCATCGGGGTGATCGTCGGTTGCGCCGACGTGGCGGACCGCCCCCGTCGTCCCACGGCGCCGCAGCATGAGGATCATGCAACCTGACGGACCGCCGGGCGCCGCCCTGCGGACACCCCGTGCCGCCGGAGCGGCGGGCATCCTCTCCGCCCTGCTGCTGGCCGCGGCCATCCTCCTGTTCCGCAGCGCGCTTCCGACCGATGCCGCCGATGCGACGGCCTGGCTCGGCGACTCCTCCCACCGGGACTCCCTGCAGGCGGCCCTGAACATGCTGCCGTTCGCCGGAATCTTCTTCCTGTGGTTCATGGGGGCGACACGGGACTACATCGGACCGGCCGAGGACAGGTTCTTCGCCACGCTCTTCCTGGGCGGCGGGTTCCTGTTCGTCGCCGTGCTGTTCGTGACCGCCGCGACCGCGTTCGGTACCCTGACCGCGGTGTACAACCCCCATTCGGCCGTGCAGCCCGAGCTGTGGGAGCACGACCGCCGCGCCGTCCTCAGCCTGCTCTCCAGCTACGCCACGCGGATGGCCGCCGTCTTCACCATGTCCACCACGACGATCGGGCACCACCTCGGTATCTTCCCGCGCTGGCTCGTCTGGCTCGGGTACCTCGTGGCCCTGGGGCTGTTCTTCGTCGTCAAGAGTGCCGCCTGGTTCGTGCTCGCCTTCCCACTCTGGATCCTGGCCCTCAGCTGCTACATCCTGGCGGTCAACCTCCGTCCGCGGCGAGCGGAAACCCACACGTCGTGACACGGGGCGGGCCAGTGGCTGAGCGGCAGCCTACGGATATCACCGGTTCCCGGACCCCGGGGGGCGGTCGCAGCGTGGCATCCGCGATCCTGCTCGTACTCGCCTGCCTGCCGGTGTCCGTGAACCTGGCCCGTCGGGGGTGATCCGTGACACGCCGCACCCCCGAAGGGGAACCAGACGCCCGGCGGCCGCCGGAACCGGTTCGGACCAACTATGCCGGCGCCGTCTACGGCTCGATGCTGGCGGCTTCGGTGGTGGCCGGAGCCGGGATCGGCAGCCCGTTCCCGCGGATCGAGCTCGTGGTGCTGCTCCTCGCCACCGGCGTGGTCTTCTGGGCTGCACACGTCTATGCCCATGTGGTGGGGGAGTCGATGGTCCACCGGGCCCTGACCCGGGCTGAGATCTCGCGGGTCTGTGCCGCCGAGCGGCCGATCCTGGGGGCAGCGGTGCCCCCGGCCGCTGCCGTGGCGATCAGTCCGCTTCTGGGGCTGGGGTTCGCGGGCACGGCATGGCTGGCCCTCGGTGTCGCCGTGGCCGAGCAGGTCGGCTGGGCCAGTGCCGTGCTCGTCCGGGCCGGCGTCCCGTTGCATCGGGTGGTGGCCGCCGGTGTCGTCAACCTGCTGCTCGGGCTGGTCATCGTGGTGGTCAAGGCCGTGCTCCAGCACTGACAGCCGCCCTGGCCGTACAGCGGGTTCCGGCGCTCGGCCGGGCCGGCCCGGCCGGTCGTCGAACTCGGCGGATCAGACCAGGGCGGCGCCCCAGGCGCGGGCGCGGTCGAGCTCACCGGCGCGCAGCGGGCCGTCGGTGCCCTCGACGATGAAGCCCTCGGGCTCGGCGACCACGTCGTAGTTGTGGCGGGACAGCCGCTGGGCGATGCCCTTGGCGGCGCCGCCGGATCCGGGTGCTGCGCCCCGGGTGTCGAATGCGGCGGCGTAGGTGCCGGGTTCGGTCTTCGGGAGGCTGTGGAACCAGGAGCGCAGGCCCGGCCCCTCGGCGGCCGCCTGGGCCTCGGCGGTGGCCTCCTCGTGGCCTTCCCTGTGGTTCTCGGCCGCGACGGCCACCAGGCGGCTGAGCCCGGAGGACATGCCGTGCATCTGGGTCGGTCCGCCGACCACCAGCAGGTCCGCGGACCGGGTCACGTCGTTGTCGGCCTGGGTCAGCGGGAGGCACTCGACGGACGCGGAGGGGGCCGCCTCGTGGACTCCCTCGGCGATGGCTTCGGCGATCTCGCGCGTGTTGCCGTACATGCTCTCGTACACGATCACGGTGTGCATGGTGTCCGCCTTTCGTCACCACCAGGCTCGCACGGCGGGGTGGCCCGGACGTGAGCCGTTCGGGCCGGGCCGGGCCGGGCCTTGTCATGGGCGAGGACCTGCCGGACCCGGACACCGTCGCCGTGCGCGTCAGAGGTGGAAGCGCCGGGCCTTCGGCTCCACGGTCCGGCCCTCGTAACCAGCGTGTCCCTCCGCGCGGCCGGGTCGCAACGCCGACCGGCGCCCCGGGGCGGGACCGGTCGGCCTGGACGAGTGTCTCGGGAGTGCCGAATACGGGCGCATCGAGGGTGTGGCGGGCCGGCACCACGAGGAAGGGCGGCTGAGGGTCGCGGCCGTGGAGTCGCGGCCCGTGTCGTCCGCGATTGACCGTCCTACGGACCGGGCGCAGGGTAGCTTGCCTGAAAGCCGTTCGTGCGGCCCGGCTGCCCGATCGACGCGAAGTCGATGGCGTCGCAAGGAAAGTGAGCCTCGCATGTCGAACCTGCTCGGCCGCCATCGCGCGGTCATGCCGAGGTGGGTGTCGCTCTACTACGACGACCCGATCGAGATCGTGAGCGGCAAGGGGCGCCGCGTCACCGACTCCGACGGCCGCAGCTATCTCGATTTCTTCGGCGGCATCCTCACCAACATGCTCGGGTACGACGTGCCCGAGGTACGGGAGGCCGTCGAGCGGCAGCTGCGCACCGGGGTCGCGCACACCTCGACGCTGTACCTCATCCGCACCCAGGTGGAGTTGGCCGAGAAGATCGCGGAGCTGTCGGGCATCGCGAACGCCAAGGTGTTCTTCACCAACTCCGGCACCGAGGCCAACGAGACGGCGCTGCTGCTCGCCACCAATGCCCGCCGGTCCGACCAGGTGCTCGCCCTGCGCAACAGCTACCACGGACGCTCGTACGCGGCCACGGCCGTCACGGGCAACCGGAGCTGGAAGAACTCCTCGCTCTCGCCCGTCAACGTGCACTACCTGCACGGTGCCGACCGCGCACGCTTCCCGCACCTGTCGGACGAGGAGTTCCAGGCCTTCTGCGTGGACGACCTGCAGCACGTCCTCGACACGGCCACCGCCACCGACGTCGCCTGCCTGATCGTGGAGCCTGTCCAGGGCGTCGGAGGCTTCACCGCCGCACCGGACGGACTCCTCGCGAGATACCGGGAGATCCTGGACCGGTACGGGATCCTGCTGGTCTCGGACGAGGTGCAGACGGGCTGGGGCCGTACCGGAGAGCACTTCTGGGGCCTCCAGGCCCACGGCGTGACACCCCACATCATGACCTTCGCGAAGGGTCTGGGAAACGGCTTCGCGATCGGCGGTGTCGTCGCGGACGGCACGCTGATGGACGCGCTTCCGGCCAACGGCATCTCCACGTTCGGTGGCAACCCGATCGCGACGGCGGCCGCCAAGGCCACACTCGACTACCTCCTCGCCCACGATCTCCAGGCCAACGCACAACGGCTCGGCCGCCTGCTGATCGACGGCCTGCGGACCGCGGCGGATCGGCTTCCGGTCGTGCGGGACGTCCGGGGCAAGGGCCTGATGTTCGCCGTCGACCTGGTCGACCCCGGCACGGGAGCGCCGAGCGCGTCGCTGGCCGCCAGGGTGCTGGAGCACGCGAAGGAGCGGGGCCTGCTCATCGGCAAGGGCGGCCTCTACGGCCACACCCTGCGGATGGCTCCCCCGCTCACCCTGACCGAGGCCGAGGCCAGGGAAGGACTCGGCATCCTCGTCGACTCGCTTGCTGCCGCCTGCTGACATCACGTTGTGCGGACCCGGGTGTCCTCCGCATGAGTGGTCCTCCCGACTCCCGCTGACGGCAAGGCTCTTCAGCCCGCATTCGCAGGTGCGACCCGTGTCGTCATCGGGCGGGGTCCGGCGATGTCGAGAGATCCGGGCTCCGGACGGGTGCTGGACCAATGGGGGGACACCGTGCGGGCGGTTGCCGGGACTGATGCGGCTGGTCGCATAGCCTTTCGCCCTGCCGCCGCCTCGGTGGCGCCGGTTTCGGGGACGAGGGCAGGGGCGCAGGGTGAGTTCGTCGGGTGCTGCTGCGTCGACGCGGCGGGCGAGGTTCCGGGCGTGGCTGCTGGAGGGCCTGTCCGACATGGCCAAGCAGTACCCGGGGCCGCACGCGGAGGCACCGGTCGAGCACAAGGGCCAGCGGTGGTGGCGGGTGATGTGCCTGACCGGGCTGGACTACTTCTCCACGCTCGGCTACCAGCCCGGGATCGCGGCGCTCGCGGCCGGGCTGCTGTCGCCGGTGGCGACGATCGTGCTGGTGCTCGTGACGCTGTTCGGCGCGCTGCCGGTGTACCGGCGGGTGGCGCAGGAGAGCCCGCACGGCGAGGGCTCGATCGCGATGCTGGAGCGGCTGCTGTCGTTCTGGCAGGGGAAGTTGTTCGTCCTGACGCTGCTGGGGTTCGCGGCCACCGACTTCATGATCACCATCACCCTGTCGGCGGCGGACGCGACCGCGCACCTGGTGGAGAACCCGAGTCTGCACAGCGCGCTGTCCGGCAAGCAGATGCTGATCACCCTGCTGCTGGTCGCCTTGCTCGGCGGCGTCTTCCTGAAGGGGTTCAGTGAGGCCATCGGCCTGGCGGTGCTCCTGGTCGGGGTCTACCTGGCACTCAACGTCGTCGTGGTGCTGAACGGGATCTGGCACGTGCTGGAGAACCCGGACGTGGTGACGGACTGGTCCAACGCGTTGACCACCGAGCACGGCAACGCGCTCGCGATGATCGGCGTGGCGCTGATCGTCTTCCCGAAGCTGGCGCTGGGCCTGTCCGGCTTCGAGACCGGCGTTGCCGTGATGCCGCACATCGAGGGCGACCCGGACGACACCGAGGAGAAGCCCACCGGCCGGATCCGGGGCGCACGCAAGCTGCTCACCACCGCCGCCGTGATCATGAGCGCGTTCCTGATCACGACGAGTTTCATCACCACGGTGCTGATCCCCAAGGCCGCCTTCGAAGCGGGCGGGAAGGCCAACGGCCGCGCCCTGGCGTACCTGGCCCACCAGAACCTGGGCGGCGCCTTCGGCAGCGTCTACGACCTGTCGACCATCGCGATCCTCTGGTTCGCCGGCGCCTCCGCGATGGCCGGCATGCTCAACCTGCTGCCCCGGTACCTGCCGCGGTACGGCATGGCCCCGCACTGGGCGCGGGCGGTGCGGCCGATGGTGATCGTGCTGACCCTGATCGGCTTCCTGGTGACGTGGCTGTTCGACGCGAACGTGGACGCCCAGAGCGGCGCGTACGCGACCGGTGTGCTGGTGCTGATCTCCTCGGCCGCCATCGCCGTCACCATCGCCGCCCACAAGGCCCGGCAACGCAACTGGACCACCGGCTTCGCCGTGATCGCGGCGGTGTTCCTGTACACGACGGGCGCGAACATCGCCGAGCGCCCGGACGGCGTGAAGATCGGCGCCTGCTTCATCGGCGGGATCGTCCTGGTCTCCTTCCTGTCGCGGCTCAAGCGGGCCTTCGAGCTGCGCGTCACCGACGTGGTGCTGGACGAGGCGGCCGAGCGGTTCGTCCGGGACTACACCCACCGGCCGATGCGCCTGGTCGCCAACGAGCCGAACAGCCGTGACCTGGCGGAGTACCAGGAGAAGAAGCGGGAGATCCGTGCGCACCACGACATTCCGGCCGACCTGGACCTGGTGTTCGTCGAGGTGACGGTCCGGGACCCGTCCGAGTTCGAGACGGTGCTGGACGTGCGCGGCGAGGTGCTGCACGACCGCTACCGGGTGTTGTCGCTGGAGAGCGCCAGCGTTTCGAACGCGCTGGCGGCCCTGCTGCTGACGATCCGGGACCGTACGGGGCAGATCCCGCACATCTACTTCGAGTGGACCGAGGGCGGTCCGGTCGGCCACTTCCTGCGGTTCTTCCTGTTCGGGCAGGGAGAGGTCGCCCCGGTCACCCGGGAGGTGCTGCGCGAGGCGGAGCCGGACCGCTCCCGGCGCCCGCGTGTCCACGTCGGGTAGGGCCTGTGGGCGGGGTCGGCAATGGTTCGAGACGTCAAGATCGCGTTGTGATTTCGGGTGGCAGCGTCAGGATTCCGTCAAGGCGAGGCGGTCGGCCTACGGTCGTCCTGTTGGCTGTCGTCGAACAGGCTTGCGGCAAAGCTGGGACGGGACCATGCGCATGTACTCCGCCCGCCCCGGCGGCCGTCGCTACCGCCCCGTCCTCGACCGCCTGCCGGTCGCGGTGTCCGGCACGGTGGCCCTGGTCGCCGGCGGTGCGCTCGCGCTCGGGCTCGGCTGGGTGGGCGAGCTTCACGCCGGCTGGGTCCCGTACATCGCGTACACCGGGTTGGCCGCACTGGCCGGAGCCTTCTCCCGGCCGTTGGCCGCGCCGGTAGTAGGTATGTCCGCCTGGCTGTGCTGCAACGCCTTCGCCGAGCACCGCCACGCCGAGCTCGGCTGGTCGGGGGCCGGGATCGAGAGCGAGCACTTCGTCCTCTTCACCGCTGCCGCCCTGATGCTTTCCTTGCCCGCCGCCTTGCCGCGCCGGGCGATCCGCATCGAACGCCTCTCGATGGGCGAGGGGTCCGAGCGTCATGTCGGTTGAGGCCCGGTGGTTGCCGTGGGTGACGGTGCCGGTCTCTCGCGAGGCGTAGGTGTCTTGACGGTGGATTGGCGTGCGGCGTGGCAGCCTCGACAGCTCCCTGACGTGTTGCCGGACGCGTGTTCGTCAGCGGGGAAGGGCCGGGCCCGCCCAGTACACCACCTCCTGGCGTACCGGCCGGAAGCCCGCCGCCTCGACGCCGCTCGCCGCGAATGCGCGATGGCCGCCCCAGGTCTCGGTGATCCAGTGCGGGCCGACGGCGCGCTGTGTGGAAGCGGTGGCGCGGCGGGCGAAGCGGTCGAGACGGGCCTCATCGGCTGCGTGCAGCGGGCGTACCCAGGCCGCCGTGTGCCGGGAGACCGGCCGGGGCCGCTCCGTGTGGACGTGCAGCACGCGGACCCACGGGGTGAGGTGGGTGAAGGTGCGGCCGAGCAGGGGCAGGAAGCGGTCCGGGGCGTGGAACTGCCCCCGCCCGTCCTTGGCGAGTGCCGGAAGCGCAAAGGGGCTTGAGCACGAGCATCAACGAGGCGTCGTCGGCACGTCAGGGGTTCATCAAGGAGGGTGAACGGGCTTGCCCCGGACATCCCGGCAGGCTTTGATGGGGGACATGCACCGCTCGACACGCCACCACGACCGCCCGCCGCATAGTCGGCCGCGGATCGTCGCTGTCGCGGTCGCCGCTGCCGTCCGGTAGGACCGAGCTCCTTCCCGCCGGTCACCGGCCGCGCGCACGGGCCCGGTTCCGTTCGTCGTCGCCCGTGCCGATCACTGCCGCCCGTCCCTGTCCTGAGTGGCTCCGAAGGCCAGGGACGGGCGAGCGCTCTCCTCGCATCACATCATTTCCGCACCGGCGGCCCCGGAGGCGTGTGGCTTCGTGCCGCGCTGCCTCCGCACCCCCGCCGGCGCCTTCCACCCTTGGATGGGTCATGTCCGACGCTGTTCTGTCCGCCCGTACCGCCCTCGTCACCGGCGCCTCCTCCGGCATCGGTTGGGAGACCGCCCGGCTGCTCGCCGGGCACGGTGCCACCGTGCTGGTGCACGCCCGGACCACCGCCGAGGCCGAGTCGGCCGTCGCCCGACTGGTCGACGCGGGCGCCCGGCGGGACCAACTCGTTGAGCTGGCAGCCGACTTCACCAAGTTGTCGGAGGTCGCCGTGCTGGCCGGCACGGTGGTCAAGCACTACCCGGCGCTGGACCTGCTGGTGAACAACGCCGCCGTGATGGCGCCCGAGCGCTGCATCCTCACCGACGACGGCAACGAGGTCTCACTGCAGGTCAACTTCCTCGCCGCGCACCTGCTTTCCAAGCTGCTGCGCGCCCCGCTTTCGGCGGCCGGCGACGCGCGGATCGTCAACGTCTCCTCCTCGCTGCACCGCACCGCGTCGATGAACTGGTCGGACCCGCACCGGGTGAAGAAGTACTCGCGGGTCGCCGCGTACGCACAGTCGCAGCTCGCGCTGACCATGGCGACCGCCGACATGGCCCCGGCCGGCTCCGGCATCACCGCCGTCTCCCTCAACCCGGGACTGTGCGACACCGCGCTGCTGCCGCTGTACGGGCGGGTCGGTGCGCCGGCCGCCGAGGGCGCGGCGGCCGTGGTGCAACTCTGCCTGCCCGAGACGGTCGTCGCCAACGGCGCCTACTTCGACGGTGGCGTCATCGCGCCGACCGCGGCGGCCGCCCAGGAGGAGCGATCGCTGAAGCGCCTGGCCAAGCTCGCCGACCAGTTGGCCGGCCAGGCCGTCTGAACCGCACCAACCCGACGCCCCAGCCTGACGATCAAGAGAAAGAGCACGATGTCCAAGCGCGCCCGCAAGAAGAAGGCCCGGCGGAAGAAGAAGGCGAACCACGGCCGCAAGGCCGCGTAGAGCTGACTCCGTAGACCCACCCGGTGCCGCGTGCCACCGGCACCGGGTGCACCCCTTCGGCCCCTGAGGCCCGCTGTCCGGCTGTGCGGACGGCGGGTCACAGGGGCCGAGGCGTGTCCGGACGCCGGACGCCGAGCGGTGGATGAGGGCCAGGGCAGCGGTTTCCGCACGGACCGAAACGTTCGGGACAACCTGTGGTCTCAGGCGCATGACATCGATATCAGGGCCGCATCAAGGTTTCCGAAGCACCCATATGGACGGCGTAAGGAAAACGCTGCGCGCCCCCGTCCGCTGGTTTGCTTCACGGCGGTCGCGCCGGTGAACCCGGAGCCGGTGAGGGTGACGCTCGTGCCGCCCGCCTCGGGGCCGGAGGACGGGCTCACGCCGGAGATCCGGGGCCTGGACGGGAGCGGCGACCAGGGTGCTGCGGGCGACCGAATCGAGCGGCCGGTGCGGTAGCAGCGGCTCAGGAAGCTTGGCCGGCCGCCGCTGGACGACCGGGGCTGCTCGCAGGGGATCCTGTTCGTGCTGCACACAGGCATCCAGTGGGAGTGGTTGCCGCAGGAGCTCGGCTTCGGCTCGGACACGACCTGCCGGCGCCGGCTGCGGGACGGGCACGAGGCCGGGGTGTCGCCAACGTCCGGCAGTTCTATACCTAGCGGTGCCCGGCCCCGCACCTTGCGGGGATCTCCGGTGCCCGGGCGGCCCGTCGGGCGTCGTAGTGGGCGAGCCAGCTCCGGACGTCCCCGCCCGAGGCGTCCCAGGAGGTGCCCAGTCCGACGGCCCGTTCCAGCGCGTGGTGCAGGCCGGACGCCTTCAGTGGGCGCGCCGGGTCCGCGGTCTCGCCCACCAGCGCGACCCGGCTGCGTGCCAATGCCGACGAGGCGTTCCGGCCGGGGACCGTCCAGGCTCGCCAGTTGCGGCCCAGTGTCAGGATGTTGCGGGCGGCGTAGCCGATCTCCGGGAAGGCCGCGAGCACCTGCTCCAGGTCCACCCGGGCGCCCGCCGGCTCCCGGCCGGAGTGCCGGTGGCGGGTGGCGGAGAGGCTGAGGTACCGGGAGTCGGGCAGCGGGTAGTGCGAGACCGAAGTCCCTGGAGCAGGCCGTCCTCGTCACCGAGGCCATGTCCCGGATGGGCATCCTGCGCCGCGCCGAGAAGGTGGTCGCCGTCGGCGGCGGCGTGGTCCTGGACATCGTCGGCTTCGCCGCGAGCATGTACCGCCGCGGCGTCCCCTACGTCCGCGTCCCCACCACCCTGGTCGGCCAGATCGACGCCGGGATCGGCGTGAAGACCGGCATCAACCACGGCCACCACAAGAACCGCCTGGGCGCCTATTTCGCGCTCGAACTCGCCCTGATCGACCCGGAGTTCCTCCGCACCATCGACCCGCGCCACGTCGCCAACGGCATCGCGGAGGTGATCAAGATGGCGCTGGTCAAGGACGCCGTGCTGTTCGACCTCCTGGAGTCGACCGTCGACTCCATCACCCCCAATACCCTGGCCGGCTGCGGCTCGGCCATCAGCGAGGTGCTGTCCCGGGCGATCTCCGGGATGCTCGACGAACTGGAGCCCAACCTCTGGGAGCAGGTGCTGGAACGTTCCGTCGACTACGGCCACACCTTCAGCCCCTCCCTGGAACTGCGCGCAGACCCGCCGCTGCTGCACGGCGAGGCCGTCGCCGTCGACATGGCGATCTGCCTCGCCCTCGCCCATCTGCGCGGCCACCTCTCCCAGCACGACGTCGACCGGGCACTGCGACTGCTCCAGGGCTTCCGGCTCCCCGTCTCCCACCCGGTCTTCACCCGGGAGCTGCTCACCGAGGCGCTCGCCGACGCGGTCAGGCACCGCGACGGACTGCAGCGCGTCCCGCTCACCCGGGGCATCGGCTCCGTCGTGTTCGCCAACGACCTCACCCCGGAGGAACTCGGCCGGGCGCTGGAGTTCGTCGACTCCTGGACGGCGGCCGCGAACAGCGAACTCGTCGGCGCGGCGGTATGAGCACCGCCGACACCGTCGTCACAACCGACACCGACACCGCCGGAACCGCCGCCGGCACAACCGACACCGCCGCCACCACCGCCACCGTCTTCGACGTCGGCGGGACGTACATCCGCCGGGCCGAATGGTCACGCGAGGGCGGCCTGAGCGCCCGTACCGCGCGCCCTTCTCCCAGCTTCAAGCGCTTCCCCGCCGCCACCGTCGCCGAGCTCCGGGACATGATGGTCCGGGAGCTGTGCGAGGGCGTCCCCGAGACACCGGCCGCCGTCGTCGGCATCTCCTTCGGCGCCGCGCTCGACCACCGTTCCGGCATCGTCTACGCCTCGGCGCCGCTCTGGGGTGAGCACAGCGAACCGTACGACCTGCGCGCGGCGCTGACCGCCCGGCGCGGCGACGTCCGGTGGCACATCGTCAACGACGTCACCGCCGCCCTGCTGCACGCCGCCGCGTCCGCCGAGCGCGGCGGACACCGCAAGGTCCTGCTGGCCACCATCAGCTCCGGCATCGCCTGCCGGGTCATCGACCAGCGGGAGCGCCGGATCCCGGTGGACGGCTGCGGTCTCCAGGGCGAGATCGGCCACCTCCCGGTCGGCGCCGAACTCGCCGGAGCACCCGTCGAGTTACCCTGCGACTGCGGGAAGCCGGGACACCTGGCGGCCTACGCCTCCGGCCCCGGCATCGCGCGGATGGCACAGGCCCTCCGGCGGCGCGAACCCAAGCGCTGGGCGGCCTCCCGACTCAACCTGACGACTGCCGACGGCACCGGCTTCGAGACGGCGCTGCGCCACGCGCTGGACGAGCGGGACGAGCTGGCGGCCGAACTGCTCGACGCGGTGACCGCCCCCGTCGCCGCCGTGCTGCGCACCGCGCTCTGCCTCGACCCAGAGCTCGACGAGGCGGTGCTGACCGGCGGAGTGGTCCACGGTCTCGGCCACCACTACCGGCGCGCCCTGATGGGCCACCTCACCCGCGAGGGCCTGTACCTGACCAGCGAGCGCACCCCCGACTGGCTGGAGCGCCGGATCACCGTCGCCGGCCCCGGGGAGGCCGACGGCCTGGCGGGCGCGGGCATCGCGGCGACCGCCGGAGTACCGGCATGAGGACGGCCGACGGGGCCGTCCCCGACCACCGGGCCCTGGTCCGCGAGGCCGGAGGCGTCCGGCTGCGCCTGCGCCCCACCCCGCAGCCCGCCCCCGGTGAGCTGCTGGTGGCCACCCAGGTGGCGGGGCTGTGCGGTACGGACATCCAGATGCTGCGCGGGCTGCGCGACGACCCGGCCGCGGTGATCGGACACGAGGGCATCTCCCGGGTGGTCGCCGCCGGCCCGGGTGTCCCCGACGCCCTACGCCGCCCGGGCACGCCCGTCGTGGTCAACCCGACCCACCGCTTCGACCCGTCCTTCCTGCTCGGCCACAACGTCGACGGCCTGCTCCAGGAGCGCACCCTCATCCCCGCGACGGCCGTCCGGGACGGCCTGGTGGTGCCGCTGACGCAGGCCCCCGATCCGGTGCTCGGCACCCTGATCGAGCCGCTGGCCGCCGTCCGGTACGCCCTCGCCCTGCTGGCCGCGGCCCGCCCCCGCACCCTGGTGGTGTACGGGGACGGCACGATCGGGCAGCTCGCCGTCCGCGCCGCCCGCCGCTGGCTCGACGGCGTCGCCCGCGTCCTGCTCGTCCACCACACCCCGACCGGAGTGGCCTGGAGCGCCCGACAGGCCGTGCCCGGCGTGGAGTTGCTGCTCGACCGGGAACCGGGCCCGCTCGGCGCGGAGCCGGTCGCGGCCCTGCTCGCGACCCCGCGCGACGCCACCCTGGGAGCCCTCGAATCCGCGCTGCGCCTCAGCGGCGGCGAGCTGACCGTCGACGTGTTCGGCGGTCTCCCGCCGGGTGCCGCCAGTGCCTCGCTGCCCGGGGTCGACCTGGCCGCTGTCCGGGCCGCCAACTGCGCCGGCCATCCCGTCCCGGCCGCCTTCGCCCAGGTGGCCACCGCCCGGGGCCGACCCGTCCGGCTGACCGGCCACCGCGGCGTCGGCAACGGTCATCTCGTCGAGGCGGCAGCCGAGTTGAGCCGGAACCCGGCGGCGTACCGCGCCCTGGTGACCCACGTCGTGGGGCTGCCGGAAGCCGCCCGGATCATGAACGACCTGACCGTCAGCGACCGCCGGACCGTGGCCGGGAGCCGGCTCATCAAACTCGCGGTGCGTTTCGCCCCCGTACCGCCGTCAGCTCAGGAGACTCAGTGACAGCACACGCTCAGCCCCGCCGCCGCGCGCTGGTGGTCGGCGGGTCCACGGGTATCGGCCGCGGCGTCGCGGACGCCTGGGCCGAGGCAGGGCTCGACGTCACGGTACTCAGCCGGTCCACCCCGACCGGGCCCGGCGCCGACCGGCTCCGCTGGACGGCCACCGACCTCACCGACGCCGAGCAGGTCGCCGGGAGCCTGGCCCTCGCCACCGCCGGGCCCCTGCACGCGGTCTGCTACTCGGCGGTCCACTACGGCGACCGGCGCACACTGTTCCGCGACTGCGCCGAGGCCGAGTGGCGCCGCCAGATCGACGTCAACCTGCACGGCCTCTGGCTGACCCTCTCCCGGACCGTCCCGGCGCTGCGCCGCACCGACACCCCGGGGGTGTTCCTCGGGATCTCCTCCGAGGTCGTCTACAACGCGGGCCCCGGGCGCTCCGGCTACGCCGCCTCCAAAGCCGCCGGCGCCGCCCTGCTCGACTCCCTCGCCCAGGAGGAGAGCACCGACGCCCCCGGCGCCGAGGCGCTGCGCGTCGTCCAGGCCCTCCCGGCCGGCATGGTCGACACCCCCGGGATCCGGCGCCGGCGCCCGGACGGCTTCGACTACAGCGACTACATGCGGCCGGCCGGCTTCGCCCCGCTGGCCCGGGAGCTGGCGGCGACGGCCGGGGCCGGACTGCACGGCGCCCACCTGGTGGTCGACGGCGACGGCGCCTGGTACCCGGTGGGCGAGCGGCTGCCGGTCTCGCAGAGCCGCAGGATCCCTTCGGGTGCGGGCTCGTGACGACCTTCCCGCTGGTCGGACTGGCCGGCTGGCGGCTGCCGGGCGACCACTTCGCCGCGGTCGAACTGGCCCACCGAGTGGGCACCGAGGGCCTCCAACTCGACCTCGGCGGCCCCGGTCGCGGCCCCTGGCTGGACGCGGCCGGAACCGTCGAACGGCTCCGCGAGGACTGCGCCCGGCACGGCGTGCGACTGCTTGCGGTCGCGGGCAACACCCTCAACGACATCGGGCTCCACGCGCCGAAGGACGGCCGGGACGGGCTGCGCGCCCGTCGCGTCCTGGTCCGGGTGCTCGACACCGCCCTGGCCCTGGGCGCGCCGCTGGCGTTCGTCCCGAGCTTCCGCCGCAGCGCCGTCCGCGACCGGCAGGACCTGGAGCGCACCACGGCCGTCCTGGCCTGGGCCGCGCGCGAGGCCGAGGATCGCGGGCTGCTGCTGGCCAGCGAGAACGTCCTGGACCCGGAGCGCGCCCGGCTGCTGGCCGAGGAGGTCGCGTCCCCGGCCTTCCGGCTGCTGCTCGACACCTACAACCCGTACACGGTCGGCGTCGACGTCCTGGCGGTGATCGAGGCGACCCATCAGTGGATCGCGCCGCAGGTCCACCTCAAGGACGGCACAGGCGGCGTGGTGGTCAAGGACCTTCTCGGGGACGGCGACGGCCCGGTCCGTCAGGCGCTCGCCGCGCTCGCCGCCCACGGCCGCGCACCCGAGGTGCTGGTCCTCGAGAACGACTACCGCGACGGCGACGTGGCCCGTCTCACCCTGGACGTCGAACGCGCCCGCGGCCATGCCCACGCCCGCACCCACGCCGCCGGAACCCACCCGAGGAGTTGACGTGTCCGGCCTCCCGACCACCTACGCGACCACCACCCTGAGGGACGGCGTGGTCAGCCTCGGCACCCGCCGCTTCCCGCACGGCGAGCTCGGCCCCGACACCGTCGTGATCAAACCCGACCACCTGGGCATCTGCCGCGCCGACGCCAAGGAGATCCACGGCTCCCGCGACGTCATGGCGGACCGCGGCCCGCTGTTCGGCCATGAACTCGTCGGCACCATCGCCTTCGCAGGGGACCGCACCGGGTTCCGGCCGGGCGAACTGGTCACCCTCAACCCCAACATCACCCCGACCCGCACCACCGGCTTCGCCGAGTACGTCCTCGTCCACGGCACCGGGAAGCAACTTGACCAGGCCGTGGTACGGGTCCCGGAACCGCACATCCGGGACACCCCCTGGATGCCCGAGCCCTTCGCCTGCATCGTGCACGCCCTCGACAAGCTGCTCGACCTCACCGGCCTGCCCGCCCTCGGCAAGCGGGTCGGCATCATCGGGGCCGGCTGCGCGGGCCTGATGTTCGCGATGTACGCCCGCCACCTGGGCGCCCCGGTCGCGGTCTTCAACCGCGGCGAGCCGCGCCGCGCCTTCGCCCGGCAGCAGGGGATCCTCGCCGACCACGAGATCCACCCGCTGACCGATGCCGAGGCGGCGGCCCACCGGGGCGGGTACGACATCGTGATCGTCGCCCCCACCATCGCCACCACCGAGCTCCTGGAGACCGCCGCCGGCCTGGCGGCCGACGGAGCCGTCCTGTTCGTCTACGGCGGCACCCGCGCGGGCGACACCTTCCCCACCGGCGCAGCGGACCTCGACACCATCCGCCGCCGCGAACGCATCGAGTCCGTGACACACCAGGGGAAGCGGCTCGAACTGTCCGGCGCCTACGGCTGCTTCCGCGAGGACTACGAGAAGGGTTTCCGGCTGCACGCCGAACACCCGCAGGACTTCCCGCTGGAAAAGCTGACCTCCCGGCGGATCACCCTCGAAGAATTCCCGCACCGGGTCATGGACATCGCCGCGGGAAGGGCGGACTTCCCCGGCAAGGTACTGATCGACGTGACCGCCCGGCACAGTCGCCCGCACTCCTGACGAACGCCGAGTAGGCCGTTCCCACCACGCGGTGGGAACGGCCTACTCGGCGTTCGTCTCAGCGCGCCGGGTCGTTCCGCGCGCCGAACCACCGCGAACCTCGCCGCCCCCGGTCAGGGCATGGGTCTGTACAAAGTTCACCGGACACACCCTGATCACGAGACCGGGTGACCGGCTGCGCGAGCAAGACGAGGCGGTCCCGGTATGGCCACCACCTTGAACACCCTCAACCAGTGGACCCGGGGCTGACGCTGGACCGTGACGGGGATGTTCACCGTCATGCTCGCCGCTCTGTGCATGACCCTCTTCGTTGCTGGAGTCTGTCTCCAGGTGCGCTCGACGCCCACCGTCACGCCGGCCAGCCGCCTCACCATCGGCATCGGCCTCCTCGCCGCTGGCGCCGCATTCTGCTTCCGCGCGAAGACCCGCACACAAGATCTGTACGGCTACCAAGAAGGCTGCCGAGCAGCTGGCCGGGGAGTGCCGGGCGCTCGACGGTGGCGCTGAGCCAGACACCGAGGACCTGCGGCAGCAGATCCGCGACCTCGACGTACTGCTCGCCACTCCGCTGCCGACCACGGTCAAGCTGACAGGCCTGCCGCTGCTCACCCAGGCCGAACGCGGTGACCTGATCCATGACCACCTGCTCGGCCCGCCGGGGGAGGTCCGGCGGGCCGAAACGGGACTCGGGAACGGGCGTCAGGCCTGCGTGACCAGTTCCAGGTAGGAGTCGTGCCACAGGTCCTCGTCCCCGTCCGGCAGCAGCAGGACGCGGTCGGGCCGCAGGGCCTCGATGGCGCCCGGGTCGTGGGTGACCATCACGATCGCGCCCGGGTAGGTGCCGACCGCCGCCAGGACCTCCGTCCGGGAGGCGGGGTCGAGGTTGTTGGTCGGCTCGTCCAGGAGCAGCACGTTGGCGCCGGAGTGGACCAGACCGGCCAGGGCGAGGCGGGTCTTCTCGCCGCCGGACAGGACGCCGGCCGGCTTGTCGGCGTCGTCGCCGCGGAAATGGAACGCGCCGAGCACGTGCCGCAGTTCGCCGTCGGTCAGGTTGGGCGCGGCCTCGGCGAGGTTGTCGTGGACGCTGAGCGCCGGGACCAGGGTGTCGTGCTCCTGGGCGAAGTAGCCGAGCCGCAGGCCCGTCCCGGGGACGACGCGGCCGGAGTCCGGGGTCTCGTGGCCGGCCAGGATCCGCAGCAGGGTGGTCTTGCCCGCGCCGTTGAGGCCGAGCACGACCAGCCGGCTGCCGCGGTCGACGGCGAGGTCCAGGCCGGTCAGCACCGGCCGGCCGCCGTACGCCTTGGCCAGGCTGATCGCGCCGAGCGGCATCCGGCCGCAGGGCGCGGGCTCGGGCAGCCGGATGCGGGCGGTGCGTTCGGCCTGCCGGGCGGGTTCCAGCTCGGCGAGCATCCGGTCGGCGCGGCGGGCCATGCTGCGGGCGGTGGTCGCGGTGGCGACATTGGCACGCATCCGGTCGGCCTGGGCGTGCAGGGCGGCGGCCTTGCGTTCGGCGTTGGCCCGCTCCCGGGCGCGGCGGCGCTCATCGGCCGCGCGCTGGGTGAGGTAGGCCCGCCAGCCGGTGTTGTGGATGTCGATGGTGGCGCGGCCGGGGTCCAGGTGGAAGACCCGGTTGACGGTCTCCTCCACCAGCCCGAGGTCGTGGCTGATCAGCACCAGCCCGCCCTGGTGGGTGGCGAGGAAGCCGCGCAGCCAGGCGGTCGAGTCGGCGTCCAGGTGGTTGGTGGGCTCGTCCAGCAGCAGGGTGCCGTGCTCGGCGAACAGGATGCGGGCCAGCTCGACCCGGCGCCGCTGGCCGCCGGAGAGCGTGCCGACGGGGGAGTCCATCACCCGGGCGGGCAGTCCGAGCCCGGCCGCGACCCGGGCGGCCTCGGCCTCGGCGGCGTAACCGCCCCGGGACTGGAACCGGGCCTCGGCCCGGGTGTAGGCGTCCATCGCCCGGCGTTCCTCTGCCGGGGAGCCGGCCAGCGCCATCGCCTCCTCGGCGGCGCGCAGCGCGCGGACGGCGGTGTCCAGGCCGCGGGCGGACAGGATGCGGTCGGTGACGGTGACGGCCGGGTCGGCGGCGCGGGGGTCCTGCGGGAGGTAGCCGACCGGCCCGGTGCGGGTGACTGTCCCGGCGGCGGGCGGCAGCTGCCCGGCGAGGGTGGCGAGCAGGGTGGTCTTGCCGGCGCCGTTGCGGCCGACCAGGCCGATCCGGTCGCCGGGGGCGATGTGCAGGGTGACGTCGGACAGCAGCAGACGGGCGCCGACGCGCACGTCGACACCACGGGTGGTGATCATGGGATAACGCTCCGAAACGGCTAGCGGACACACGGGTGGCGTGGAGATGGGTCCGTCAGCTAGGAAATTCGGGGCGTAGACATGCGGCCAAGCTAGCTGCTCGTCGGAACGGGCGCATCCGAATTAACCGGCCGCATTCCCTCCGGCGAAGCGAACGGGCCGCCCCGGACGGCGGATTCACCGGCCGTACCCGGACCATCCGCCCGTTCCTTCGCCACGGTTTCGGTCACCGTGGCGCGCGGGGCCGTCTTGCCGGACTGGACCGGGGCCTCTTCCATGGCCGTATGGGCCGATCCGAACTCGTTCTCCTGACCGATCACAGTTCGACCGAAGGAAGCCGCGACATCCTCGCCACCGCTGTACGGACACTGACCGGCCGCGCGCCCGTCCACCTCGACGCCCGGCACTTTATGGACGGCGGCAGCGGCCGGATGGACGCCGACGGCCCGGGCGGGCTCCGGCTCACGGCGGACGGACGGACCGTCACCGCCGAGGCGGTGGTCGTCTACGAGATCCCGCCGCACCGGCGCCGCGCCTTCGCCGACTGCCAGCGGCGGCTGCGCGCGTACGGCGCCCGCTCGCTCGGCACCGACCCCGAGGCGTGGCGGGCGGCCACCGAGAAGGACCGCACCGTCGCTCGCTTCGCCCGGGACGGCGTGCCGCAGATGCCCAGCGTGGTGCTCTCCCGGCCGAGCCCGGAGGTCGCCGCCGAGGCGTTCGAGCGGCTCGGCGGTGACGTCTGGGCCCGGCCCTGCGTGGGAATGGGCGGTGAGGACGTCTTCCATGTCACCACCCCGGCCCAACTCGCCGCCGCGGCACAGTACTACGCCGCGGCCGGGACGGACTGGCTGATCGCCCGCGACGCCCGGAACTTCCTGCCGGACGGCCGCCGCCACCAGTACCGCGTGGTGGTGCTGCACGGTCGGGTGGTCCGGGTGGCCGAGCATGTCCAGGCGGACCCGGACGCGCCCTGCAACGAGTGTCGCGGCGCGATCTCCAGCTTGTTGGAGGTTGATGAACTACCGGACGGACTGGCGAAGTTGGCGATCGCCGCGGCGGACTCGCTCGGCCTGGAGCTGGCGGGCGTCGACCTCGCCGCCGAGAGCGGCGGGGTGGTCTTCGAGGTCAACGTCCACCCGGCCTTCGGGCAGCGCGCCCTGGAGCAGGTCGCGCTGCCGTACGTCGCCGCGCACCTCACCCCGTGAGCGGCAGCGGCTCCGCGGCCGTCAGCCGCCAGCCTCGCGGTCGTCAGCTCCGCAGTACGGCGGCCAGCACCGACGGGCGGAAGAACAGCGAGGGCGGTGCCACCAGGGAGAGCACCTCGTGGAAGGCCTCGGTGACCTCCGGGTTGCGGGTCGCGCCGGCCAGCACCCGGTCCAGGAAGCGGTGCTGGATCCTGATCAGGGCGCCGGAGGGCCCGCCGGTGGTGGCGGCGAAGCGGACGTCCTCGGCGCAGGACATCATCCACGCGTTCTTGGACACCGCCGCGATCTCCCGCTGCGCGTCGCGCGCGGTGGCATGGCCGATGCCGCCGTGCCGCAGCGCGGTGCGGCGCAGCGCCTGGGCGCAGAACAGCGAGACCGTGACCCCCTGGCCGTACACCGGGTTGAAGGTGCTCGCGGCGTCGCCGACCACCACCAGGCCCTCCGGGCCGCCGCGCTCGTAGTGACGCCGTACGCCCGGGCCTGGCAGGAAGCCGCGCACCTCGCCCGCCGGTTCGGCGTCCCGCAGCGCGTCGCGCAGGCCCGGGTCGCGGAGTTGGGCCAGGTGCTTGGTGAAGCCCTCCTCGCCGGGCTCGGGTTCGGCGCCGCGCATCCCGGCCAGGCTGACGATCCAGCGGTCGCCCTCGACCGGCAGCAGCACGCCCATCCGCGGCTTGTCCGGTGCCTTGGTCTGCAGGTAGATCGCCTGGTAGCCGAGGTCGACCCCGGGCGGGCGGTGGAACAGCTGGGAGGTGTACGCCACGCCGGCGTCCACTCGTTCCTCGGGCACCGGGCGGCAGCCCAGTTCGGCGAGCCACTTCGGTACCGAGGTCGAGCGGCCGGACGCGTCGACCACCAACGCGGCCGGGATGTCCCGGACTTCACCGCGACCAGAGTTCTGCCCCGGGTCGCGCTCCGCGTCGCGTTCCGAGCCGCGCTTCGGCCCGCGCTCGCGGACCTTCACCCCGGTCACCGCCCCTGCCGAGCCCAGCAGCCCGACCACGTCGGTGCCCTCCAGGAACTCGATCGAGGGCTCGGTGCGGACCCGGTCCAGGATCAGCTTGTCCAGCACCGGCCGGGTGCAGGAGAGGAAGCCCAAGCGGGCTGGGTAGTCGGCCATCCACCCGGCCGAGCTGAGCCACTTCAGATCGCCCGAGACGGCGACCTGGTGCGCGCCCGCGGCCGACAGCTCCTGCTTGATGCCGGGCATCATCTCCTCCAACGCCCGGTGCCCGGCCTCCAGCACCAGGTGGGCGTGCCGCCCCTGTGGCACCCCGGCCCGGAACGTCGGCTCGTCCGGGTAGCGGTCCCGCTCCACCACGACGATCCGCTCGGCGCTGCCCCGCAGCGCCCAGGCCGCCACCACCCCGGCCAGACCGCCGCCGATCACCACCGCAGTGCCCCGCCCGGGGGCCGTCTCCGAAGAACTCATGACACGTAGCGTAGTGGTGTCCGAGGCGGGCCGTAGCCGCTTCACCAGGACGAACGTGCCGCTCCGGTCGGCCTGTTGAGGCCGCATCGGGCCGGCGGGAGCCGTGGAGTGCGGTAGTGCGGGCCGAAGTCGGACCAGCCCCCGGTCGTCGCGCGGCGTTCGGCGGTCGGACTCACGGGTGTTCCGGGTACGTCAGGGATTCGTCAGGGCGCCGGTGCGGTGCTTGCCCCGGTGGACCGGGGTGGGTTTGATGAGCCGTATGAACCGCCCGGTACGCCACCACGACCGTCCGCCGCGTGAGCGGCCGCCGGTTCGCGGCGCCGTGGCCGTCATCGCCGTGCGCTGATTCCGCGCCTCCCCGCCGGGGGGGGGAGTACGGCCCGCACCGCGCCCCGCCCTGCCGCCGTCCCGGCCCGGGCGGGGCCGGGCGCGTGAACTTCCGCGGCCCGAACGGGCTCCGCGAGGACCGGGGCCCGCGACGGCCGCCGATCCGCGAACACCGCGTAGGCCGGCCAGAGCTGACCGATCCACCGGCATCTCTCGCAGGGCTGACCCCGCCGGGCGCCGCGACGGCGCTAAGGAAGCGTCAAGATCGGCGCCAGGCGGTGTCAAGGAGGCGTCAGGAGGCGTCTCATCGCAGGCGGCGCGGCACTAGCCTCGCCCGGCGGAGAGAAACGGTTCTGCGTTCGGTTTCAGTAGGAAACCCCTGGCAGACCGTGCAGCGGGGGAAAGGGACGTACGGTCATGACCACCTCGACAGCGCACCGGGAGACCACCTCGGGGGAGACGGCCGACGAAGGGGGTGACGGCCCCGAACCGGCCGGACCGAGCGGCCTGCCCGGCACCCTGGCCCGGCTCGGCCAGGGCCTCCGGACGGTCGGCAGCCGGTCCTACTGGACCACCCCGCGCCTGGTCCGAGGCCTCACCGCGCTGAGCCTGGCCACCCTGATCGGCCTCGGCGCCACCGCCACCACCGTGCTCGGCGGCGTCCGTGACGGCACCGACACCATCGGCCACCGGGCCGCCCCGCAGGCCACCCGCGCCGCCGACCTCTACTTCGCGCTCAGCGACATGGACGCCCAGGCCGCGAACCTGCTGCTGGTCGGCGCGGACCCGGACTACGCGACGCTGCGCAAGCAGACCCTGGACACCTACGAGCAGCGCCGCACCCAGGCCGACGACGACCTCCAGCAGGCCGCCGAGGCCGCCACCGCCGATCCGGCCGGTCAGCGCGCCGTCCAGTTGGTGCTCGGCAAGCTCGGCAGCTACGAGGTCCTGGTGGCCCGCGCCCAACTGCTGGAGGAGCAGGCCAAGGCCCCGGCCGGCCAGCCCTCGCCGGCCGCCCTGGACGCCTACCGGCAGGCCACCGACCTGCTGCGCCAGCAGCTGCTGCCGGCCGCGGACCAGGTCACCGCCGCCAACCAGGCCACCGTCGACCGGGTGTACGGCGAGCAGCGCGACGCCATGGGCTCCGGCTGGTGGTGGGTGTTCGCGGTCGGTCTGCTCGCCCTCGCCGCGCTGGTCGGGCTCCAGCGCGCCCTGTTCGTGCGCTACCACCGGGTGTTCAACCCGGCGCTGGCCGCCGTCACCCTGCTGACCGGCATCGTCATGGCCGCCGGGCTGTACCTGGTGGGCCGCGCCGACGACCACCTGGTGACCGCGAAGAGCGACGCCTACGACTCGGTGATAGCGCTCAGCCGGGCCCGCGCCGTCGCGTACGACATGAACGCCGACGAGAGCCGGTACCTCACCGACCCGACCCGCGCGACGACGTACGCGCAGGCCTACCTCGACCAGAGCCAGGCGATCGTGCACCTGGACGGCGTGACCCTGGCGAGCTACGACGACCGGCTGCAGGAGGCCGTGACCCGGTACCGGTCGAACCACGGGAAGGTCCCCTTCGGCGGGTACCTGGGCAGCGAGCTGAACAACCTCACCTTCGCCGGCGAGCGGGACGCCGCCGAGCGGGTGCTGGGCGCCTTCCAGGACTACCAGCTGACCGACCACAAGATCCGTGACCTGCGCGACGAGGGCAAGCTCAAGGACGCGATCACGCTCAACACCGGGCTCGCCAAGGGCCAGTCCAACTACGAGTTCGAGCAACTGAGCACGGCCATGGGGGACACCATCACGATCAACCGACAGGCGATGGAGACGGCGGTCGCCGAGACCGACAGCGACCTCGACGGCACCACGGCGGCCCTGGCCGGCGGTGCGCTGGCGGTCGCGCTGGGCCTCGTCGCGCTGGGGATGCGGCCCCGGCTGCGCGAGTACCGCTGATCCGGAGCGCAGGGCCCGGTGACGATCCGCCGATCGCCACCGGGCCCTGCTGCGCTACGGACGGGCAGGGGCGTCCGGAAGCCGCGAGGGCGTGCCACGGTGTGCCGGATTGACAAACACCCTTGCCGTCCCGGCGAATGGCAGGCATGGCCGACGAAGAGTTCGAGAACGTCCTGACCACGGTGGGCCCCCGGCTACGGGCCCTGCGCCGGGAGCGCGGCACCACGCTCGCCAAGCTGTCCGCCGCGACCGGCATTTCGCTCAGCACGCTGTCCCGGCTGGAGTCCGGGCAGCGCAAGCCGACCCTGGAGCTGCTACTGCCGCTGGCCCGGGAGTACCGGGTGCCGCTGGACGAACTGGTCGGCGCCCCGGCCACCGGCGACCCCCGGATCCATCCGCGCCCGGTGACCAGGAACGGCCAGACGATCGTCCCGCTCACCCGCCACCTCGGTGGTCTGCACGCGTACAAGCACGTCGTGCCGCCGGGGCGGAACACCGGGCCCGGGCTGGAGTTGAAGGTCCACGAGGGCTACGAGTGGCTGTACGTGCTGTCCGGGCGGCTGCGGCTGGTGCTCGGCCCGCACGACCTGGTCCTGACGGCCGGTGAGGCCGCCGAGTTCGACACCCGCACCCCGCACGCCTTCGGCAACGCCGGTTCGCAGCCGGTGGAGTTCCTCAGCCTGTTCGGTCCCCAGGGTGAGCGTATCCATGTCAGGGCGCGCCCGGGAACCTCTGTTCGGTAGGTTCGTTCCCTGACAGGGGGTTCCCGCTTCGGGCTCCCGCCAGGCCGTCGGGAGGGGCCGAGTAAATGAGTGTGGAGCAGAGCACGGAGTCCGGCGAGAGCGGTGGAACGAAGGAGCAGGCGGAGCCGGACGACGGGGCCGGGCAGGCCGGGGCGGCCGGGGCCGGCGAGGTGGCGGAGGCCGGGACGGGCGACGCGGAGCAGGGCGCGAAGCCCGCGCGCAAGAAGCGCCCGTTCTGGCAGGAGCTGCCCATCCTGCTGGTGATCGCCCTGCTGCTCTCGCTCGGCATCAAGACCTTCTTCGTGCAGGCCTTCTCCATCCCCTCCGGTTCGATGGAGAACACCCTGCACATCGGGGACCGGGTGCTGGTCGACAAGCTCACCCCGTGGTTCGGCGCCGAGCCGGAGCGCGGCGAGGTGGTGGTCTTCCGCGATCCGGGCGGCTGGCTGGAGGGCACGTCGACGCAGGACGACGGCTTCACAGGCACCGTTCAGAAGGTGCTGAGCACCGTCGGCCTGATGCCCTCGGCGGACGAGAAGGACCTGATCAAGCGGGTCATCGCGGTCGGCGGGGACACCGTCGAGTGCAACGCGGGCAGCCCGGTGAAGGTGAACGGCGTCGCGCTGGACGAGCCGTACCTGTTCCCCGGGGCGACGCCCTGCGACAACGACCCGGTCGGCACCGTCACCGTGCCCAAGGGCAAGCTCTGGGTGATGGGCGACCACCGCAACAACTCGCGGGACTCCCGTCCGCACCACAACGAGACCGGGGACGGCTTCGTGCCGGTGGGCAACGTCGTCGGCCGGGCCTTCGTGGTGGCGTGGCCGATCGCCGACTGGTCCACCCTGCCCGTCCCGGACACCTTCGGCAAGGTGCCCTCCGGGGCCGCGGCCGCCCCGGTGGAGGCGCCTCCGGCGCCGGCCGCGCTCGCCTTCGCGGGTGTCGTCCCGATCGCGCTGTGGCGGCGCCGGCGGTCGCGCCGGGCCGCCCGCTGAGACGACGTACGGGCTTCGCCGGAACTCCGCCCGCGGTGCTCTACACGGCTGTAGAGTTCCGGCGATGGGCCGCCGCCCCGGTCGCGGCCGCAGCCGGGTCGGGCGGGTCGGGAGGCGGAACCGTGGTGGAGAGTCGGCGAAGCCCCGCACCGGCCGTGGAACCGGCCGACGCCGAGGTCCGGTGGGTGTACCAGCCGGTCGAGGTCGACCTCGGCGACGGCACCTGGGCGCCCGGCCGGATCAGCGGCTGGTGGCGGGACCCGACGGGGCGGCAGTGGTGCCGACTGCGGGTCAGCCACAGCGGTCAGCCCGCCGGTTGGCGGCTGTTCGAGCCCGAGCGGATGCTGCTGCTGCCGGTCTCCGGATTGTGAGGCTCCGGTGGGGAGTTCTTGGCGGAACCGTTCGAAGACCCCTGTCGTCCCTGGCATCGACCGCCGAACAGGCCACTTTCAGCAACCGGGGACGACGTGAGTTCCGAGATCTACTTCAGCAACAACTACCGCGACCTGTGCGAGCAGTACGGAACGGGCGCCGGCTTCCAGTTCGAGTTCTCCTGCTACCGCTGCTCCGACACCTGGCGCTCGCCGTTCGAACGGTTCACCACCGGCCAGGTGGCGGGCTGGATAGGCAAGGGCGTCAGCGCCGCCTGGAACCTCATCGGCGGCAACGCCAACACCATCAGCGACGCCGCCGACGGCCTGGCCGGCCAGACCTGGGGCACCTCGCGCGACGCCGCCTTCCAGCGCGCGATCGACAACGCCCAGACCCACTTCAACCGTTGCGGCCGGTGCACCCACTACGTCTGCGGCCGCTGCTTCGACCCGGCCCAGGGCCTGTGCTTCAACTGCGCACCGGACACGGCGGCCGAGGCGCTGGCGGCGCAGCGGCGCGGCCTCAACGACATGGTGTCGGACCGGGCGTACCAGGCCGGGCAGCAGTCCGGGGCGGAGTTCGACGTGCGGACGCCGCGGCAGTTGGTCTGCCCGCAGTGCCAGACCGAGACGCACGGCACGGCGTTCTGCCCGGGCTGCGGGTTCAAGCTGGCGCAGCCCGTCCAGTGCGCGCAGTGCCACAAGGACGTGCCGGAGGGCGCCGCGTTCTGCCCGTCCTGCGGGACCAGGCGCTGAGCCCTCCCCGAGTGCGACGGGCGGGGTGACCCCCGGCCGAAACGGGCGGGGGGGGGCCGGGCGGGGGGGGGGGGGGGGGCCCCCCGGCCCCACCGGGGGGGGGCCCCGGGGGCGTGGGGGCCGGGGGCCCCCCCGCCGTCGTTCTTGCGGCCGTGCGGCTCAGCCGTAGGAGATGTTGGCGCAGGGGTCGTCGTCCGCCGAGCGGGCGGTGCCGCTGACGCTGCTGGGCAGCGGGGCCGGGGCGCCGGGGTTCGCGCCGGGCGCGGAGGCGGCGGCGGCCGGGTTGGCGGCGGCGAAGTCGTGGCCGAGCACCACGCTCAGGCCCTTGCCGCCGGGCTGGACGGTCGCGCCCGGGAAGAGCTTGGCGACCTCCTCGGCGGCGGTGTGCTCGCCGGTGCCGTACTCGACCACGGTGGTGCTGCGGGCCTTTCCGGCGGCGTTGCCGACGGTGGTCACGGTGTAGCCGGCGCCCTTGACGGTCTCGGCCGCCTTGCCGCCGAGGCCGGACTCCCCGGTGCTGTTGAGCACGGCGACCTTGATGTCGGCGTTCTTGGGGTTCGCGGTGGCGGTCGGGGTCGCCTCGGCGGCCGGGGTGCTGGGGGCGGCGGTGTCGGGGGCGTCCGGGCGCTGGGCGCTGGCGTCCTGGCCGTCGATGGTGCGGTCGGCCTTGAGCGCCGCCCAGAGCTGGTCGACGTCGGGGTGGACCAGGGCGACCCGCGGGCCCTCGTAGCGCCACGGCGCGGTGATGAACTTGATGTCGTGCAGGTTCACGTCCTTGAGCGACATGGCGAAGGACATCAGCTTGGCCGCCGAGCCGAGGTCGGGGTCGACGGTCAGCGACTTGGTCGCCGCGTCGGCCAGCGGCAGCAGGGTGGTCGGGTCCATGCCCTGCGACTTGACCTGCTTGATGAGCGAGGAGAGGAAGGCCTGCTGGCGCTTGGTGCGGCCGATGTCGGAGCCGTCGCCGATGCCGTGGCGGACCCGGACGAAGTCCAGCGCGGACTGGCCCTCGACCTTCTGCTTGCCCTTGGCGAAGATCAGCTTGCCCTTGTGGCCGAGGTTGGGATTGAGGTCGCCCTCGTAGATGTCGTTCGGCAGGCAGACGTCGACGCCGCCGACCGCCTTGGTCATGGTGGCGAAGCCGTTGAAGTCCACCACGATGGTGTGGTCGACCCGCAGGTTGGTGAGTTTCTCGATGGCGTTCTGGGTGCAGGCCGGGTTGCCCTGCTCGGTGTCGCCCACCGCGAAGGCGCTGTTGAACATCACATTGCTCTGCTCCTTGGTCCACTTGCCGTTGGGGAGCTTGCACGGCGGGATGTTGACCAGGGAGTCGCGGGGGATCGAGATGCCGACGGCGTGCTTGTGGTCGGCGTAGACGTGCAGCAGGATCGCGGTGTCCGAGCGGGCGCCCGCGTCCCCGCCGCCGCCCAGGTCGCTGTTGCCGTTGCCGCGGCTGTCCGAGCCGATCATCAGGACGTTCACCGGGGTGCGGCCCTGGGCGTCCGGGGCGGCGGCCTCCGGGCGGTCCTTGCTGACGGCGTCGCGGTCGAAGGTGGTGATGTTGCTGTTCAGGTGGTAGTAGAGGGCGCCGCCGCCGACCAGCAGGAGGCTGGTGCAGCCGGCGGTGACCCAGAGCACCTTCTGCTTGGTGCTGCGTTTCGGCTTGGGCTTCGCCCGGCTGGTGGGACGGTCGTCCGGTATGCCCTTGTCCGGTGCGGTCTTTCGGCCTGCGGCCCGACGTCCGCCGGGGCGGTGCGGTGAATTCTCGGCTTCGGGGGAACCCCTGCGACCCGACACGGCGTCATCCTCCACAGTTGCCACGGAACCCCCGTCGAAGCGGTGGAATTCGCGTGGCCCGGGGTCGGAGCCGATCCGGGCAGGCCCGTCGCTAAACTTTTACACCGCTGTAAAACTTCAGAGGAGCATACTAAGCGTAGATGAGAAAATCACTGGTCAGACCGTGAGGGCTGGTCGGTTGTGACTCATCTCGCTGCTCCGAACCGTACGAGGAGCACGATGACACACCGGATCGCACGTTCGATAGCCGGTGCCCTGGTGGCACTGCTCGCGGCAGCGGGCCTGAGCGCCGCGGCGTCGAGCGCGACGGCGGTGGCCGCACCCCGGACCGTCGCGGCGGGCACCGCCACGGGCGCCGCGGCCGTCGCGGGGGGACCGGTTTCCGCGGGCGCCGTCCAGGACGTCCGGTCCGCAGCGGCCGCGCCCGCCTCCGCCGCCCGCCTCGCGGCCAAGCAGGAGAAGAAGAAGTCGGGATTCCTTGCCAAGCTCGGCAAGTTCGTGCTGGTCGTGATCATCTTGATCATCCTGTTCGTCATCCTGCTGATCTGGGGCGTCATCCACCTGGTGAAGCGGATCTTCCGCCGCAGCCGGTGACCCGCTGAGCGCAAGTGGCCCGGCCCGGGCGTCCGTTCCGGCGCCCGGACCGGGCCACTGGGCCGTGATTGGCCCTGTCCCGGCCGGGCCGGAGCGGCTCAGGATGGCGGCATGAGCGACTTCCACCTGAACCCCGACGCGCTGCGCCCCGAGAGCCGGATCGTCCACCCGCCGCTCGCCGAGTCCGTCGGCAGCCGTCCGATGGGCATCCCGCTGCACCAGAGCCACTTGTTCGCCTTCGACACCAGCGACGAGCTCGTGCGGGCCTTCGCCGGACCGGGCGAGGCGTTCTTCTACAACCGCTTCGGCAACCCGACCGTCCGCTCGCTGGAGACGGCCGTCGCCGACCTCGAAGGCGGCGCCGCCGCCGTCGCCACCGCCTCCGGCATGGGCGCGATCAACACCGTGCTGCTCGCCCTGCTGCGCTCCGGGGACCACGTGGTCGCCCAGCGGAGTCTGTACGGCGGTACCTTCGCGATGCTGGCCGACCTCGCCCAGCGGTGGGGTGTCGAGGTGACCCACGTGGCGGGCGACGACCCGGGCGACGTCGAGGCCGCCCTGCGGCCCAACACCCGGCTGCTGCACCTGGAGACGGTCTCCAACCCGACCACCCGGGTCACGGACCTGCCGGGGCTGATCGGAGTCGCCAGGCGGGCGGGGGTGGTGAGTGTGGTGGACAACACCTTCGCGACCCCGCTGCTGTGCCGGCCGATCGAGCACGGCGCGGACGTGGTGATCCACTCGGCCACCAAGTACCTGGGCGGGCACTCGGACGTCCTGGCCGGGATCGCCGTCTTCGCCGACGCCGAACTGCACCGGAAGGTCTGGCAGTTCGCGACCGAACTCGGCGCCAGCGCCGACCCGTTCGCCGCCTGGCTGACCCTGCGCGGCCTGCAGACCCTCGCCCTGCGGGTCCGCCGCCACTGCGACACCGCCCTCGACCTGGCCACCCGCCTGGCCGCCCACCCGGCGGTCTCCGCCGTCCACTACCCGGGCCTGCCCACCCACCCCGACCACGACCTCGCCCGCCGCCTCCTCCCGGCCGGCCACGGCGGCGTCCTCGCCTTCGACCTGTCCGGCGGCCGGGAGGCGGCCCGCACCTTCACCGAGTCGGTGCGGCTGGCCTCCCTGGCGCCCTCGCTCGGCGGTGTCCACAGCCTGGTGCTGCACCCGGCCAGCACCTCGCACCGGCAGCTCTCCGACGACGAGTTGGCGGCGGCGGGCATCGGAGCGGGGACGGTACGCGTCTCGGTGGGCATCGAACACCCGGAGGACTTGTGGGCGGACGTGGAGCAGGCGCTGGCGAAGCTGTGAGGGGCGCCGGCCGACGGTCGCCGGTGCGGCGACCGCGCTCGGCGTGACGGGAGTTCGGCTCCGGGGGTGGCGCCCGCACCGTGGCCCGCGCCCGGAACCCGCGTCCTGCCGCCGGAGGCCGACCGCACGGTGATCACCCACAGCCCGACGATCGCGGCCGTCCTGCTCGACCACCCCCCGGGCCGGGGTCCTCGTGCTTCTGGGTCAGCGGACCTTGGGCCGGGCCGCGAGCAGCGCGATGTCGTCCTCGGCGGCGGGCGCCGGGGGCGGGGCGAGGGCGTGCAGGACGGCGTCGAGCAGGTCGTCGAGTTCGCCGGTGGAGGGGAGCCGGAGGGCGGCGAGACGTTCCAGCGAGGCGTCGATGTCCTCGCCGCGGCGTTCGACCAGGCCGTCGGTGTAGAGGAGCAGGGTCTGGCCGGGGATGAGCGGGCGGGTGGTCTGCTCGTAGCCGCCGAGGCCGGTACCGAGCGGCGGGCCGGTGGGGACGTGCAGCAGCTCGGTGGGGCGGTCCGGGGTGACCAGGGCGGGCGGCAGGTGACCGGCGCTGGAGAGCGTCCAGCGGCCGCGGCCCGGGTCGGCCAGGACCAGCAGGCAGGTCGCCGGGCGGGCGGAGTCGTTGGTGGAGATGACGTTGTCGAGCTGGCGCAGGATGCGGTGCGGGGGCAGGTCCATGCCGGCGAGGTCGCGCAGCGCCGAGCGGTAGTTGCTCATGTCGACGGCGGCCTCGACGCCGTGCCCCATCACGTCGCCCATGGCGAGCAGGGTGCGGCCGAAGGGCAGCCGGACCGTCTCGTACCAGTCGCCGCCGACGACGCTGGCGCTGCCGGAGGGCAGGTAGCGGAAGGCGAGGGAGAGGTTCTGGTGCGGGTTGCCGGGCTCGCTCAGCAGGGCGTGCTGCAGCTCCAGGGCGATGCCCTGGGAATGGGTGTAGCGGCGGGCGTTCTCGATGGCGAGGGCGGCGCGCGCGGCGAGGTCGCCGAGCAGGGCGGCCTCGTCGGAGGTGAAGGCCGGGGAGGCGGAGGTCCGGCCGAGGGTGAGCAGTCCGACGACGTGGCCGCGGGCGGCGAGCGGTAGGACGAGCAGGGAGACGGTTCCGGCCGGGCAGGCGTCCTCGGGCCCGGGCTCGGTGAGCACGGACACTCCGCCCGCCAGGCTGCGGGCGCCGGCCGAGCCCTGGCGGTGGCGGACGGACTCGCCGGGGCGGGCCAGCTCGGCGAGGGCGCCCGCCACCGCGGGCACGGCCCGTACGGCGGCGCGGTGCAGCCGCTGGCCGCTGCCGCCGCCGGGGCGGGCGGGTTGGGCCTCGGACGGCAGGACGTCGACGGTGGCGAGGTCGGCGAGGCCGGGGACGGCGAAGGCGGCGAGTTCGGCGCAGGTGGTGTCGATGTCGAGGGTGGTGCCGATCTGCTCGGCGGCGGCGTCGAGCAGGGTGAGCCGGGCGCGGGCCTGTTCGAGTTCGCGCAGCTGCTCGCGGGCCGGGCCGGGGTCGTCCAGGACGAGGACGATCACCCCGGTGGTGCGCCCGGCGTGCCGCAGCGGGCGGTAACGCACCCGCAGTCCGGGCGGGACGGGCGCACCGGCGCCCTGGGGGCCGCCGGTGACCTGCTCGCGGTCGTGCCCGTCGGCGAGCACGCGGCGCAGGGTGGCAGTGGCGCCCGCGAACGCGGTGGTCTCGGCGGTGCGGCCGAGCAGATCGGCGCGGCACAGTCCGGTGACGGTGGTGAAGGCGGGGTTGAGGTACTGCCAGCGCAGCCGCTCGTCGAGCAGGGCGATGCCGACCGGGGCGGCGGCGAGCACGTCGCGCAGCAGGTCCGGGTCGTCGTCCCGATGGTCGCTGTCGGTGCTCGCGCCGAGGCTCGCGGCGAGGGCCGCCGCGGTCGCCGCCAGGGACCGGGCGTCCGGTGTCGTTGGACGGGGGCCCTCTGCGCGGTTTCCGTGCCGGAAGTGCATAGGCCCATGATCACGCGTCGGCGCGCGACGCGCCCACAACTGGGTGAAACCTTGACCGCCCGGAGGCGGCGTTGCAGCGAGGCGGCGTCGGTTGCGTGCACGCGCACGCAGTTATAGAGTGCGTGCACACGCACACAGTTGCCTCGAATCCGGGCACCGCCCGGAAGTCAGAAGGAGAGACCCGCATGGAAAGCACCCGGATCGTCCTGATCACCGGAACCTCCTCCGGGATCGGCCTCGCCGCCGCCGTGGCCGCCGCCCGCGCCGGGTGCCGGGTGGTCGCCACCATGCGCGACACCGGACGGGCCGGGAACCTGCTCCGCGCGGCGGAGGAGGCGGGCGTCGCCGGGCGGGTCGAGGTCGAGCGGCTGGACGTCACCGACCCGGTCTCCGTCGCCGACTGCCTGGCGACCGTCCTCGACCGGTACGGGCGGCTGGACGCGGTGGTCAACAACGCGGGCGCGGGCTTCGTCGGCACCGTCGAGCAGGACGGGCTCGCGCCGGTGCGCGCCGCCATGGAGGTCAACTACTTCGGCGTGGTCGAGGTGACCCGGGCCGCGCTGCCGCACCTGCGGGCCAGCGGCGGCCGGGTGGTCACCGTGACCAGTGTCGGCGGCGTGGTCGGCCAGCCGTTCAACGAGGCCTACTGCGCGGCCAAGTTCGCCGTCGAGGGCTTCATGGAGTCGCTGGCTCCCGTCGCGGCCACCGTCGGCGTCGCCGTCACCGTCGTCGAACCGGGCGCGGTGGCCAGCGAGTTCATCGGAAACCAGGACCTCGACGTGCCCGCGCTGATCGCCGCCGCCGGCCCGTACGGCCCGGCCCTGCGGGCGTACGTCGACCGGACGTTGAAGGCCTTCGGCGGCGCCCAGACCCCCGAGGAGGCGGCCGCGCCGATCGTCGCCGCGCTCACCGCGGAGCGGCCGCCGTTCCGGGTGCAGACCTCCGAGACGGCCCGGGCCTTCGTGGGTGCCAAGCTGGCGGACGCGGACGGCTCGGCGGTGCAGGCGATGACGGGCGGCTGGCTGGCGGCCGACGGCGCCTGACGCTGCGTCGGCGCGAGGGCGGGTCCGCGCGCTGGTCGCCGGATGATCACCGGTCATACTCGGGCGGCGGCGTCCGGCACCCGGACACCGCGGGTCGTGCCAGGCCGTCAGCGGCAGACCGTCGGCAGCAGACCGGAGGAACCGGATGAGCCCCCACCGGCCGACCAGTCGCCCGGCGGCCGGGGCACCCGGGGTGCCGCGGAACCGGCAGCGGCTGCGCAGCAACAACGAGTGGCTGCTGCTGGAGCTGCTGCGCACCGGCGGCGGCTCCTCGCGCGCCCAACTCGCCCGGGACGCGGGGCTGTCCAAGCCCACCGTCTCGGCCGCGCCGGCCGAGCTGGAGCGGGCCGGGCTGGTCCGCGGGGCCGGGCTGCTGTCCCCGGAGCGGGGCCGTACCGCCGTGCTGTCCGCGGTCCTGGCCCCGGACCCGGTGGTGCTCGGCGGCGGCATCGGCAGCAGTGCGGACCTGCTCCTGGAGCCGCTGGAGCAGGCCCTGCACAAGCTCTCCCCGATGCGTCCGGCGCTCGCACCGAGCCTCCTGGGGGAGGAAGCGGCGCTCCTCGGCGCGGTCTCCACGGCGCTGGAGACCGCCCGCCCCGAGGTGTTCGAGTGCCGGACGGCGGGGCTGCGCTGACGATCGGTGGGCCTTTTCGTCAGCCGGTGGCCAGGGTCAGGCCGTAGGTGCTGAGGATCGGGTTGACCGGCTGGAAGTAGGTCTCACCGCCCGAGGTGCAGTCGCCGGAGCCGCCCGAGGTCACGCCCTGGGCCTGGTCGCCCGAGATGAACGACCCGCCGGAGTCGCCCGGTTCGGCGCAGACGTTGGTACGGGTCAGGCCGTAGACGCTGCCCTCCTGGTAGTTGACGGTGGCGTTCTGCTCCTCGACGGTGCCGCAGTGCCAGCCGGTGGTGGAGCCGGAGCGGCAGACCGAGCCGCCGATCGTCTGCTCGCTCGAACCGGCCACCGTCACGGCGCCGCCCGCGTAGTCGTTCACCTGCGGTTGGGCGGTCCAGTCCGGGCCGGCCGCGACCCAGGAGTAGTCGTTGCCGGGGAAGGTCGAGCCCTGGAAGGTGCCGATCGAACTGCCGTCGGAGGCCGTGGCGTTGGAGCCGGGCTGACCGCAGTGGCCGGCGCTGACGAAGCCGGGCTGGCCGCCCTGGGTGACCGGGAAGCCGATCGAGCAGCGGGCGGCGTTGTCGATGTAGTAGGCGTCCCCGCCGCGCAGGTCGGCGAGCGGCCTGGGTGCGGCGGCGGCCCGCTCGACCCGGACCAGTGAGCGGTCCACGCCGGACTGGCTGAGGAAGGCCCCGGTGCGGGCGTCGTCGGCGGACCGCACCACGACGGCGTTGTCCCGGACGTCCACGTACCAGAGCGGGGTGGCCTCGGGTATGGCGGCCGCGGAGGCCCGGTCGAGCGCGTCCTTGGCCCGGTTCAGGGCCGTGAGTGTGTGTCGGACGACGGTGGCCCGGCCGCCGTGGGCGGTGATGGCCCGGGCAGCGGAGGCGTCCGTGGTGGCGACCACGAGGTCGGCCTGCGGCCCGTCCACCCAGGCACCGGCCCAGCGGTCGCCGAGCACCCGGGTGAGCGCGCTCCGGACCTCGGCGGCCCGGCTCTCGCGGGCGAGCCGGTCGGCGGCGGCCTGCGGGGCGAGGCCGAGGTCGTGCTGCATCGCGTGCAGCAGGGCGGGCGGGGCGGTGGCCGTCCGGGTGGGGGCGGCGGCCAGGGCCGCGGCTATGGACGGGTCGTCAGCGGGGGCGCTGACGGCGGGGGCCGCGGTGAGCGCGACGGTCGCGAAGGCGGCGGCGACCGCGAGCGCGCGGAATCGGAGCATGGGGGATCTCCTCGTTCGGCGTGGGGGTTGCCGGAACCGTAGCGATCCGCGCTTGGTGGCCGGAACATGTCAGAAAGCCCCGCGCCTCGGCGCTATACCCCTTGGGGTGGGGGTGGCGGCTCGGGGAGTGGTTGCGCTCGGTAGTCGAAATGTCTCGATCTGCCAACGAGTGGGGAAACCGTGCGCGTGGCGTGTTCGAGGTCTGCTTGAATCGCACGCCTCATCCAAACGGAACGGAGCGTTCTCCTCCCATGCCTTCACGGATACCCGGCCGTCGCCGGGCGGCCGGCCTGGCCGGATTCGCCGGACTCGTCCTCACCGTCGGTCTGACGCTGACCGGTTGCGGCCCTTCGGCGGCCGACGGCGGAGCCAAGGCCTCGTCCGCGCCGACCGCCTCGACCGCGCCGAGCGTCGCGTCCGCGCCGACCTCGGCCGCGTCCGCGGCTCCGGCGCCGCCGGTGGCCACCGCCTCGGCCGCACCCGACCCGGCGCCCACCTCGACCGCCGCCCCGCCCACCCATCCGCAGTCGGCTCCACCCAAGGCGCCGCAGCCGAAGGTGACCACCGCGCAGCCGCCGACCGACCCGGAGCCGCAGCACACCGCGGCGGCGGACGGTGCGCAGTGCGAGCTCCGCTCCAACGCGGGCAACTGCTACGCGGCCGGGCAGTTCTGCCGCAACGACGACCTGGGCAAGAGCACCCACGACGCCGGCGGGCGGGTGATCTACTGCCGGATGGTCAGCGGCAGGCCGCACTGGCAGGCGTGAGCCGACGGCCGTCCTCGACGGGCCCTACCGGCTGAGGGCGTCCCAGAACAGGTGCTCGTAGGCCTGGAGCAGCAGACCGTACTCCCGGGCGGTGGCCAGGGTCCGCCCGTCCAGTGCGTCGGGACCGAGGGCGTCGGTGGCCTGCTGCTCCAGTTCGGCCGCGGGCTGCGCGAAGAAGTCGAAGAACGCGCAGGCCTCGTCGGAGAACCCGTAGCGGTGGCGAAGGGCGTGGGCGACGGTGGCGCAGTAGCCGCCCCAGAGCGCGTAGTCAGGTGTCCGTCTCTGGATGCGGACGCGCTCCGCTGATCGGAGTGTGGGGCCATGGCGAGCAAGGTGAAGTACCTGGAACTTCTCCTTCGGAAGTCCCAGGTGGTCCGGGGAGCCACCACGCGGGACATCTTGTCCTTGAAGTCCCAGGAGAGCCAGGGGCGGGCCTGGGGCAAGCGGAACGGTTACACGATCCGCCGCGTCTTCCGGGAGAACCTGTCTGCTTACAAGGCCGGGGTCAAGCGTCCGGATTTCGACGAGGCGGTGCAGGCGCTTCTCGACGGCGAGTCGGACTGCTTGTGGGTCTATGACTCCTCGCGGTACAGCCGCAAGGGTGCGGGCGACGTGCTGAAGGTCCTCGACAGGCCGGGGAGGAGGCTGTACTTCTACCTCAACCGGCTGGATACCGAGGTCCCCGCTGACCGCATGCGCATTGTCGCCGAGGCGGAGCAGGCTCGTGAGTACAGCCGACTGCTGTCGGAGAAGGTCAGAGACACCAAGCGCGTTCCGCCGGAGCCGTTTCCCGTTGCCGGCATGACTTGGTGTGCAGGTGGCGGGATCGACATGGAGAAGGGGCACCGGGCCAACTCGACCTCGCACTCCTTCCGCTGTGGCCACGAACTTTCAGGCATCGAATGCCCCGAACCTGTCACCATCCAGCGTCCAGGGGTTCTGCGGTCGACTTCGCCGTGCAGGTGGAGGGCCTGGGCGGTGCCTCGGATGGTCGCGGTGGTGATCCGCAGCAGTGGCGCGGCGACACCGGTGTTCTCGAAGCGTGTGCCGTGCCGGGGGGACACGGGGGCTCCCTTCCGGCCGGGGAAAGGGTGTCCGTAGACGAGCCTGTCCCAAGACCGGTGGCCTCGTCCAAGAGGCCGCGCCGCCGAAAGCGAAGGCCCGGTCCGGCGTTGATCCCGCGCTCGCGGGCCGGATTCCGCTTCAGGCGACGGCGGCCAGGTCCGCACGGCCGAACAGCAGAGCGTAGCCGCGGGGCAGGTGGGCGAGGAGGCGGTCGGTGAGGTGGTCGTCGGTGAGGGTGGTCAGGACGGAGGAGGCGTCCCAACGGGCGGCGGTGAGGCTGGTGCCCAGGGTGTGGGCGAGGGTTTCGACGAAGGCGGGGGCGGTGACGGGGTGGGGCAGGGGCATCTGGGCGGCGAGGACGGCGCGGGCCCGCTCGGGCAGGGCGGCGGCGAGGTCGCAGCGTTCGTCGCCGGTGAGCTGGGAGCCGAGGAGGGCCAGGACGGCGGTGAGGACGCGTTCGGCTTCCTCGTCGCTCGGGTAGCGGCCGCTGGTGCGGACCTGCTGGAGGAGGAGGCGGTAGCGGGTCATGGCGGGCGGCCTTCCGGGGTGGGGCCGCGCGGTCGGCGCGGCGGCGGAGTCAGGGGCGGTGGCCGGCTCGGGGGCGGCCGAAGAGGAGGTCGTAGCCGGGCGGGAGCTGGAACAGGACGCGGTCCATGAGCTGGTCGCCGGCGGCGTCGGCGACGGTGGACAGGACGGCGCCGATGTCCCACAGGGCGGTGGTCTCGGTGGCGCCCTCGATCCAGGCCGCGGTGGCGCGCACGAACCGCTCGGGATCGAGCGGTTCGGCGGCCTGAAGGGGGTTGAGCAGGATCAGGGCCATGGTCTCGGGTAGGCGGGCCGCCAGCTCCGCGCGGACCTGGCCCACGAGGTGGGCGCCGAGCAGGGCCAGCACGACGCGGGCGGCGCGGTCGGCCTCTTCGGGTGTGTCGTATTCGCCGCGTTCTTGGACCTGGTCCAAGAACGCCTCCCATCGAAGTGTCACCGCGGGTCCTCCTTGTGGGTGAGGAGCGGACGGGGCCCGGGCGTCGCCTGAGTGGTGCGGTCAGAGGGTTGTGGCCAGGCGGCCGGTAAGGCCGGTGAGGCGGAGGAGCCTGGCGACGGGGTGGGCGATCCCGTGCAGGACCAGGCGCGCGCCGGTGCGGTCGGCCAGGTTGCGGGCTTGGACGAGGGTGCCCAGGCCCGCGCAGTCCATGAACGTCACCTCCGACAGGTCGAGCACCACCTCGCGGTGCTCGACCAGCGCGCGGGCCAGCTTCCGGCGCAGGTGCGGCGCGGTGGCGAGGTCGATCTCGCCGCGCGCCCGCACCGTGAACGCAACTGGGCCCTGGTCCTGCACGGGGCTGCTCGCTGTCCGGTCGGCCCGCGCGCGGCGGGCGGGCTCGGGGAGTGACGGTGGCGGGGGTGTCCCGCGCCGCCCCGTCGGGGGGATGTTCGGGGCGGCGCGGGACGGCATCGGGGGCCGGGTCAGGCCTGGATCTGCTTGCGGGTACCGCTGTGGCCGACGGCGACCTTGCGGGGCTTGGCCTTCTCCGCCACCGGGATCTTGAGGGTCAGCACGCCCGCGTCGTAGTCGGCGGTGATGCCCTCGGGGTCGAGGGTGTCGGAGAGCATGACCTGGCGCGAGAAGATGCCCAGCGGGCGCTCGGACAGCTCCCACTTCACGTCCTCGCCCTGGTGGCGCGGCCGGCGCTCGGCCTTGACGGTCACCATGTTCCGCTCGACGTCGATGTCGATCGCCTCCGGGTCCACCCCGGGCAGGTCGAAGCAGATCACGTACTCCTCGCCCGCGCGGTACGCGTCCAGCGGCATCGGCGTGGGACGGGACCACGTGCCGCTCGTACCGAAGAACTGCTGGGTCAGACGGTCCAGTTCGCGGAACGGGTCGGTGCGCAACAGCATCGCGAAACACCTCCAAGTGGGATCAAAGGGTGCCAGTGCGCTTTCACCTGAAACCGTTCTAGCACGTCATCCATCCGATGACAAACCCAATTCGTCATCGATAGAGTGACAACATGCGCGAGAAGCCCCCGAAGCCCGCCACCAAGCCCGCCGACCTCATAGAGCCCCTCGCCGCCGTCCGCCCCCACCTCGGCACCAGCCAGCATGACCTCGCCACCCGCCTCGACGCCCTCACCCACCACACCACCCAGCTCCGCGATGACAGCAACCGACGCCGCGCCTGACCCCGTCGCCGCCGCCGAGAAGCGCTGGCAGGACCTCCTCGACCGGATCCACGACCTCGAAGCACGAGTCGCCGCCACCACGAGCACCGTCAACGCCGCCCTCGACACCCACCTCGCCCGGCTCGACGCCCTGCGCCACCACCTCGCCCAACGCACCTGGCTCATGCCCGGCCCCAGCTCTGAGCCGGAGACACCCGGCCGGCCCGCAGACATGACCCGGAGCTACTCCGTCGTCCGGGACCGCTGACACTTTCCACAGTCGCCGAGCTGCGTCACCAACTTCGTGCGCCGCCCAGCGGCAAGCGGCATCGCGTCCGGGTGTGCCCGACACTCGTAGGTGCGCGGGATGGCGTCCAGGTGGCAACGCGTACCGCAGAGCTGGGCGACACGGGCCCCAGCTGCCACGTACGCGAGTGAGATGTCCTTCTCGGCGTCGGCCTTGAGAACGCGATCGCGCGGCTCCGCGTGTCCGGAGCCGTGTCGAGGATCGGCGGAACCCACGCGCTCCATTGGGTCGAGCAACTGGGGAGGGTCCTCTCCCCAGAGAGGGCGGAACCTGTCTTGGCGGCACGCCGCAGTCGGTTCTGGGCGGGAAGGTCGGCGGCGCGGTAGCTCATCGCGACGAAGGTGACCTTGCCGATCTTCGAGACTGTCAGGCCTGTGCGCGGCCCGGAGCGTCCGCCTGGCGCAGGCTGGCCGACCTCCAGGGCCCGGTAAAAGTCCACTTCGGACGGTGGTCTGTCGCCCCCGGTGTACCCGTCGCGTTCGATGGCATTGCGCAGGACCCGAACGCCGATTCCGAGGTTCTGGCGCACCGTGGAATCGAGCTGCCTGTCTTGCTGTCTGACAGGTTCGCGGGTCGATCATGCGACGCCCGATGGTGCGGCGTCAAGGTCCGATTCACGTCCTGTTCCGCCGGCGAGGAGCATCAGTGCTCTGCGATCGCGTGCCGTCGGCTCCGTCGCATTCGCTCGTGCACGGACCTCATGGGGTGACAAGTCCACAAGTGATCGGATTTGATCGTACGGCTCTCGCAGGGCAGGCTCGGTGCCGCACAGTGGCGGAACCGCCACGGTCCGGCACGGAGGGAGCCGCATGTCCGGGACCGAGCACAGCAAGCCAACGGCACACGTCGTCGTCGGGTACACCCCGCAGGACGGTTTCGTCGCCGTCCAACTCAACCCGCCCCCAGCGGAATACGTATGGCACGACCGGCAGGCCGAGCACCACCAGGAACGGTTCGGGCCTGGTAATGGCTACCAACAGTGGCTCGCCGTCGACGCCGCCACCGGCGCGGTGTGGTTCGGGGACACCGACTGGCGGACCCGGGGTGAGGACGCCACCTCCTGGCTCCCGGGACACCGCCGGGCAACGGTCGGCGAGGGCGCGCTGCCGTCCCCGGCCGTGTTCGCGATCCTGCTCACCCACCGCGCCGTCGACGACCGGGACTCCGAGACCTGGCGGTTCTTCAAGGCCGAGGAGCTCCACGCCCTGGCTCGACGGACACTGCCCCTGGTTCAGCGGGTGATCGGCTCGCTGCACCGGGTGGGTCCGGACGCGGACCTGGAATGGTCCGCCGAAGCCGCCACGGCATGGGTCGATCTCGAACAGGCCTGCCGGTACACGCTCGACGCCGGGGGAGCGGTGGCCTGGGCTGAACCCCGGATGAGCCCGGTTCCCGCCTGGCGGGTCGAAGTGGCGGACTTCCTCGACCGGAATCCCGAGCTGTGCGACCCGGCGTGGGCGACCGCCACCGACGCCGAACTGGACGGGTACGCCGCGTACGAACCCGATTCCGGTTACGCCGGCGTTCCGGGACGGATGTGCGCCCCGGCGGGCGTCCGGATCGAGGAGGGCTACACCTTCTACGGTCACCGTGCGGCCCTGTACGCCTACCGCGCGGCCGCCTGTGGCGACCGCGCCCCGGTCGAAGCCGGGCTCTGGTTGCGGACGAGCGATGCCGGACGGAGCAGCTGGGAGGGCGCGAAGGTCGTGGGAGCGAGTCTCGCCGACGCCCCCGACTGCGTGTTGGACCACCTCGCCGAGACGTTCCGCAGCGCTGCGGCCGACGACGGCGTCGTCCTCACCGGCCTGACGGCCTACCTGCGGCAGCAGCGGGCCGAGGAAAGGGCGGCGGTCGACGACACGCTGGCCGCCAGCGGGGAGGAACTGAAGCGCCTGGAGGAGTTGCTGAAGGAGGTCCGCCTGGTCCGGAACACCGTCCTGACCCGGGTCCTCAGCTGGACCGACGGGCGGGACGACGAGGTGATCGCCGGTCTCGCGGCGATGTCCCCCGTCGCCGTGGCCGAGTGGCGCGAGCGGCTCACCGCCGACCGGAGTGTCCGAGCGGAGGCGTGAGAGGTTGCCCGGAAGGCCGGCCCGCGGGCGGGCCGGCGACGCTCCGAACCGTCAGGTGTTGCCGCCGCTCATGAGAGGGCGGCCAGTGCCTGCGCGGCGAGCATCCGTTCCAGAGCCAGGAGGGCGCGCGGGGCGTGCCGGGTGTCGATGCGGACCGTGTAGATGAAGCGCGTCAGCTCCGGGTCGGCGAGGGGGCGCGCGACGACCTGGGTGCTCCCCGGGGGGAGGGCCAGGCGCGGCATGACGGCGACACACAGGCCGGCGGCCACGAAGCCGAGCACGGTGTTGAAGTCGTCGCCGTCGTATTCCAGGCGGGCCTGGAAGCCCGGGGTCTTGGCCATCTGAGCGAGCAGTTCCAGGCGCAACGCGGCCTCCGGAGCTGCGATCCACGTCTCGGACGCGAGGCCGGCCAGGTCGATGACGTCCCGGCCGGCGAGGTGGTGGTCGGCCGGGACCACCGCTACGACCGGGTCCCGTGCGACCAGCGTTCGGCGCAGCGCCCGGGGCGGTGGCATCGGGATGAAGTCGTAGTCGTAACTGAGGGCCAGGTCCATGTCTCCCCGCTTGAGCCGGCTGTAGCCGGCCTCGGGCTCCACTTGGGAGAGGCTGACCTGCACATCGGGATAGGTCGCGTGAAGCTCTGCCAGCGCCTGCGGGACGATGCCGGCGGCGGCGGAGGCGAAGGCGCCGAGCCTGATCCGTCCGGCAGTGCCCGCACGCATGGCGTCGAGTTCCACGGACGCCGCCGCCAGTGCGCTTCGGACGCGCTGTTCGGCGTCGAGGAGGACCATGCCGGCCGGGGTGGCGCGTACGGGGCGGCGCTCGATCAGGATGAGGCCGGCGCGGCGTTCGAGTTCGGCGATCTGTTGCGAGACGGCGGGCGCGCTGTAGCCCAGCTCGCGTGCGGCGGCGTTGAAGGAGCGGTGGCGGACCACTGCTTCGAGGGTGGCGAGCAACCGGGGGTCGAGTCTCTGCACGGAGTTAAGGCTCACTTATCTGTCGCGAAGATGTCTTTTCTTGTGCTTAAGCATGAACGGCAGCAGGATTCTTGCTCGCGGCCCGAATGCGCAAGCCTCCGCCCCCGGGTCCGTGCCACACCATCTCCCTCGTCGGGCGCGTTCGTGCGCCGGGGGGCCGTGCACCCCCTCTTCCGCAGCCCTCCTTACCGCGCGTCCGTCGGGCGGTGGGCCGCGGAGGAGACGGCCGTCGACGATCGACTCCCGCCCCTGAAAGGAAGTGGTATGCCCAAGCCACTCATCGGACTGACCACCTACCTCGCCGACGCTCAGTGGGGGGAGTGGGAGCTGCCCGCCGCGCTGCTGCCCGCGGCGTACATCAGCTGTCTCCAGGCGGCGGGCGGCCGCGTGGTCCTGCTGCCGCCGGACGCGCCGGAAGCCGCGGCCGATGTCGTCGCGCGGCTGGACGCGATCGTCCTGACCAGCGGCGAGGACGTGGATCCCGCGCTGTACGGGGCGCGGCCGCATCCGTGCACGGGACCGCCGGTGCACGAGCGCGACCGGTGGGAGTGGGCCGTGCTGGCCGAGGCTCTCACGCGTGACATGCCGGTGCTGGGAGTATGTCGCGGAATGCAGTTGATGAACGTGCACGCAGGCGGAACCCTGATCCAGCACCTCCCCGAAACCGTGGGTCACCACGGGCACAACCTGCACGGCGGCCACTTCTCCCCCCATGCCGTCACCACGGTGCCGGGGACGCGGATCGGCGCGCTCCTTCCGGGGACCCGCCAGGTCGCCACGCACCATCATCAGGCGGTGGAGTCCCTCGGGGCCGGCTTGATCGTGGGCGCCCGCACGGCGGACGGCACCGTCGAGGCGATCGAGAGCACCCGGCACCGCTTCGTGGTCGGCGTGCAGTGGCACCCCGAAATGGCTTTCGATTCGGCGGTGGTGCACGCCCTGGTGGCTGCTGCCAGGGCCACGTCGAACCCGGCTCCTGATCGCACCGCCGAGAGCAAGGTGCGCGCTCGGCGGAGTGCGCCGGACGTCGTTCCGTCGAGCCCGGTGTCTTGACACCACTGCGCTCCGACCCGGAAGATCACCCCGTGAACCTGTCAGACAGCCAGACAGGTGGTCCGATTCCGCGGCGCGTCAGCGCGATGGAAGCGGTGTTCAGCCACCTGCGCAGCGCCATCGAGCGCGGTCAGTACGCCGTGGGGGACAAGCTCCCCTCGGAAGCAGAGCTGTGCCGGACCCTGGAGGTCAGCCGGCCCGTGCTGCGGGAGGCACTTCGTGCCCTGCAGGCCATGGGCCTGACGGTCTCGAAGACCGGCAAGGGCACCTTCGTCGTGGCGAACACGGTCGAAGACCCCACCTTCGGCGACTACGCGGCCAGCGACCTCCTGGAGGTGCGCCGGCACGTCGAGATCCCGGTCGCCGGCTACGCGGCGCTGCGCCGGACCCCGGAGGACCTGGACCACCTGGCCCACCTGCTCGACCGGATGGAGCGGGAGACCGACACCACCGCGTGGGTCGCCCTGGACACCGTGTTCCACCTGGCGGTGGCCGAGGCCTCCGGCAACCCGGTGTTCCGCCGGGTGATCGAGGAGATCCGTGACGCACTGGCGCGTCAGTCGACCCTCCTCAACGAACTCGGCGGTCGGCGCGAGCAGTCCAACTGCGAGCACCGGGCGATCGTCGAGGCCCTGATCGACGGTTCCGAGCCCGACGCCGTCGAGGCGATGTCCCACCACCTCCACCGCGTGGAGGCCACCCTCACCGACATCGTGCGCCCCCAGCGCGCGGACACCTCAAGAGAAGGCAGAGCCGAGGCGTGAGCGAGCAGTTCCTCAAAGACGAGAAGCGCCCCACGACCCGTCACGTCGACGCCGGCGACACCGGCTACAGCAAGTCCCTGAAAGCCCGGCACGTCAACATGATCGCCATCGGCGGTGCCATCGGCACCGGGCTGTTCCTCGGCGCGGGCGGACGGCTCGCCGACGCCGGGCCCTCCCTGTTCGTCGCGTACGCCATCTGCGGCGTCTTCGCGTTCCTCGTCGTGCGAGCGCTCGGCGAGCTGGTCCTGTACCGCCCGTCCTCCGGCGCCTTCGTGTCGTACGCCCGGGAGTTCCTGGGGGAGAAGGGCGCGTACACCGCCGGCTGGATGTACTTCCTCAACTGGGCGACCACCGGCATCGCCGACATCACCGCCGTCGCCACGTACACCCACTACTGGCACCTGTTCTCCGGCGTCCCGCAGTGGGTGATCGCGCTCATAGCCCTGGCCGTGGTCCTCACCGTGAACCTCATCTCGGTGCGGTTCTTCGGCGAACTGGAGTTCTGGTTCGCCATCGTCAAGGTCAGCGCCCTGGTCGTCTTCATGGGAATCGCGATCTTCCTGCTCGTCACCCAGCACCCGGTCGACGGCGTCGTACCCGGTCCGTCCCTGATCACCGACAACGGTGGGATCTTTCCCAACGGCCTGCTGCCGATGCTGCTGATCATCCAGGGCGTCGTCTTCGCCTACGCCTCCGTCGAACTGGTCGGCGTGACGGCCGGGGAGACCGAGAACCCCGAGAAGATCATGCCGAAGGCGATCAACTCGATCATGTGGCGCGTGGGCCTGTTCTACGTCGGCTCGGTCGTGCTGCTGTCGATGCTGATGCCGTGGAACAAGTACACCTCCGGCCAGAGTCCCTTCGTGACGGTGCTCTCCCACATCGGTATCCCGGCGGCGGGCAGTGTGATGAACCTGGTCGTCCTCACCGCGGCGATGTCCTCGCTCAACTCCGGCCTCTACTCCACCGGCCGCATCCTGCGCTCCATGGCCGTCAACGGATCGGCCCCGCGTTTCACCGCACGGATGAGCCGCACCCAGGTGCCCTACGGCGGCATCCTGCTCACCAGCGGCATGTGCGTCCTCGGTGTCGGCCTCAACTTCGTGGTCCCCGCCGACGCGTTCGAGATCGTGCTCAACCTCGCGGCCATCGGCATCATCGCAACCTGGGGCATGATCATGGTCTGCCACCTCCTGTTCTGGCGGAAGACCACGGCCGGCGAACTGACCCGGCCCGGCTACCGCCTGCCCGGCTCGCCCTGGACCGAACTCGTGACGCTGGCCTTCCTCGCTGCCGTCCTGGTCCTCATGTACGCCGACGGCGGCGCCGGACGCACCACCGTGCTGTGCGTACCGCTCATCGCTGCGGCACTCGTCGCCGGCTGGTACGCGATCCGCGGGCGCATCGCGCGCACCGCCGCCGGAGCCGACGACTGAACCCGGGCGGCCCGGGGGACCCGCAGAGCCACCGCGCGTCCGCCCGGGCCCGCCGCCCCCAGGCACACAGGTCAGCAGTCCCAAGCCATCACCGATCGAGGCAGTCATGCTCACCAGCCCCCTCGCGGACGCGCCCGCGATCCGCGAGCCCCGCCACGCGCCCGTCGCCCACGTCACCCGGGGCGGCGTGGTCGAGAGCACCCACTACGGTTCCGTCGTCGTCCTCGGTGGCGACGGCAAGCTCCGGTTCCACCTCGGCGACGCGGAGGCCGCGTGCTACCCGCGATCGGCCCTCAAGCCCGTCCAGGCCGTCGCCATGGTCCGGGCGGGACTGCCGCTCGACGGCGAACTACTCGCCCTCGCTATGGGCAGCCATTCCGGCGAGGAACGCCACCTCGCCGGTGCCCGGCGGATCCTGGCGCTTGCCGGCCTCACCGAGGACGACCTGCGCAACGTCCCTGACCTGCCGTACGGCCCGGCCGTCCGCGACACCTGGATCCGGGAGGACCGCCCGCCCTCCCGGCTCGCCCAGAACTGCTCCGGCAAGCACGCCGCGATGCTCCACCTCTGCAAGCTCAACGGATGGCCGCTACAGGACTACGACGCCCCTGAGCACCCGCTCCAGCGGATGATCGCGGAAGTCGTGGAGGACCTCACCGGCCAGCGCATCGCGCGCGCCACCGTGGACGGCTGTGGCACCCCCCTGTTCGCCGTCTCCCTGCACGGCCTGGCCCGCGCAGCCGCGCGCATCGCCACCGGCGCGCCCGGGACCCCTGAATTCCGGGTGGCGGACGCGCTGCGCACGCACCCGGAGATGGCCTCCGGTGCGGGGCGGGACGTGGCCGAGCTGATGCGCGCGGTACCCGGGCTGCTCGCCAAGGACGGCTTCGAGGGCGTCCAGATCGCAGCGCTGCCGGACGGCCGCGCCGTCGCCCTGAAGATCGCCGACGGGGCGAACCGGGCACGCATCCCGGTGGCGGCGGCCGCCCTGGCGCTGGCGGGAGTCGACCCCCGGCTGCTGGCCGGGTTCGCGGGGGAGCCGGCGATCGGCGGCGGCCGGCCCGTCGGCGGCGTGCGGCCGGTGGCGGCGCTGGACCCGTCGGCCCTGCTCGCCCCCGCGTGACCCGACCCACCACTCCGAGAAGAGGACCCGCACACCCATGACCGCCGCCACCCGCAGCGAACACGACCTGCTCGGGGACCGCGACGCCCCCGCCGACGCCTACGGGGGCGTCCATACCCTGCGCGCCACCGAGAACTTCCCCATCACGGGCACATCTCCGCTTACCCGTACCTGATCGACGCGCTGGCCGTCCTCCAGGACGCCTTCGCCCGCAAATCCGTCGAGTTCCGCGGCGTGCTGAAGATGGGCCGCACACAGTTGCAGGATGCCGTGCCGATGACGCTCGGGCAGGAGTTCTCCGCCTTCGCCGTCATGCTCGACGAGGACCGCGGCCGACCGGCGGAGGCCGTCGAGTTGATCCACGAGACTCAACCTCGGCGCGACCGCGATCGGCACCGGCCTCAACGCCCCCCGCCGGGTACGCCGAATCCGCCCGGAGCCACCTCGCCGACATCACCGGGCTGCCCCTGGTCACCGCGGCCAACCTGATCGAAGCCACCCAGGACTGCGGCGCGTTCGTCCAGATGTTCGGAGTGCTCAAGCGCCTGCTCCCGGCGGAGCAGCTTGCGGCCCTGCTGCGGCCCGAGGTCATCGCCGGCAGCGGCGCGGCTGTGGCCTGAGGACAGTGCCGCTTCTGGGTCGGCTTCCCGATCGGTGATGATCCTGACGGCCGGTCACTGTTCCAGAGCCGCCGCCATGCAGTCGAGGTCGGTGAGCAGTGCCGCCACGCGCTCGGGCGGGATCGCTGCCGTCATGTGTCGCTCGATGGCGTAGACGGCGTCCTGGACGGCGGCCAGGCGCGCGCGGCCCTCCTTGGTGAGGCGGGCCGGGCGCGCCTGGCCGCCGCGGGCGTCAGGATCCTGACCCCCACGGTTGACAGCCCGTTCGGGCCGACCTTCTCCTTCGAAGGCCCCGAGGGTTACACCCTCACCGCGCACGGGGGCTGACCCGTGACCGCCGACTCCCTCGGCCCGTGCCGGCCCGCGCCGGTCGCCGGTCGTGTGAGACTCTCACCGGTCTCACCGGGCTGACCGACCGCGCCCCGACTGCTCGGGGCGCCGAGCCCGCCGCCGCCCGTCCGATCGCGGTCGACGGGCCGGGTCCGGCGCCCCGAAGGAGTGGATCAGCCGCCGCCGGCGATCCTTGACCGGACCTTGCTGCGGGCATCGTCGGCGTCGTCGGCGTGCAGGGCCAGGTCGGCGAGCTCGCGGCACTCCGCGAGGGTGTGGGCAGCCAGTGCGGCCCGCACCTCGGGGAGCGAGGCGGGGGCGGCCGACAGGCTGGTGATGCCGAGGCCGACCAGGACCATGGCGAGGGCCGGGTCGGCAGCGGCTTCGCCGCACACCCCGAGCGGACGGCCGTGTTCGGCGGCAGACCGGGCGGCGGTCGCGACCAGCGTCAGCAGGGCCGGCTGCCACGGGTCGAGCAGCTCGGCGAGGGAGCCGAGCATGCGGTCGGCCGCGAAGGTGTACTGGGCCAGGTCATTGGTGCCGATGCTGAAGAAGTCGCAGACCTCGGCCAGCCGGTCGGTCCGCAGGGCAGCTGCCGGGACCTCGATCATCGCTCCGGCCAGCGGCAGGCCGTGCGCGCGGACCCGGGCGGCGAACTCGGCGGCCTCCCGCGGGACCGACACCATCGGGGCCATCACCCAGACCTGCGCGGTGCCGTCCGTGGCGGCCTCGGCGATCGCGGCGAGCTGGGTCTCCAGCAGCTGGGGGTCGCGGGCGGCCGTCCGCAGTCCGCGGACGCCCAGCGCCGGGTTTTCCTCGTCGGCGGCCGTGACGAAGGGCAGCGGTTTGTCCGCGCCCGCGTCGAGTGTGCGGACGACCACCCGGCGGCCGGCGAAGGCCGCGAAGACCTTCCGGTAGGCGGCGGCTTGTTCGGCGCGGCCGGGTGCCTCGGTACGGTCCAGGAAGAGGAACTCGGTGCGGAACAGGCCCACGCCCTCCGAGTCGGCGGCAGCAGCGCCGGTCAGTTCGTGCGGCGCACCGAGGTTGACCAGCAGCGCGACCGGGTGGCCGTCCGCCGTGCGGCCCGGCCCCCGGACCCCGGCAGACAGCTCGCGGCGGCGGCGGTCACGCTCGGTGGCCAGCCGGAGCGCCTCCGGGCTCGGGTCGGGTTCGACCACGCCGTCCGCGCCGTGCACCAGGACGTGCAGGCCGTCCTCCAGCTCAATGGCGTCGGCGCAGCCGACCACGGCGGGCACGCCGAGGGCTTTGGCGAGGATGGCTGTGTGGCTGGTCGGTCCGCCGCGGACAGTGACGAGGGCCAGCACCCGGGCAGGGTCGAGCAGCGCCGTGTCGGCGGGTGCCAGGTCGTCGGCGACCAGGACGTACGGGTGCCCGGGGTCCGGCAGGCCGGGTGCGGGCAGGCCGAGCAGGTGCGCCACTGCGCGGTCGCGGAGGTCGTCCAGGTCGGCGGTGCGTTCCGCGAAGTGACCGCCGGCGGCGAGCAGTGCGGCGCGGAAGCCGTCGAAGGCGGTGGCGAGCGCGTGGGCGCCGTCGGTGCCCCGCTGGACCAGCGCGGCCGCCTCGTCGGCGAGGACGGGGTCGGCGGCCATCATGGCTTGCGCGGCGAGCACCTCGGAGGCGGGGCCGCTCACGCGGGCGGCACGCTCGTCCAGGTCGGTGACGACCGCGGTGAGGGCGGCACGGACCGCGGCCGCTTCGGCCGTCGGGTCGGGGACGGGCCTCGGGGCGGGCAGCGCGGGTGCGGGCGCCATCCGGGCGACCGGGCCTGCCGCGCTGCCCGTACCGACGCCGATCCCGCGGATCGGAGCGCTCATGCCGCTGCGTCGAGGTCGGAGGCGAGCAGGTCGGCGAGCGCCTTCAGCGAGTCCTGGGCCTGGTCGCCGGCGGCGGTGAGCTCCAGGGTCTCGCCGCGACCGGCAGCGAGGGCGAGGACGGAGAGCAGGCTGCGGGCGTCGACCGGGGCCTGGCCCGGGCGGCCGACGGTGACCTTGACCGGCTGGCGGGCGGCGGCCTGGACGAACAGCGAGGCCGGGCGGGCGTGCAGGCCGCTCCGGGATCCGACGGTGACCTGGATCGAGTGCATGGGAGTCCTTGAGGAGAGGGAAGCGCCGACCCGGGTGGGAGCCGGGTCGGCGGACGAGGGGCACAGTGGCCCCGCGCGGAGGGTGAGCGGGAGTGAGCCGAGGGGAGCCGGTCTCCGCGGTACGGGGGCGGTAGCGGAGACCAGGCATTCTGTGGTTTCACGCCCGTTAGCGTGTTGTTTTGATTGGTTCTATGCCCGATCCGTAAGTGGTGTCAACACGTTCGGGCAAACTCAAAGATGACGGCAAAAGCCGGTACGACCTCTTGCTTTTCCGCTCCGAGCGCGTATGGTCGGCCTGAACCAAGCGCGAACAGACATGAAACGGACCCAATCCCACATGTATGCACCCGAGCGGCAGCAAGAGATCCTCCGCCTCGCCCAGGAGCAGGGCCGGGTGGACGTGCCGACGCTGGCCGAGGACTTCGGCGTGACGCAGGAGACCATCCGGCGTGACCTGAGCGCCCTCGACCGGGCCGGTCTGCTGCACCGGGTGCACGGCGGCGCGCTGCCCGCCGGCGCGCTGCACCTGGAGCCCGGCCTCGCCGAGCGCGACTCCACGGCCGCGGCCGAGAAGGAACGCATCGCCAGGGCAGCCCTGGCCCTGCTGCCCAGCGAGGGCAGCGTCATCCTCGACGCCGGCACGACCGTCTCGCGGCTGGCCGGCCTGCTGCCCGCCGACTGCACGCTCACCGTCGTCACCAACGCCCTCCCGGTCGCCGCCCGGCTGGCCGACCACCGCGGGCTCGCCCTCCACCTGGTCGGAGGTCGGCTGCGCCACAGCACCCAGGCCGCCGTCGACGCGTGGGCGCTGCGCGACCTGGCGGACATCCACGCGGACGTCGCGGTCGTCGCCACCAACGGCTTCTCACCGGAGGGCGGCCTCTCGACGCCGGACCTCGCCGAGGCGGCCGTCAAGCGGGCCATGCTCGCCGCTGCCCGGCGGGTGGTCCTGGTGGCCGACTCCTCCAAGTACGGCGCCCGTCACTTCGCCCGCTTCGGCTCGCTGGACCAGGTGGACGTGCTGGTCACGGACACCGGGCTGACCGACGAGCAGACCGCCGAGATCGAGAACCACGGACCGGAAGTCATCCGCGCATGATCGTCACCATCACCCCCAACCCCAGCCTCGACCGCACCTACGAACTGGGAACCCTCGTCCCGGGCGAGGTCAACCGGGCCTCGCATGACCGACTCGACCCCGGCGGCAAGGGCGTCAACGTCTCCCGCGCGCTCACGGCCGCCGGCCACCGCACCAGCGCCGTCCTCCCCCTGGGCGGCCTCTCCGGGCAACTGCTCGCCGACCTGCTGCGCCGCCAGGGCATCGATGTCGCGGCGGTCGCGATCGCGGGCGACACCCGGATCAACGTCTCGATCGCCGAGGACGGCGGCAGCCTCACGAAGATCAACGCGGTGGGCCCCGAGCTCAGCGCCGCCGAGTCCGCCGCACTGCTGGCGCTCGTCCGCGACGTCCAGAGGACCGGACAGGACGTCGGACAGGGCACCGGGAACGACGTGGACTGGCTCGCCTGCTGCGGCAGCCTGCCGCGCGGACTGGCACCCGAGTGGTACGCCGAGGTGGTTGCCCAGGTGCACTCGGGCGGTGCCCGGATCGCCCTGGACACCTCCGGCCCCGCGCTGCTGGCCGCGCTCTCGGCCCGTCCCGACGTGGTCAAGCCCAACCGGGAGGAACTCGCAGAGGCCGTGGGCCGCCCGGTCCTCACCATCGCTGACGCCGTGGACGCGGCCGAGGAGCTGCGCGAGCGCGGCGCCCAGCAGGTCCTCGCCAGCCTCGGTGCGGACGGGATGCTGCTGATCGCCGGGGAGGGCCGCTGGTACGGCAGAGCGCCGGTCGCCGCCGTCCGCAGCGACGTGGGCGCGGGCGACGCCTCACTCGCGGGCTTCCTCGGCGCGGGCGGCACCGGCCCCGAGGCGCTCGCGGCGGCACTGGCGCACGGCGCCGCCGCCGTACAACTGCCGGGGAGCGTCATGCCGACCCCGGCCGATCTGGACCCGGCCGTGGTGGTCGTGACGGCGGACCTCCCGCTCGACCGACCGCTCAGCGGTTGAGAACGTCCTCCGGCGTTCACCGCCGGAGGCAGCACGCCCGACCGTGTGGGACGGGAAGGGCGGCAATTTCCCGGGGGCAAGGGACACCGTCAGGCACCAGTCGAAGGACCGACACGATGAGCGACACCAGCGGACTGATCACACCCGCACTCGTTGACCTCTACCTCGCCCCCGAGGACAAGAGCGAAGCCCTGCGCGTCCTCGCGCAGCGGCTGGTCGCCGAGGGCCGGGTCACCGACCTCGAGGGCTTCCTCGCCGACATCGCCGCCCGCGAGGCCCAGGCCCCGACCGGGATGGGCGACGGGATCGGCATCCCGCACTGCAGATCGCCCCACGTCACGCAGCCGAGCCTGGCCTTCGGCCGCAGCGCCAGGGGTGTCGACTTCGACGCCCCGGACGGACGGTCAGCCGACCTGATCTTCATGATCGCGGCACCGGCGGGTGCGGACGACACCCACCTGCAGATCCTCGCCGCGCTGGCCCGCCGGCTCATGGACCCCGCCTTCACCGGCGCCCTGCGCGAGGCCGAGAACCCGAGCGCGGTCGCGGCGCGGATCAACGGTGAGGAGGCACCGGTCGCTGCAAAGGAGGCGGTCCCTGCTCCGGAGACGCCTGCTACTCTCCAGCCGACCGCTGCCGACAGCGGGCTGCGGCTGGTCGCGGTCACCTCCTGCCCGACCGGCATCGCCCACACCTACATGGCCGCCAAGGCCCTGGAGCTCGCCGCCGCCCGGGCGGGCGCGCGGATCCAGGTCGAGACCCAGGGCTCGGCCGGGACGACGCCGCTCGACCCCGAGGTGATCGCGGCAGCCGATGCGGTGATCTTCGCCCATGACGTCGAGATCCGGGACCGGGCCCGCTTCGCCGGCAAGCCGACCGTGGACGTGGGCGTCAAGGCCGGCGTCAACCGCGCCGACGACCTGATCGCGCAGGCCGCCGGGCTGGTCACCGGCGCCGGCACCCGTCCCACCACTGCCGCGCTCACCGCTCCCGCCCCGGTTGTCACCGCGAGCGCGCCGGGTGAGCACTGGGCCCAGCGGCTGCGCACGTACCTGATGACGGGCGTCAGCTACATGATTCCGTTCGTCGCGGCCGGCGGTCTGCTGATCGCCCTCGCCTTCGCGATCGGCGGCTACCAGATCGCCTCCGCGCCATCCGTGCTGGGCCACTTCGACTGGACCTCCTCGCACAGCTGGGCGGCGATGCTGTTCCAGACCGGCAAGACCTCGTTCGGCTTCCTGGTCCCGGTCCTCTCCGGGTACATCGCCTGGGCGATCGCGGACCGGGCGGCACTGGCCGCCGGCATCGCCGGGGGTGCCGTGTCGGTGGCGGTCGGCGCGGGCTTCCTCGGCGGCATCGTGGCGGGCCTGGTCGCAGGCTTCCTGGTGCTGTGGATGATCCGCTGGAACATGCCCCGGGCGATCAGGGGCATCATGCCGGTCGTGGTGATCCCGCTGCTGTCGGTGGCCGTGGTCGGCTTCCTGATGTTCGTGGTGGTCGGCTCGCCGATCGCCTCGGCGATGACCGGCCTGACCGACTGGCTGAACGGCCTCTCCGGCTCCAACGCGATCATGCTCGGCGCGCTGCTCGGCGCGATGATGGCCTTCGACATGGGCGGTCCGCTCAACAAGGTCGCCTACACCTTCGCGGCCGGTGCGCTCACCACCGCGGGGACCACCCCGGATGCCGGCAGCCTCAAGGTGATGGCTGCCGTGATGGCTGCCGGCATGACCCCGCCGCTCGGCCTGGCCCTGGCGACCGTCGTCCGGAGCAGGCTCTTCAGTCCCGAGGAGCGGGAGAACGGCAAGGCGGCCTGGGTGCTCGGTGCCTCGTTCATCACTGAGGGCGCGATCCCGTTCGCGGCGGCCGACCCGCTGCGGGTCATCCCGGCGGGCATCGCCGGCAGCATGACCGCCGGTGGCTTGTCGATGGCCCTCGGCTCCACCCTGCGTGCCCCGCACGGCGGAATCTGGGTGCTCCCGCTGATCGGCAGCCCGTTCCTGTACCTGGTCGCGGTCGCGGCGGGCACGGCGGTCACCACGACGGTGGTGGTGCTGCTCAAGGGGATGCGGAAGCCCGCCGCCGCGGCGGCGCCCGGCTCCCCGGTCGCCGGGAAGGACGCGGTCGCCGTCTGACCTGTCGGCCCATGAGGCGCGTCGAGGTGCGTCCGGGGTGATCCGGCAGGCCGAATCCGAACCGGTTCGGGGCGCCCCGGGGGTTGGGGGGGGGGGCCGCCCGGGGGGGGGGGCGGGGCCGGGGGGGGGGAGCCCCCGGTGGGGGGGGGGAGGGTGCAGGGGGGGTGGGGGGGGGGTGGGGGCGGGGATCGGGGCCGGG
>NZ_JBIWPN010000033.1:0-29327 GCF_044768305.1 Kitasatospora sp. NPDC101155 | reverse complement strand
CGGGGACGGCCGCGGGCGCCGACTGACCTGCCGCCCCATGGGCCGCGGCGCGGGGCGCCCGGGGTGTCCCGGCCGGCCCCCCCCCACCCGGTGGGGGGCGCCCGCTCGTTCGAGCGGGCGCCCCGAAGGTTGTGTCCGCTCGGGAGGATCGGGTGCGGCCCCCGGTCGTCGGCAGGCCGCACCCGATCGCGATCGCCGCGGATCAGGCGGGTTAGCGCTGCAGGGTGAGGAGTCCGGGGCGCCAGGGGAGTTGGTCGTAGGGGCCGCCGGCGGTGGGGGACTTGCCCTGGTAGAGGAACTGCAGGTTGCAGGGGTCGATGGTCATGGTCTGGTCGGGGTTGTTGCGGACCAGGTCACCGTGGCTGATGTCGTTGGTCCAGGTGGCACCGCTGTTGGCCTTGCCCGCGAAGGGGTGGTCCTCGGTGGCGGCCTGCGGGGTCCAGGAACCGTTCAGGCTGGTGGCGGTGAACGAGCGGAAGTAGCGCTGCTCGTTCGCGCCCCGGGCCTCGACGATCATGAGGTACTGGTCCTGGCTCTGGACCTTGTAGACCTGGGGCGCCTCGAAGAGGTTCTTCACCGTGTCGCTCATGACGGTCGTGTACGAGGAGCCGAAGTTGCCCGGGAAGTTCCCGATCGGCATGCTCGCCCGGTAGATGCTGCCGTTGTCGCCGGCGAAGAACAGGTACATGTTCTGGTCGTCGGCGATCAGGGTCTGGTCGATCGGGGCGGCGCCGGGGATGCCGCCGGTGAACAGCGGCTGCGGCGCGGACCAGCCGTTGGGGTTGGTGGGGTCGTTCGACGTGCGGTAGATGAAGGGCCACGCACCCCACTGGTACGCCAGCACCCAGATCTTCTTGGGCGCGAAGTAGAACAGCGTGGGCGCCACCGCGGCCTGGCTCATCCCGGTCTGGCCGGCCGACGCCATGTCCGACCAGTTGGTGAACGGACTGAACATCATCGAGCCGTACGACGAGCCCGACACGTTCGACGCGTACACCAGGTGCTTGCCGTTGTACATCACGTCGGTGAAGTCCTTCACCGCGCCCCACCCGTTCGCCGGTTGCGCCAGCGCACCCGTGGAGGACCACCGGTAGGTCGACGGAAGGGCGCACGTGCCGCCCGTCGAGGTTGGCGTGGGGGTGGACGAGCCGGACCCGGACGGCCTGAGGTTCCAGTGCTGGTTGGCGGCGCCCCAGGAGTCCCAGATCTGGACGACGGTGCCGTTGTCGGTCTGGTTGCCGGGGGTCTCCAGGGCTCGGCCGCTGGCGACGTTGATGAGGGTGTAGGAGCCGTCGCTGTTCCGGGCGGCCTTCCAGTGCTGGTTGGCGCCGCCGTTGGAGTCCCAGACCTGCATCCTGGTGCCGTTGCCGGTCTGGTTGCCCGGTTCGTCCAGGACCCGGCCGCTGGCGATGTTGGTCAGGGTGTAGGAGCCGTCGCCGTTCCTGGCGGCCCGCCACTGCTGGTTGGCGGCATCGCCGTTGGCGTCCCACACCTGGAGCGGGGTGCCGTTGCCGTTCTGTCCCGCGTACTCGTCGAGGACGCGTCCGGCGGCCACGTTGGAGAGCGTGTAGACGCTGCCGGGGGTGATGCCGCCGCCCGGTGCACCGCCGGCGCTGCTCAGGGCGGTGAGCACCGCGTTGTAGGCGGGCTTCTTGTTGCCGTTGCCGTCGAAGAGCAGCGGGTTCTCCCCGGTGCGCCAGGAGTCGCTGTCGCGGATGCCCCACACGGTCATGCCCGTGCAGCGAGCGACGTTGAGGCAGTCCTGGACGGCGTTGGTGTACGCCGTGGTGGACGCCTGGGCGATGTCGAGTTCGGTGATCTGGACGTCCACGCCGAGCGCGGCGAAGTTGGACAAAGTGGTCTGGAAGCTGGCTGGTGGACCGCCGGCGCCGAAGTGGCTCTGGAAGCCGACGCAGTCGATGGGCACGCCGCGGGACTTGAAGTCCTTGACCATGCTGTAGACGCCCTGGGTCTTGGCGTCGGACCAGTTCTCGATGTTGTAGTCGTTGTAGCAGAGCTTGGCCGAGGGGTCGGCGGTGCGGGCGGTGCGGAAGGCCTCTTCGATGAAGCCGTTGCCCAGCACGTTCTGGAACACGGAGTCGCGGTGCTGGCCGCTGCCGCCGTCGGCGAAGGCCTCGTTGACCACGTCCCAGGCGTAGATCTTGCCTCTGTAGTGGGTCATCTCCTGGGTGATGTGGTTGTCCATCACGCTGCGCAGGGTGTTGGCGTCGGTGGTGGACTTGACCCAGTCGGGCAGTTGGGAGTGCCAGACCAGCGTGTGGCCGCGCATGCGTTGGCCGTGTGCGGAGGCGTGGTTGACGATCGAGTCGGCGGGGGCGAAGTTGAACGACCCGCGGGAGGGTTCGGTGGTGTCCCACTTCATCTCGTTCTCCGGGGTGACCATGGTGAATTCCCGGTCGAGAATGGTGGAGTACGTGGAGTCCCAGAGCCTGCCCGAGGACACTGCCGTGCCGAAGTAGCGGCCACTGCCGGCCGCTGCGTCGCCGACCGAGGTCGGCGTGGGGGCATTCGGCGTGAATGCGGCTTGGGCGACCAGCGGTACGGCGGCACCCACGGCGGCGAGCACCACGGCGGTGGCGATCAGGCGGCGGGTTGCCGGACGGCGGCGATGAGAACGTTTCTGATCTGGCAAAGGCTTGTCCTTCTGGCGCGGTGGGCCTTGGTCTCGGCCCTGTTTACCCGTCAGTTGCCGCTAAGCACAGAAAGGTTGCCGTGATCGGGGAGGAATATTTCGTCGAGCCGGAGAGTGGCGCAGCCCTCGTCCCGTCGGGGCGAGGTTTGACCGTGAGGACGCCGGCGGCGGTCCCGGTGTCGTCTGGCTGCGCACCGGCAAGTCACTCACCGTCGGAGGCCTTCGGCTGGTCGGCGACACAAACATCGCCGCTGGCCTCCGCGACCACGCCCGGAACCCGAACCGCCCACTCGCCACACCGGGCATCACGTGATCAAACCGGACGGATCACTGAACGACGCCACGCTGACCCCACCGTGCCGGTCTCAGCCTGCCGGGCCGAACCCTCCCCAGACCGAGGCGGGGCCGCCGATCGACTGGGCATCGACCCGGTAGCTGTCGTTCGCGGCGCTGCGCACGCCGGTGGCGTGGTTGAACTGGCCGGCGAATTCGTGCTGTCCGACCGGAACCGTGCGGCCCGGCTTGAGGACCCAGCGGTAGACCAGCACGCCGCCGGACTCCTGGACGGTGACCGTGAAGTCCTCGCTCGGCAGGGTCCGCCAGTTCCCGGTGTCCCGGACCTCGCCGGTTTGGGCGATCCGCAGCTCGACGGTGAGTGAGGTGAGCGGCTGGGTGGTCTTGAGGACGAGGTTGTGCTGGGCCCAGTAGACCGTGCTGTGCGAGTCGACCGATCCCTCCGACCACAGCGATCCGTTCGCGGGGCGACTGCTCGCCGAGGGGGTCGGGCGCGGACTGCCCGGGGTGGTGGTGGCCGGGGCGGGTACGGGGAGCGGAGCGACGGTGCCCGGGGCGGCCGATGGCGTCGGCGAAGGGGTGACCGTCGGGGACGGGGTCTTCGTCGGGAGCGGGCTGGCCGGAGCGGTGGTGACGGTGTCCGACGGCGGCGGTGTCCGGACGATGCCGGCGACGGCCAGGCCGCCGGTCGCCAGGACGCCGGCGGTGGCGAGGCCGGCGAGGGCGGCCCTGGGCCACGACCTCACGAACGACGGCGCGCGGTGGCGGACGGGAGGACCGGCCGCACCGCGTTCGACGCGGGCCAGGATCCGTGCGCGGTCGGGCCGGTGGGCTTCGGCAGCCTCGCGCAGCTGCCGGGTGATGTGCTCGTTCACCGTACGTTCCTCCTTCCTGTCGCCAGTTCGCCGACCGCTCGTGCGCCGAGTGCGTGTTCCAGCTCGGCCATCCCCTTCGAAGTCTGGCTCTTCACCGTACCGACCGAGATTCCCAGCGCCGCAGCGGTGTCCTTCTCCGACACGTCGAAGGCATGTCGCAGCACCACGCACGCCCGCTTGCGGAACGGCAACCGGGCGAGTGCCGTACGGACGTCCAGCACGGCAGCCACGTCCGGGCCGTCCGTTCTCTCGGGGGCACGTGACCAGAACAGCAGCACCCGGCGCCGCTCGCGGACCGCGCTGCGGATCCGGGCCCGGGCCATGTTGGCGACCACCCCGCGCGCGTAGGCGAGGGGGTGGTCGGCCGCGCGGAGCCGGTCCCAGCGTTGCCACAGGGCGATCAGGGCGTCCGCGGCGAGGTCGTCGGCCGCGTCCGTCTCGCCGGTCAGGAGGTGGGCGAGACGGGCGAGTTCGGAGTAGTGGCGTTCGAAGAAGTCGTGGAACTCCGCGGACGCGTCATCGAGGAGCATTTCCCCCGGTCGCCCTCTCCCTGCAATGTGAACGTTAACAACCGGCATGAGCGTAGCAGTGCCCGTCTCCGGGGCGGGGCGGTGGTCGCCCCGGAGGGGGACCACCGACGGCCGGCGGGTGAGCGGCGCGTTCAATGCCGGGCGAACTGGACTCGGGTCGGCTGGACGACGTCCGGCGTCACCGCGATCCCGTCGACGGCCAATTGCTCCCCGTAGACGTCGGTGACCCTGATCGATCCACCGCATCCGCTGCCGTCCGGGGAGAGGAAGTAGTTGTAGTCGGTGCGGGACAGCTGCCGCCAGCCGCCGGCGGTCCGGACCTCCAGCGTCGCCACCGGGTTCCGGTGGCCGATCACCTGGATCCCGCACCACCACTGGCTGGAACCGGTCTTGTAGCGGATCGACATCGTGTCCGGCGCCGTGCCGGGGCTCAGCACCGTCCAGGTGACCGGGAGGCGGCCCACCGAGAGGTTGGCCAGTTCGGCGAAGGCCTCGTGGCTGAGGTCGAGTTGCCCGGGCGCGCAGGGCAGGGGGCACTCGTTGACGATCCGCACCGTGATGCTCGCCCCGTTGGCGGCGCGGACGAGTACGGCGGCCCCGCACGCCCTGGACGACTCGTAGTCGGTGTGGTTCATCGCAGCGATCATGAGGTCACCGGACGGCCCGAACGAGCAGGCGCCGTTGCCGTCGGCGGCGTCGTAGGAGGTCGCGACGCCCTGGTAGTTCGTCCCGGGCTTGATCCGCCCGGCCAGGGACGCCGTGGCGGGCGCGGTGCCGTCACCGCCGATGGCGGCCGACGGTGACGGGGTGGCCCTGGTGGAGGTGGCGATGGGGGTCGACGGCTGCGGCGTGCGACTGGCCGACGGCGACGGGGTGCCGGTGGCGGCGGGCGCGGGGCTGGTGACCGATGGCGGTGCCGCCGACGGCGTGGGATCGGCCGCGACGCCGGTGCGGGGAGGCACGCTCGGCTCGGTGGCCGCGACGGAGGCAGCGGCAGTCGGCTCCGCGGCACCGGTGCCGCCTCCGCCACCCGGCAGGAGCGCGAAGGCCAGGCACACCAGTACACCGACCGCCACCAGCGCCAACGGAATGCCCATGACCAGCCCACGCCTGCGCTTCGACTGCGGGGCGGCGTGCTTCGTTGCCCTCATTCCCGTCCATTCGGTAGATCGACTCGACGTTGCACTGCCCAGTGGGCAGAGGGAACGGAAAGGTTGCCGCGCCGACGCAGGTTTCTCCCCGGCGTTCTCCCGGGGCCGGCCCGTGGGCGGGCGGGCGGGCGGCGCAGATCCCCGCCCGCCCACGGGCCGTGCCGGTCAGGACGGGTCGCCGTAGACCACGCCGCGGCCGTAGCCGCCGAGGTACACCCGGCCGTAGACATCGGGGTCGCCGGAGATGACGTTGATGACGCTCCCGCCGAACTGGTGCTGGTCGTCGTTGATCCGGACCCAGGTCGAGCCGCCGTCGATGGAGCGGAACAGGCCGATGACGCCCTTGACCTTCCCGCTCAGGTAGACGGCCTGGTAGCCGGCTCCGGGCGCCGCCTTGCCGAAACCGACGGCGCCCGCCTGCTCGACGCCGTCGAGCCTGCGGAAGGCCGCCCCGCCGTCGGTGGAGTGCCGCAGCCCGGTGCCCCCGCCGGCGATCCACAGGTCACCTGCGACGCCCGGGACGGCCTTGAGCTGCCCGTCGCCCAGCCCGGTGGCCCGGGCGGTGAAGTGTCGCCCACCGTCGGTGGAGGCGTACAGGGTGCCGCCGCTGAGGGCGTAGAAGGTGTTCGCCGCCGAACGGTCGGCCACCACGGCCGCGTCCTTGGGCAGACCGGAGACCGCCGCCCAGGACGCGCCCCGGTTGGTCGAGAGGAACGGCGCCTGGCCCGCCGGGGTCCACACCACGGTGCCGCCGTCCGCCGAGACGGCCGCCGACCCGCCGCCCGCGTCGCCCACCGGCGCCGCCGCGAACGGCGCCCAGTTCGCTCCGCCGTCGGTCGACCAGGCACCGTGCTGCGCGCCGCCGAGGCCGACCCGAACCACGAACTCCGGCTTGCCCTGGGCGAAGTCGATGCCGGTGGTGTTGGTGAACAGCGGCCCGCTCAGCGCCTTGGCAGGGACCTTGGTCAGGTCCTCGTGCCGGAACCCGCTGACGTCGCCGAGCGCACTGATCAGCGGCTGGCCGGGCGGCTTGACCAGTCCGAGTGTCGCGGTCTCCTCCAGCCCCCTGGCCGGGACGCTCCAGTGCGTCGGGCGCCCGTTGTCCGCCGCCGTCACGTCGGTGCTGCCCCACATGCCGGAGCCGGTGCCGTACAGCACGTGCCCGGAGTCGAAGGGGTCGATGGCCAGCGTGCCCATCCAGTGCCCGATGCCGGTCCCCACGTAGGGCGCCGCCGAGTTGTCGCGTTCCGAGGTCGCGCCGAGCGCCTTCCAGGTGGCGCCGCCGTCGGTCGATCGGTAGAGCTCGTCGGAGGGCCACCAGCGGTCCAGCGTGGTGACCATCACCGTGGCCGGGTGCTGCGGGTCGACCGCGAGGCCGGCGAAGCCGTAACTGCCGTTGGACGGCGAGACGTTCTTCCAGGCCCCGGTGGACGGCGTGTACTTCCACACCGAGCCGGCCGTCACTCCGTTCGGGCCGGGCGCGTTGGTGTACGTCAGGTAGAACGAGCCGTCGCCGGACAGCACGCCGTGCTGCGGCAGCTGGCCGGTCGGCTGGCCGGGGACGGCCTGCCAGGTGGCGCCGCCGTCGGTGGAACGGTACAGAGAGGTCGACTTGTCGGCCACCCCGACGTAGACCGTCCTGCTGCCGGACGGGCCGAAGGTCACGAAGGACAGGCCGACGCCGCTGCTCGCACCGTCCTTGACGGGGAAGCTGCCGACCTGGCTCCAGGTCGCGCCGTAGTCGTTGCTGCGCCAGAGGCCGTTCTTGCGGGTGCCCAGGTAGAGCGTGCGGTTGTCGGAGGGGTCGACCACCAGCCGCTCGCCCATGGACCGGCCGTCCTCGTTGCCGCCCAGCTTGAACGGCAGGTCGGTGCGCTGGAACGTCCGGCCCTGATCGGTGGAGCGCAGGATCGCGCCGTTGCCTGCCCAGTCGTTGGTGTAGGTGCCGCTGGCGAGGTACAGCCTGTTCGGGTCGACCGGGTCGGTCGCCAGGCTCTCGATCCCGAGCAGGTTCCAGTCGGTGCCGCCGATCCAGTCGGTCAGCGAGGTCCACCGTCCGGCGGCGGCGTCCCAGCGGTACGCGCCGCCGATGTCGGTCCGGGCGTACAGCAGGTCCTTGCGGGCGGGGTTGAAGACCAGTCCGGTGACGAAGCCGCCGCCGACGATCTGTGCGTTGTGCCAGGTGTACCCGCCCGCGCTGGACACGTTGACCAGCTTCCACTGCTGGTTGCTGCTGCCGATGTCGCCGTACTGGATGAGCGGTACGCCCTCCTCCGTGCCGCCGCCGCAGACGTCCAGCACCATGCCGCTGCCGCGGGAGACGAACTTCACCGCGCCGTCGCCGACGTCCTGCATCCGCCACTGCTGGGTGGCGGCGGCGCGGTCGGTCTGTTGCTCGACGGCGGCAACGGGCTGAGAGGAACCACCGCGCACTCCGAGGACCTTGTGGGTGCTGCGGTTCTCCAGCTCGTAGTAGCCGTCCCCCGCCAGTCGCAGCCGCCACTGCTGGCTGGCGGCCCCGGCGACGCGGTTCATCTGCCGGGCCCAGGCGCCGTCTGCCGCGTCCGCACCGGGCACGTCCAGGGCCTTGTCACTGCGGACGGACACCAGGGTGTAGTACGCGTCGGGATCTACGGACGCCGCGTTGGAGTCGGCCTGCACGAAGAGCAGGTACGGGCCGAGCACGCCGGGCACGCCCAGGGCCAGGCCCAGCGTGGTCCAGCGCCGACGGTGGCGCCCGCGGGGGCGTCGGCCACGACCGTTCGTCGTGGGGTCCGTCTCGTTCATGCGGGCTACTCCTTGCTTCGGCCCCGCCGCCGTGAACCGGCCCGTTCGGGCGGGGACACAGCGGTGGTCGGCGGTGTGATGGGGACGAGCCGAGGGGCTCTCCGCCCTCGGTGTCACCTGTCGGTTGCCGCCGGTGCGACAGGGGTTGCCGCCCACCGGAAGGAATTTCGGCCGGGTCGCGAGCCGGAAGGACGGTCCGCCCGACCGGCCGAGGGTCACTGGGCGGGCACCACGGTCGGCCGCCGGCCGACTCAGCCCGAGCGCGGGTCTTCTTCGCCTCCTGCGTCGCCGTCGCCGGCCTGTTCGGAGCCGCTACGTCCTCCCGCAAGATCCTCTTCGTGTGGACGGTGCCGGCACTGGTCGTGCTCGCCCTGGTGCTGTCGGCCCACTGAACCTCGTTCGAGGAGTGGCACCCCTCTCCTGGGAGGTGCCCGTTGCCCGGTTCTCCGGGCCGGGTGTCGTTCCCGTCCGTCGGGCGGTCGTGATGCCAACAGGCCCGGCGCGGAACCGCCGTACCGAGCTCCGGATCGGGGCCCGTCGGGTCCTGACCGTCGCGAGCGCGCTGCTCCGCTCTCGTGGAACAACGACGGGGCCGTGGTGCTGACGCACCGCGGCCCCGTCCCGCCGAGCGGTCTGTCAGGAGCCGGCCCGGCGCTTGTTGTAGACGTCGAATCCGACGGCCGCGAGCAGCACCAGGCCCTTGATGACCTGCTGGTAGTCGGTGCCGACGCCGACCAGCGACATGCCGTTGTTCAGTACGCCGAGCACCAGGCCGCCGATGATGGCGCCGAGGACGGTTCCCACGCCACCGCTGGCGGAGGCGCCGCCGATGAACGCGGCGGCGATGGCCTCCAGTTCGAAGTTGATGCCGGCCTGCGGGGTGCCGGCGTTGAGGCGAGCGGCGAAGACCAGACCGGCGAGCGCCGCGAGGACGCCCATGGTGGTGAAGGCGAGGAAGACGACCCGCTTGCTCTTCACCCCGGACAGCTTTGCCGCCGCCTCGTTGCCGCCGATGGCGTAGGTGTGCCGGCCGATGATCGAGTTGCGCATCAGGTAGCCGAAGCCGACCAGCAGGGCGCCGAGGATCAGCAGCACGATCGGCACGCCGTGGTAGCTGGCCAGCAGCAGGGTGAAGACGGCCACGGCCGCGGTGATCACGGCGAGTTTGGCGACGAACAGTCCGAGCGGGAGCAGCTCCAGCCCGTACGAGGCGGTCTGCCGCCGGCCGCGTACCTCCTGGAGTATCGCGACGGCCAGCACGGCGAGGCCCAGCAGCAGGGTGAGGTTGTGGTAGTTGGTGTGCGGGCCGACCTCGGGGAGGAAGCCGCTGCTGATGCTCTGGAAGCCCTTGGGGAACGGCGCCACCGACTGGCCCTGCAAAAGGATCTGGGTGCCACCGCGGAACAGCAGCATGCCCGCCAGGGTGACGATGAACGAGGGGATCCCCAGATAGGCGATCCAGAAGCCCTGCCAGGCGCCGGCGAGGGCGCCGATCACCAGCGCGGCCAGCATCGCCACGGGCCACGGCACGTGGTGCTTGACCATCATCACCGCGGCGGCGGCCCCGACGAAGGCGGCCAGCGAGCCGACCGAGAGGTCGATGTGCCCGGCGATGATGACGATCATCATCCCGATCGCCAGGATCAGGATGTAGCCGTTCTGCTGGATCAGGTTGGTGATGTTGAGCGGCTGGAGCAGGATGCCGTCCGTCCAGATCTGGAACAGCAGCACGATCAGTGCGAGCGCGACCAGCATGCCGTACTGGCGCACGTTGCCCTGCAGCGCGCGGGCCAGGACGGAGCCGATGGAGGGGCTCGGACCGGCCTGCGGTGCCTTCGGGGACGAATCCGGGATGATCTCGGTCTGGGCCATGCCTCACACCTGCTCGTTGCTTGATGCGGCGCTCATGGTCATGAGCCGCATGAGGGATTCCTGGGTGGCGTCGGCGCGGGCGACCTCGCCGGTGATCCGGCCTTCGGCCATGGTGTAGATCCGGTCGCACAGACCCAGGAGTTCGGGAAGTTCGGACGAGATGACGAGCACGGCCTTGCCCTGGGCGGCGAGTTCGGCGATGACGGTGTAGATCTCCGCTTTCGCGCCGATGTCGATGCCGCGGGTGGGCTCGTCGAGGATCAGCACCTCCGGCTCGGCGAAGATCCACTTGCTGAGGACGACCTTCTGCTGGTTGCCGCCGCTGAGCGTGCCGGTCCGGGTGAACACCGTCGGGGCCTTGATGTTCATGGTCCGACGGAAGGACTCGGCGACCTTGGCCTCCTCGTGCCGGTCGACGCGGCCGTACCGGGCGACCTTGCCGAGCGCGCTCAGCGAGATGTTCCGGCTGATGTCGTCGATGAGGTTGAGGCCGAGCTGCTTGCGGTCCTCGGTGACGTACGCGATGCCGTGCCCGATCGCCTCGGGCACCGTCCGGGTTCGGATCTCCCGGCCGTTCAGCCGCACCCGGCCGGAAGCCCACCGCCCGTACGAGCGGCCGAAGACGCTCATCGCCAGTTCGGTGCGGCCGGCGCCCATCAGGCCGGCGATGCCGACGATCTCGCCGCGCCGCACGTTCAGGGAGGCGCCGTCCACCACCATGCGCTGCTGGTCGAGCGGGTGGCGCACGCTCCAGTCCTCGACCTCGAAGGCGACCTCGCCGATGTCGGGGGTGCGTTCGGGGTAGCGGTGTTCCAGGTCGCGGCCGACCATGCCGCGGATGATCCGCTCCTCGGAGATGCCCGCGGGGCCGATCGCGATGGTCTCGATGGTCCGGCCGTCGCGCAGGATCGTCACGGAGTCCGCGACCCGGGCGATCTCGTTCAGCTTGTGCGAGATGATGATGCAGGAGATGCCCTGCGCCTTGAGTTCCAGGATCAGATCGAGCAGCTTGCGGCTGTCCTCGTCGTTCAGCGCGGCCGTCGGCTCGTCCAGGATGAGCAGCTTGACCTTCTTGGCCAGCGCCTTGGCGATCTCGACCAGCTGCTGCTTGCCCACGCCGAGGTCGGCGACCCTGGTGTGCGGGTTCTCCTCCAGACCGACCTGCCGGAGCAGTTCGGCGGCGTGGGTGAGCGTCCGGTGCCAGCTGATCACGCCCCGGGTGGCGTGCTCGTTGCCGAGGAAGATGTTCTCGGCGACGGACAGGTACGGCACCAGGGCGAGTTCCTGGTGGATGATGACGATGCCGCGCTGCTCGCTGGCCCGGATGTCCTTGAACCGGCAGGGCGCGCCCTCGAAGAGGATCTCGCCCTCGTAACTGCCGTGCGGGTAGACGCCGCTGAGCACCTTCATCAGGGTGGACTTGCCGGCGCCGTTCTCGCCGCAGACGGCGTGCACCTCGCCGGCGGCGACGGTCAGGTTGACCTCGGAGAGCGCCTTGACGCCGGGAAACGACTTGCTGATCGACCGCATTTCGAGAGCGGGTCCGGCCATGGGTGTGCGTCCGTATCGTCCGGGCGGTGCGGGCGGGCGGTTTCCGGCCCGCACCACGGGCTCGGCATTGGGGTTCGTCGAGCGTGCTGGGCGGGCTACTTGAGCTGGTCCGCGGTGTACTGACCGCTGTCGACCAGGACCTTCTGGTAGTTGTCCTTGTCGACGCTGACCGGCTGGAGCAGCTGCGCCGGGACGGTCTTCACGCCGTTGTTGTACTGGCTGTTGTCGTTGACCTCGGGCTTTCCGCCGGTCAGCAGGGCGTCGCCCATCTGGACGGCCACCTTGGCCAGTTGGCGGGTGTCCTTGTAGACGGTCTGGGTCTGCTCGCCCGCGATGATCGACTTCACCGAGGCCAGCTCGGCGTCCTGGCCCGTGACGATCGGCAGGGACTTCGCGGTGCCGTAGCCCACGCCCTTGAGCGAGGAGAGGATGCCGATCGAGATGCCGTCGTACGGCGAGAGCACGGCGTCGACGTGGGCGGAGGTGTAGGCCTTGCTCAGCAGGTTGTCCATCCGGGACTGGGCGAGCCCGCCGTCCCAGCGCAGCGTGGCGACCTGGTTGAAGTCGGTCTGGCCGCTCTGCACGACCAGCTTCTTCTGGTCGATGTACGGCTTGAGGACGCTCATCGCGCCGTTGAAGAAGAAGGTGGCGTTGTTGTCGTCCGGGGAGCCGGCGAAGAGCTCGATGTTGAACGGGCCCTTGCCGTCCTTGAGACCGAGCTTGTCGGCGATGTAGCCGCCCTGGAGGACGCCGACCTTGTAGTTGTCGAAGGTCGCGTAGTAGTCGACGTTCGCCGTGCCGCGGATGAGCCGGTCGTAGGAGATCACCGGGATGTGGGCGTCGGCGGCCTTCTGCAGCACGTTGGTGAGGGAGGAGCCGTCGATGGCGGCGATCACCAGCAGCTTGGCACCCTTGGTGATCATGTTCTCCACCTGGGAGACCTGGTTCTCGACCACGTTGTCGCCGTACTGCAGGTCGGTCTTGTAGCCCTTGGCCTGGAACTCCTTGACCATGTTGGTGCCGTCGTTGATCCAGCGTTCCGACGACTTGGTCGGCATCGCGATGCCGACCAGACCGCCCTTGGCGTCCCCCTTGGCCGCACCGTCGCCGCCGCCGTTGGCGCTCTGGCCGCAGGCCGCCAGCGAGAGCACCAGGCCCGCGGCGACCAGGCCCGCCGAAATCTTCCGCACAGTTCCTCCAGTGGTGTTCCGCGACCGGCACAGTGCGTCCCCTGACTGGGCGACCGGGAGCGGTCGGGCGGGGCCGGCCGGGAGCGGTCCCTCGGGCTGTGGGGCATCGGAGTTACGGTCACCCAGGCCTGGCGTGACATGAGTGTTAACGCTAACAAGACCGACGTCAAGGGCCCTGGGATCACTGTTGGATCGCAGTGTGCCGCCGGTCGGTTCGGCCGGGACGGGGCGGGCGGAGCAGGGGCCATGTCGTGGCTCACCGGATGAGAGTTCGGCGAACCATCGGTAGACAAACGGTTCGTCCGCGGATAGGCGGAGTCCGCCACCGCCGCGACGGGGGCGCTGCGCGGAGCCGGCTCGGGCAAGTGCCTCGACGTCCCGAACGCCTCCACCACCCCCGGGGCGCAGTCGCAGATCTACAGCTGCTCCGGCGGGGACCTGGACCCCGTACGGCCGACGGCCGGCTCACCGTGAACGTCCCCGGCGTCACGCTCCAGACGGGTGACGCGACCGCGAACCTTGACGTCCTCCCCCGGCTAGGGCCGGGGGATTCCGGCCGCGCCTGCGGCGCGGGGCTTGCGCCCCGCGCGGTTGGCGTTCCGGTGGGTTCCTGTTTCAACGGGCTGTGCCTGGCGTGGGATTGCCATGCCAGGTCTTACCGGCCCTCCGCAGGCGTTCAGCCTGTCCGCCCGTCCGGCGGCCAGGATGTTGCGGGGGGCGTTGAGATCACGATCATGTACCGTGCCGCACGCGCCGCATGTCCACTCGCGTACGGCGAGGGGCTTGGGGCCGTCCAGGACGCCGCAGGCCGAGCAGACCTGAGACGTCGGCTCGTACCGGCCGATGACACCGACGTGCCGGCCGTAGCGTGCGGCTTTCTCTTCGAGCAGGCGCCGGAAGGTGGCCCACCCGGCGTCGTGCACGGACTTGGCCAGGCGTCCAAAGCGTCGTTGTACACCACCCGCGCACACCCGAACGTCCGGGCCAGCGCCGCGCGCTGACCTGCCGTCGGGTAGAGGCGACAGGAGTACCGGAGATGTACGAGATCAACCTACGGAGGCCCACTGACAACGGCCTCCGTCCAAGCCCCCGGAGGTCACTGCGCCGCTTCGCGGCTCCGAGCCAAGGACCCTCTCCCACCCTCCGGGCGGGGGACCCCCATCTCCCCCGGCTGAAGCCGGGGGCATCCTGGGAGGAATCAGGTGAAGGCGTCGGCGGCGCCGAGATCACGTACGCGCCGGGGCGCCCGATCGGCCCTTTTGGCGGTTGGGGCGAACCCGTGAGCGTTCACCCGCCGCAACGGCCACATGTGGGCGGCCCGAACAGCTGGTAAGAAGAGAGCCGCCCGCTGAACCGAGGGTGACGGATCGGTGCGGACCCGGTCGCGTACTGTGGTCCGCAGCCGAGGAGGAGACTACGCGTGGGAACCGAGAGCGCTGGGACGGAACAGCGACAGCCCGTGATGGCTGACGTGGCGAAGCTGGCGGGGGTGTCCCACCAGACGGTGTCCCGGGTGCTCAACGGTGCTCCGCACGTCCGGCCGGACACCCGGGACCGGGTGCTGGCCGCCATCCGGGAGCTGGACTATCGGCCCAACTCCGCCGCCCGGGCCCTGGTCACCCGCCGGTCGCAGACGCTCGGCGTGGTCAGCTTCGACTCGACCCTCTACGGTCCCGCCTCGATGCTGGAGGGCATCGAGCGGGCTGCCCGCAGCGCCGGGTACTTCGTGAGCGTGACCAGCCTTCGCTCCCTCGACGGCCGTTCGGTCCAGGAAGCCGTCGACCGGCTGCGCGACCAGGGAGTGGAGGGGGTCGTGGTGATCGCGCCGCAGACCTCCGCCGTCAGCGCGGTGGCCCGGCTCTCCAGCTCGGTGCCGGTCGTCGCGGTCGGATCGGGCAACCAGACGCAGGTGCCCATGGTGTCAGTGGGCAACCGCGAGGGTGCGGGCGAGGCCACCGGGCACCTCCTCGACCTCGGCCACCGCACCGTGCACCACCTGGCGGGACCGTCCAACTGGCTGGAGAGCCAGGACCGGGAGGAGGGCTGGCGCCTCACGCTGCAGGCGGCGGGGGCTCCCGTGCCGGACGTGGAGCGCGGGGACTGGAGCGCCCGCTCGGGCTACCAGGCGGGGCTGCGGATCGCACAACTCCCCGATGTCACGGCCGTCTTCTGCGCCAACGACCACATGGCCCTCGGACTGCTGCGCGCCCTGCACGAGGCCGGTCGGGCAGTGCCGGAGGAGATCAGCGTGGTCGGGTTCGACGACATCCCGGAGGCCGCCTACTTCATCCCGCCGCTGACCACCGTGCGGCAGGACTTCGGCGAACTCGGCAGGCGGGCCCTGGAACTGCTCGTGGGGGAGCTGGAGGGCGGCGCCAAGCCCTCCCCGACCCATGTGCGGATCCCGCCGGAGCTGGTGCTGCGCCGAAGCGTCGGGCCGGCCGCCCGGTGGTGAAAAGCCGGCGGTTCACGGCGCCCTGAGTCGCCCGGCTTTCGCAGTGGTGTCTGCCAGGTGACCTCCCTTGACACCATGAATGTTAGCGCTAACAATTCTTGTGAGCGCTCACAAGAAGCGCTTCTTCGAACTCCGCCGGCCGGGCGCTGCCATCCCCGCTTCTGGGCGCCCGGCCGGGGGCCCCTCGTTCCGCCCTTCATGAGGGAGAGGTAGCGGAACGGAGCCTGTCGCCGGTGTGCTCCCCCTGCCCCGGTCACGGACCGCGCCGGCGACAGGCGACCAAGTTGCTCACGGCTCCAACGCCGTTCCCCCGTACGAAGGATGAGCACGTGACCGTCAATCCCGTCGCCCCCGACGCTGTCTCCGATCCGGATAGGTACGTGGTCGGAATCGACTTCGGCACCCTCTCCGGCCGCGCCGTGGTGGTCCGCGTACGGGACGGCGAGGAGGTCGGCACCGCCGTCCACGACTACCCGCACGCCGTCATCGAGCGCGAACTGCCCGGCACCGGGCGGCCGCTGCCGCCCGACTGGGCGCTGCAGCACCCCGCGGACTGGCGCGAGGTGCTCCGTACCGCCGTCCCGGCCGCGCTCGCCGCCTCCGACGTCGACCCGGCGCACGTCATCGGGATCGCCACCGACTTCACGGCCTGCACCGTCCTGCCGGTGCTCGCCGACGGTACGCCGCTCGCCGAGACGTCCGCCTGGGCGCCCCGCCCGCACGCCTGGCCCAAGCTCTGGAAGCACCACGCCGCCCAGGGCCAGGCGGACCGGATCAACGCCCTGGCCCACGCCCGGGGGGAGAAGTGGATCTCCCGGTACGGCGGGCGGATCTCCGCCGAGTGGCAGTACGCCAAGGCGTTGCAGGTCCTGGAGGAGGACCCGGCCGTCTACGCCGCGACCGAGCGCTGGATCGAGGCCGCCGACTGGATCGTCTGGCAGCTCACCGGTGCCGAGAGCCGCAACACCTGCACCGCCGGGTACAAGGGCATCCACCAGGACGGGAGCTACCCCAGCGAGGACTACCTCGCCGCGCTCCACCCCGACTTCGCCGACTTCGCCCGCACCCGCCTGGAGCACCCGCTCGCCCCGCTCGGCTCCCGGGTCGGCCCGCTCACCGCGCAGGCCGCCGAGTGGACCGGCCTGCCCGAGGGAATCGCGGTCGCCGCCGGCAACGTCGATGCCCACGTCGCCGCACCGGCCGCCCGCGCCGTCGACAACGGCCAACTCCTCGCCATCATGGGCACGTCCACCTGTCACGTCGTCAACGGTGCGACGCTCGCCGATGTCCCCGGTGTCTGCGGCGTGGTCGAGGACGGCATCGTCGCCGGCTCCTACGGCTACGAGGCCGGCCAGAGCGCCGTCGGGGACATCTTCGCCTGGTGGCTGCGCCAGGGCGTACCGGCCGACTACCTGGCCGAGGCCGAGGCCAACGGCGAGGACCTGCACCGGCTGCTCACCCGCAAGGCCGCCGCCGGGCCCGTGGGCGCGCACGGCCTGGTGGCGCTCGACTGGATGAACGGCAACCGCTCCACCCTGGTCGACCACCACCTGTCCGGTGTGATCGTCGGACTCACCCTCGCCACCCGACCCGAGGAGATCTACCGCGCCCTGCTGGAGGCCACCGCCTTCGGAACCCGCGTCATCGTCGAGGCCCTGGAGCAGGGCGGTGTCCGCGTCACCGAGTTCATCGTCACCGGCGGCCTCAAGAAGAACGCCCTGCTGATGCAGATCTACGCCGACGTGCTGCGCCGCCCGGTCTCGGTCGCCGAGTCGGAGCAGGGCCCCGCGCTCGGTTCGGCGATCCATGCCGCGGTCGCCGCCGGCGCGTACCCGGACGTCCGGACCGCTGCCGAGGCCATGGGCCGGGTCCACCGGGGCGCCTACCAGCCGGACCCGCCCGCCGCCGACGCCTACGACCGGCTCTTCGCCGAGTACCGCACCCTGCACGACCACTTCGGTCTCGGGGCCGACAAACTCCTGCACCGCCTGCGCGACATCCGGAACGCCGCCCTCACCACCCCGAGCGAGGCCTTGTGAACGCGACCATCGACGCCGTCCGCCGCCAGGTCAGCGACCTGCACCAGGAGCTGGTCCGGTACAACCTGGTGGTCTGGACCGCCGGCAACGTCTCCGCCCGCGTCCCCGGCGCGGACCTGCTGGTCATCAAACCCAGCGGCGTCTCCTACGAGGAGCTCACGCCGCAGAACATGATCGTCTGCGACCTGGACGGCAAGGTCGTCGAGGGCGCCCACGCGCCGTCCTCGGACGCCGCCGCGCACGCCTACGTCTACCGCCACCTGCCCGAGGTCGGCGGGGTGGTCCACACCCACTCCACCTACGCCTGCGCATGGGCCGCCCGCGGCGAGGCCGTCCCCTGCGTCCTCACCGCGATGGCCGACGAGTTCGGCGCCGAGATCCCGGTGGGCCCGTTCGCGCTGATCGGCGACGACTCGATCGGCCGGGGCATCGTGGACACCCTCAAGGGCCACCGCTCACCCGCCGTCCTGATGCAGAACCACGGCGTGTTCACCATCGGCAAGGACGCCAAGGCCGCCGTCAAGGCCGCCGTGATGTGTGAGGACGTCGCCCGCACCGTCCACCTCTCCCGCCAGCTCGGCGAACCGCTGCCGATCGCCCAGGCGGACATCGACAGCCTCAACTTCCGCTACCAGAACGTCTACGGCCAGCCCCAGGCCCGGTGAGGAGCCACCCCATGAAGAAGCCACTGGAGGGCCGCCAGGTCTGGTTCCTGACCGGCAGCCAGGGACTCTACGGCGAGGACACGCTGCACCAGGTCGCCGAGCAGTCCCGGCGGATCGCCGAGGCCCTGGACGGCGACGCCGCGGTACCGGTCGAGATCGTCTGGAAGCCCGTCCTCACCGACGCCGCCGCGATCCGCCGGGTCTGCCTCGAAGCCAACTCCGCCGACGACTGCATCGGCCTGATCGCCTGGATGCACACCTTCTCCCCGGCGAAGATGTGGATCGCCGGCCTCGACGCCCTGCAGAAGCCGCTGCTCCACCTCCACACCCAGGCCGACGTCGAACTGCCTTGGCGGACCATCGACATGGACTTCATGAACCTGAACCAGGCCGCCCACGGCGACCGCGAGTTCGGCTACATCCAGTCCCGCCTCGGCGTCCCGCGCAAGACCGTCGCCGGACACGTCACCGACCCCGCCGTGGCCGCCAGGATCGCCACCTGGGCCCGCGCCGCCGCCGGCCGTGCCGAACTGCGCGGCCTCAAGCTCGCCCGCTTCGGCGACAACATGCGCGACGTCGCCGTCACCGAGGGCGACAAGGTCGAGGCCCAGCTGCGCTTCGGCGTCTCCGTCAACACCTACGGCGTCAACGACCTCGTCGCCGCCGTCGACGCGGCGGACGACGGCGATGTCACCGCGCTGGTGAAGGAGTACGAGGACGTCTACCGCCTCGCACCCGACCTGCGGGCCGGCGGACAACGCCACGAGTCACTGCGCTACGCGGCACGGATCGAACTCGGCCTGCGCGGCTTCCTCGACCAGGGCGGCTTCCGGGCCTTCACCACCAACTTCGAGGACCTCGGCGGACTGCGCCAACTGCCCGGTGTCGCCGTCCAGCGGCTGATGGCCGACGGCTACGGCTTCGGCGGCGAAGGCGACTGGAAGACCGCCACCCTGCTGCGCACCCTCAAGGCGGCCGCCATCGGACTGCCCGGCGGCACGTCCTTCATGGAGGACTACACCTACCACCTGGAGTTCGGCCGCGAGCTGATCCTCGGCGCCCACATGCTGGAGGTCTGCCCGAGCATCGCGGCCGACACCCCCTCCTGCGAGATCCACCCGCTCGCCATCGGCGGGCGCGAGGACCCGGTCCGCCTGGTCTTCGACGCCGAACCAGGCCCCGCGGTGGTGGTCGGACTCGCCGACCTCGGCGACCGCTTCCGGCTGGTCGCCAACGAGGTCGACGTGGTCGAGCCGCCGGCGCCGCTGCCCAACCTGCCCGTCGCCCGCGCCGTCTGGAAGCCGCGTCCGGACCTGCACACCTCCACCGAGGCCTGGCTGACGGCCGGCGCACCACACCACACCGTGCTCTCCGGCGCGCTCGGCACCGAGGAGCTGGAGGACCTCGCGGAGATGCTCGGCGTCGAACTGCTGGTGATCGACGACGACACCAACATCCGCCGGTTCACCAAGGAACTCCGATGGAACCAGGCCTACCGCCGCCTGGCCCAGGGGCTCTGACCCGGCGCCCGTCGTACCGGCGACGCCCGCCCGCCCGGGCGGGCGTCGCTGTTTCCCATCCGAGTCCCGCATGGAACGGAGAAGCCCGTGCCGAGAGAAGCACTCGTGTCGGAGGGCGAATTGACGGTCTTCCAGGACATCGCCGGAACACTGCCGGACGGCCGGGAGATCACCCGCTGGACGGTCGGCTCCCCGGAGGGCGTCACCGCGGAGGTGCTCAGTCTGGGCGCCCGTCTCCAGGCCCTCCACACGCCGGGCCGGCACGGGCGGCTCGCCAACGTCGTCCTGGGCTGCGACGTCGTCGACGACCTGCTCGGCGGAGCCGCCTACTTCGGTGCGACGGTCGGCCGCTACGCCAACCGGATCGCCGGCGGCGTCCTGCCAGTGGCCGGCACGACGCACCGGCTGCCGACCCAGGCGGCCGGCCACACCCTGCACGGCGGCCCGGACGGCTTCGCCACCCGGGTCTGGGACGGTGTGCCGGTCAGGGAGGGAAGGCGGGCCGGAGTGCGCCTGCGGCTGCACAGCCCCGACGGCGACCAGGGGTTCCCGGGAGCGCTCATCGTCGAGGTGACGTACCTGCTCGACCCGGCCGGTGCGCTGTGGATCGGCTACCGGGCGGCCACCGACGCCCCGACGGTCGTCAACCTCACCAACCACGCGTACTTCAACCTGGTCGGCGAGGGCGGCGGAACGGTGCTCGACCACCTGCTGCGGGTGGACGCCCCGGGATACCTGCCGGTCGACGCGGAGCTGATCCCGATCGGCCCGGTCGCCCGGGTCGCGGGCACGCCGTTCGACCTGCGCGAGGCGACGGTGATCGGCGAGCGCGTCGCCGACGCGGACCCGCAGATCTGCCGGGTGGGCGCGGGCTTCGACCACAACTGGGTGCTCGCCGGGAACGGGTTCAGGAGGGCAGCCGTGCTCGGCCACCCGGCGAGCGGCCGGCGCGTCGAGTGCCTGACGACGGAGCCGGGGCTCCAGGTCTACACCGGCAACCACTTCGACGGCTCGCTGACCGGCCGCCCCTACCGCGCGTACGCGGGCGTCGCGCTGGAGACGCAGCACTTCCCGGACTAGCCGAACCGTCCCGAGTACCCCTCCACCGTCCTGCGCCCGGGCGAGCAGTACCGCTCGACGACGGTCTACTGCTTCTCGGCGGCGTAGCGGACGCTCCGCCGAGGGGAGAGCGGGGGCGGGCGCCAGCCAGCCGGCCAGCGCCCGGGCCAGGTCACGCCCGGGCACGGTGCCGACGCAGGTCACCCGGCCCGCCCCGTGGGCGCGGGTGGTGACGGCGGACCAGCGGCCGAAGTGCGGGTGGTCGTACCCGGCCAGCACCGTCGCGTCGGTGGCCGTCAGGCCCTCGACCCAGCGGGTGGCGGTGGAGCCCGCCGGGAGCTCCAGCGGACTGCCCGGGACGGTGCGCAACGGGAGGTCCGAGGACAGGTTGCTGAACTCGTCGTACCAGGCACCCGCGGCGGCGGCGAGCCGCAGCGGGGCGGTGTCGTGGCGCGCCCGGGCCTCCTGGTCGGCGTAGCCGGTTCGTGGGCCGAGCACGAGGTGGCCGCCGGCCCCGGCGGCCAGCCAGTCCGGCAGCGAGTCCTCGGCGAGGTAGAGCGCGGGGACGACCAGCACGGAATGGCGCCGGGCCGCTGAGCTGGGGTCGTGCCCTCGCGCCCGCCGCGGGCGTCGTGCAGTTGGCGGGTGTGCAGGATCCGCACCTGGCGGCCGGCCTCGAAGGACCCGCGGCGCCTGCGGGTCCGCCTGGCAGCGGGCGGCCGGTACCGGCTCTCCTGCCCGGACCCGGACGTCGGGCACTGAACGGGAGCGGCGCCGCCACCGCCCGCCGGGCCCGGGGATCCGGTCCGGCCGGTCCCGCACGACCCTAGGGCCGGTCGGGCGGGGGAGGGATGGTCGCGGTGTCCGGTGCCGGTTCCGGCCAGACCAGCAGGACGGGACAGGGCGCGTGGTCGACGACGAAACGGGTCGCGGGGCCGAGGCTGTGCGGCCCGAGGCGGGTGCGGTCACCGTCGCGGGCGAGGACGAGCAGCTCGGCGCCCTCGACAGCCGCGACGACCTCGCGCTCGACGCGTCCGGTGCGCTCCGTGCGGGCGCACGGCCGCCCGAGGCGCTCGGCCGCGGCGTCCAGGAGGTGCCGGGCGGAGGCCGCCGCCAGGGTCTCCACCCGGGTGCCCGGGTCCCGCTCGCGGTGGCCGCGGCCGAGCAGCCCGGCGAACGCGCCGTGCGCGACACCCGGCACCTCCTGGCCGCTGACGTGGAGCAGGACGATCTGCGCGCCCTGCGGCGCGTGCGCGCGGGCGGCGTCCACACAGGCGGGCCAGGTGCCCTCGGCGATCCAGACGACGACGGTCACGGGCTCATCCTCCTCATGGTCCGGGTGCTCCTCGTGCTCAGAAGACCTGCAGCGACCCCCACAGTGCCACCACGGCCGCGACCAGGGCGGCGGGCACGACGAGCAGCCCGAGCCGGGTGAACTCGCCCAGGCCGATGTTGGTTTCGTGCTCGCGGACGATGCGCCGCCACAGCAGGGTGGCCAGCGAGCCGGCGTAGGTGAGGTTGGGGCCGATGTTCACCCCGAGCAGCACCGCCAGCACCGCCCCGGCACCGGACGGGACGGCCAACGGCAGCAGCACCAGGGTGGCCGGCAGGTTGTTGATGACGTTCGCCAGCACCGCCGCCAGCGCCGCCGTACCGAGCAGCGCAGGCAACGAGGAGCCGTGGGGGACGAGGTGCCCGAGCGCGGAAGCCAGCCCGTTGTCCACGACGGCCCGCACCACGATGCCGAGCGCCAGCACGAAGGCCAGGAAAGGCACCGCTGCCGAGCGCACGATCGCCACCGGGGTGGTGCGTCGCCGCACCAGCGCTCGGCCGGCGAGCACCAGGGCTCCGGCCAGGGCCGCCCAGGCCGGATCGACCCCGATGATCGAGGTGAGGATGAACCCCGCGAGCGTGCAGGCAACGGTGACGAGGGCGAACAGCGGCATCTCCGGTGCCGTCACCTCGTCCGCGGCCGGGGCGCCCGCGTCCAGGTCGGCGGCGAAGAACCGGCGCAGCACCGCGTACTCCACGGCGATGGCCGCCAGCCACGGCAGCGCCATCAGCGCGGCGAACCGGGTGAAGCTCAGCCCGCTGGCAGCGAAGGCCAGGAGGTTGGTGAGGTTGGAGACCGGCAGCAGCAACGAAGCCGTGTTCGACAGGTGCGTGCAGGCGTAGACGTGCGGCTTGGGCCGCGCACCCAACCGGGCCGCGGTCACGAACACCACCGGGGTCAGCAGCACCACGGTCGCGTCCAGGCTGAGCACCGCCGTGACCACCGAAGCCACCACGAACACCTGCGCCAGCAGCCGCCGCGGGCTCCCGGCGGACGTCCGGGCCATCCACGCCCCGCAGGCCCTGAACAGGCCCTCGTCGTCACACAGCTGCGCCAGCACCAGGACTGCGGCGAGGAAGCCGATCACCGGCCCCAGGCGCTCGGTCTCGGCCGCCGCGTGGGCCGGCGAGATCGCGCCGGTGGCGATCACCAGCCCGGCGGCAGGCACCGCGACCACCGCCTCCGGCCACCCCCACGGCCGCACCACCGCACAGACAAGCACCAGCGCCAGCAACCCGATGGAGAGCGCTTCCGCGAACGACGTACTCAGGGGACTGCTCCTTGCAGGCGACGGTGACAACACAGGCAATCCGACCGGAAACGCCAGGTCACGGCCGGTCGGTGCGGGCCAACGGTACGCGGTGCCCATCCGGTGGACGCAAGGCGCTCCGAGCTGACGGCCGACCAGGGCGGGCCGCGGCGCCTCGAACGGGGCCGAGCGCCGGGGCCGTCGCCGCGCCCGGTGGAGCAAGCCCCGACCGGGTCGGCGGGGTTCCTCGCGGCCGGGGCTGCCGGGCCCGCTCCGGTCAGGCGCCGACCGGCAGGAGGGAAGGTGGGTTCGGCGATAGCTCGGCGACGGGTTCGAGGTGGGCGTGGCCCCGGTCGGTGCGGAGGCCGACGGCCGGGGCAGGACCGTCGGCCTCCGCGCGGCCGTCACTTGCCGTGGGCGCCCCTGCGGCGGCGTCCCCCGCGAACAGGGCCGCGGCCTGGCTGGTCTGGGCCGGCGACATGGCACTGGAGGTCTCGGTGATCGCGATCTGCACCGAGGAGGCGTGCGGGCCTGCGTGGGTGTTGATCAGTGAGCGCACCGCGGCCGTGGTGCCGGCGATCTGGGCGGGGGCGTTGAGGATGTCGGCCGTGCTGGAGGCGTTCGGGTACCAGTGGACGATCACGAAGTCGATCGACTTGCCGGCGATGGAGAGCACCGTGTTGTTCCAGTCGGCGCTGTCACCGGGTCCTTTCAGTCCGTCCGGCCAGGAGCCCGGGGTGGTGAGCACCGCCCCGATCTTCACCGTCGGGTCGACGGCCTTCATCGCCTTCGCGTAGGCGAGAAGGTTGGTGGCGTAGGCCGTCGGGCTCTTGTCGGGGTGGTTGTCGACCTCCCACTTGCTGCCGTAGTGGCCGTTACCGGGGATCTCGTTGCCGATCTCCCAGTACTTGACGCCGTAGCCCTTGTCGACGTTGGCGTACTTGACCCAGTCGGCGGCCTCCTCGGGCGTGCCGGACCCGTAGTTCGCGGTGATGATCGGCTGGGCGCCGACCGTCTTGGCAGTGGCCATGAAGTGGTCGAAGTCGGTGCCGGGCGCGGCCCAACTGCCGCCGGTGACGGTGTGGGTCTTCCAGTGGTAGGCGTCGGCGACCGAGCCGCCGGGGAAGCGCAGCTGTCGGATTCCGGCGGCCTTCATCAGCGAGGCCGCGGTCGCGTCGTTCATGTAGGTGTCGTAGACGGCGGTGTTGAGGCCGACCCCGCTGCCGGGCACCGCGCTCAGGGACGCGCCGGCGTCCACGGTGACGTTCACGGTGGGCGCGGCGCTGGCGCTGACCGCCAGGGCGCCGACGCAGGCCGAGGCCGTGAGCACTGCCATCGCGGCCGCGACCGTGCGGCGGCGTCTGGGCTTCCGGGTCGTCGGCTGCTGGGCGGTGGTCCCGTGGTCAGGTGACATGTGGGCTCCCCATCGGAGTGCGTGGATACGGGAGGTGGGCCGCAGCTGACTGCGGTCCGCCGTCGTGGCGCACCCTTGGGTGGCCGCCCGGCCCGGATAGGTTGCCGCCCGGTCGAAGTCTTTTCGCAAGCCGCTGCGCGGGAAGCTGTGTCATGGCGCCGATGCGTCGACGATCCGTTCGAAGAAGAACTCGTGCTTGAGGAAGGAGACGTCGCAGTCGTGGCCCGGGTGCGGCGGGATCAGATGAGCGGCCTGGAACAGCCGCCAGCCGTCCCGGAACGCCGCCACCCCCGTCTCGTACGGCGGTTCGTCGCTGTCGCCGGTGGTGGGCGAGGTACGGCCGGTGCCGTCGTACCTCGCCCAGCCGACGACGTGGGAGTCCAGCGCGGAGCTGGACAGGTGGATCGCGTGGTGCCGAGGGTGGTCAGCGGTCTGGAGGTGTTTCGGCCGGCTGGCGGCGATGTTGTCGCAGTCGGTGAGGCGGAGGGCGCCAATGGCGAGGTTGCGCAGTGCGGCCATGGCCCGGGGTGCGGTGCCGGTGCGCACGCGGGTGGGGGCGCCTCCCGGCCGAAGGCTGGGGGAGCGTCCTCGGCGAAGGTCGCGGACATGGTGGATCTTGTTCTCGATGGCGCCCAAGTGTTCGCGGACGTGGTGCGCGATCTTGAGGGGCGTCGGCCTGCTCCGCCGTCAGGTCGGTGACTGCGTAGACGCGTTCCAGGGTGACCGGTCGCCGACACCGCCGCTATCCACCCGCAGCCTGCCGTGCAGGCACGGGCCCCTGCTGGCGCCGCCCGGACCCTGCGCGCTCTGCTGCCCGAGCAGACGACGTTGAGCAGCGCGGAACCGCACCTTTTGGGCGAGTGGCTCGACCGGCTGAGGTCGGACAGCGGGGCGTCAACTGGTCCGTCGGCCGGGATTTCTTGGGTTCTGGTCGCGATTCCGTGAATGATCTTTCCGCTGCCGTCACAGGCTCAGCAGCAGGTCCCGGACTGTGTCGGGCTGGGACAGGAACGGGTGGTGGCCGGCGTCGAGTTCGACAACACTGCCGGCTCGGCGGGCGAAGTCGCACTGCAGGTGTGGCGGGGTGCCCCGGTCCTGGGCACAGACGAGGTAGGTCGAGGGCACCTGCTGCCATGCGGCCGCCCCGACCGGCTGCCTGGTTACCTGCACGTTCTGCCGGGCAAGGTGGGCCGCCGCGTGTGCCTGGATCTCGGGATCGCAGTCCTGCAGGAAGGTGTCCACGAGTCGCTCGGGGCGAACCCCGAAGGTGCCGGTGGCGGAGTCGATGTCGAGGAACGAGGCGGGGCTGCGGTCCCCGAAGTCCGACAGGCTCTGCCCGACCTCGGGCAGGTAGCTGGAGATCAACACCAGGTGGCGGACCGATCCGGCACCCGCGGCGGCTTCCGCGGTGATGATGCCGCCATAGCTGTGGGCGACCACAACAGTGGGTTCATCGCTGTCCAGCAGCACCTGCCGCACCGCCGCGACGTCCTCGGACAGCCCCGGACTGCCGCGGCCCCCGGGAAGGCCCGCCTCGCCGCAGCTCGGCAGCGCCGGCGACACGCTCAGCACCCGTCGCTCCCGCAGCAACTCAGCCATGCGGTGCCACCACCACGACCCGTCCCGCACACACGCCCCATGCACGAACACGACCCGCATCGCTGCCTCCACGTTCCGCCTCGGCTGCCTTTCGACCAACGATAGGTGTAGCCGCTGTTGCAATGACGAGCCGAAGATCATTCACGGCATCGCGGTGCGAGCCGTCTCTTGTGGTCCTCGGCCGGAGGGCCGGGCCATCCGTTGATGGACTGCCCGCTCCGACAGCCAGGGAGACGACACCCGTGTACTCACTTGCGTGGGACCTGGTCCGTTGTTCTCCCGAGTCGGCACCAGAGCGCCGAGGACGATGCTGGTGTCCCGCAGGTCCTCGGGGCAAGGTCCGCACGGGAGGCGCTGCTCTGCCGCGCGGAGGTGACGGCCTCAGGATGCGACCGGCTCCGGCCGGTAGGCGTGGTCGATGTTGTCCTCGACCCACGAGCGGAGTGCGTTGACGTTCCAGGCCTCGCTGGGCATGGACGTGACCGCCTCCTTCGTCGACGCCGAGGACGAGGACGGCTATGTGTGGATCCGCCGCTTCGAGGACGAGGCTCGGAGCGAGGCCCTGTACACGGCGGTCTACCAGCAGGACCGCTGGAAGAACGAGATCGGCCCGGTCGTCCACGGCCTGCTGATTCCCGAGAAGTCCGTCGTCACCCGCGTCATCCCCACCCCGGCCTCACCGCTGCGGTGACCCGGCCCGGATCGCTGCAGCGCTACCAGCACCGCCCAGCCCAGGAGGAAACCCTTCATGAGCACTGACACTCTCCAGAAGTCAGCCCCCGCCTCCACGATCACCCAGGCCGCCGCCGGCGCACTCATCGCGGCGGTGCACACGGCCGCCGCCCGGATCGGCTTCACGGCCGCCGTCGCCGTCACCGACCCGGGCGGACACCTGAAGGCGTTCGACCGCGCCGACGACGCGCCTTTCCTCGCGGCCGAGGTCGCGCTCGACAAGGCATGGACCGTGGCCTCCTTCCAGACCCCCACCCACGCGTGGAACGACTACCTGGCCAACCCGAAGATCGCGCCGCTGGCCAGCCACCCGCGCCTGATGGCGGTCGGCGGCGGCTACCCGATCATCGACAACGGCCGGTGCGTCGGCGGCCTCGGAATCTCCGGCGGCAGCTACGAGCAGGACCAGCAGGCCGCCGAGGAGGCCCTGGCGGCCATCGGCTACGAGCGGCCTGTCAACTGACCATCTGTCGGGCGCCTGCCGGTCTCGTCGCCGTCCGCGACTGTTCCTCGACCGGACGGGTCCGGCGGGGGTTGTCCGGATGGACCGCGCCGCCCAGAGCCTGACTGTCGCTCATCTCCGTGCATTGACGCGCCGAGAGCCCACTCCCTAATCTGGACAGTGTCCATCTAGACACTGTCCAGATGGATGGTTCCGCACCACGCCTTCACACGGAAAGGCACCGCCATGACCACCGCACCGACAGCAACACCACCCGTGACCAAGGGCGGGCGCCGAGGCACCCGCCGGGTCAACTGGACTTTCATGACCGTGCTCTCACTCGCGATCACGGGCTACTTCGTCGGCCAGTACGCGACCGGCAGCCTGCAGTCCCTCGGCGCCCGGCACGTCGGGCTGGCGAACAACTACGCCAACCGCGCGTTGCCGGTCCAGATCGCCTTCTACACCCACATCGTCTTCGCGGGTCTGGCGCTGTCCGTCGGGCCGTTCCAGTTCGTCCGGGCGATCCGGCGGCGACGGCCCGGCCTGCACCGCTGGATCGGACGCACCTACCTGGTGTCCATCGCCTTCGGCTCGGTCGCCGCGTTCGTGATGTCGTTCGTCAGCGAGGCCGGACTGGTCGGCCTCTTCGGCTTCGGCAGCTTGGCGGTGTTGTGGGCGTGGACCTCCTACCGCGGCTACCACGCGATCCGGCAGCGCGACCTTGCCAGTCACCGGGCATGGATGATCCGCAGCTTCGCGCTGACCTATGCTGCCCCCACGCTGCGTCTCTGGCTTGGCCTGCTCATCGGGGTCCAGGCCGTGGCCGGAAGCCACGCCACAGGTCAGCAGATGTTCGACAACGCCTACGCCGCCGTCCCGTTCCTGTGCTGGCTGCCCAACATCGTCGTCGCGGAACTCATGATCCGCCGCCGCAACCTCCCCGGCCTGCGCCTTTCCCCCTCGACCAGGCAGGAGCGAACCCTGCTTGACGGACCACACGTTGCGCGATGACACGCTGGCTGGAGGAGATCGTTCATGCCAGGATCGACGACATGGCCACTCGCTCGACGCCCACCCGCTCCAGCTACCACCACGGTGACCTGCGCGCTGCGCTGGTCGAGGCCGGGGCGGAGCTAGCCCGCAAAGACGGGCCCGACGCGATCGTGCTGCGGGAGGTCACGCGCACCGTCGGCGTGGCGCCCAACGCCGTGTACGCGCACTTCAAGACGCTGGCCGAGTTGAAGGCCGCCGTCGCGCAGCACGCCCTGCGCGAGATGGCGGCCGCCATGCTGGTCCACCTCGCCCAGGTCGACGAACCCGCCGACCCACGCGAGGCGGCCAAGGCCCACCTGCGCGAAGTCGGCCGCGCCTACGTGCACTTCGCACTCGCCCAACCCGGCCTGTTCCGGACGGCCATGGACGACAACCCCGCCGGAGTCGGCACCCCCGGCCGCGGCAAGGACAAGCCGGACGCCGACGAGCGCCCGAAGCCGGACGCGCTGCTCATTGCCGCACTGCAGCGACTGACCCGGACCGGCGAGCTGCCGGCCGAGCAGACCGACGCCGCGGTCATGGCCAGCTGGGCCACCGTCCACGGCCTGGCCATGATCCTGCTCAACCTCCAGCCCGGCCGTTCGCCCGCGGAGCGGGAGGCGGCCATCGACGCGGGACTGCACTACCTGCTGCAAGGCCTCACCGCACGCGTCTGACGCCGCGTCGGGATCCGCAAGAAGCACCCCAGCGCCGAGCATTCACTTCCCGTGGGCGCGCGCTTCGCCATTCCGTCACTCTCCGCATTCATTTCCTGGCAAGGCGCTGATAGGGCTTTGTTAGGTGCGGTGGTGTGGTTCTGGTGTCGGTGCGGGTTGGCCGCATATCGAGCAGGCGCCGGTCCAGGTGGCCAGGAGGGCCTGG
>NZ_JBIWPN010000032.1:0-98107 GCF_044768305.1 Kitasatospora sp. NPDC101155 | reverse complement strand
CGCCCGTCGCCGCGACAGCGCCAAGAGCGCCCTCATCACCCTCGTCGAACACGCCCTGCTCGCCCGGCTCCGCTGAGGCGGGACCGGCCCGAGAGCGCCCGAACGTGCCTGTGGCCCGCGGGACTTGGTGAAGTCCCGCGGGCCGCAGGCGCGTTCGGGGCGGTTACTCGGCCGGCTCCAGCCCGGCCCGGATCAGGCCGTAGGTGTACGCGTCCTCAAGTGCCAGCCAGGAGGCGGCGATCACGTTGTCGGCCACGCCGACCGTGGACCAGGCCGCGGTTCCGTCGGTGGACTCGATCAGGACCCGGGTCTTGGAGCCGGTGCCGTGCTGGCCCTCCAGGATGCGGACCTTGTAGTCCACCAACTCGAAGGTGGCCAGCGGCGGGTAGATGCTCTCCAGGGCGCTCCGCAGCGCCTGGTCCAGCGCGTTCACCGGGCCGTTGCCCTCGCCGATGGCGATCCGGCGCTCGCCCTTGGCCCACAGCTTGACCGTCGCCTCGTTGCCGGAAATCCCGTTCGGTCCCTGCTCGCTGATGGTCCGCCAGGACTCCAGGGTGTAGAAGCGGTCCCGGCTGCCGCGCACCTCGTCGCGCAGCAGCAGCTCGAAGGAGGCGTCCGCGGACTCGTAGGTGTAGCCGAGGTTCTCCTGCTCCTTCACCCGGGCCACCACCCGGCCGGCCAGGTCCCGGTCGGTGGAGAGGTCGTAGCCGAGCTCCTTGCCCTTGAGCTCGACCGAGGCCCGGCCGGCCATGTCGGAGACCAGCATCCGCATGGTGTTGCCGACCAGCTCGGGGTCGATGTGCTGGTACAGGTCCGGGTCGACCTTGATCGCGGAGGCGTGCAGGCCCGCCTTGTGGGCGAAGGCCGAGAAACCGACGTACGGCTGGTGGGTGGACGGGGCCAGATTGACCAGCTCGGCGATCGCGTGCGAGATCCGGGTCATCTCGGCCAGCCGGCCCGCGGGCAGCACCCGCCGGTCGTACTTGAGCTCCAGTGCGCCGACCACCGGGAACAGGTTGGCGTTGCCGACCCGCTCGCCGTAGCCGTTGGCGGTGCACTGCACGTGCGTCGCGCCCGCGTCCACCGCGGCCAGGGTGTTGGCCACCGCGCAGCCGGTGTCGTCCTGGGCGTGGATGCCGAGCCGGGCGCCGGGCTTGTAGGAGTTGCAGTCGGCGAGGACGTCGGCGACCGTCTCCCGCACACCCGCCGGCAGCATCCCGCCGTTGGTGTCGCACAGCACCACCACGTCCGCCCCGGCCTGGTGCGCGGCGCGGACCACCGCGAGGGCGTAGGAGCGGTTGGCCCGGTAGCCGTCGAAGAAGTGCTCGCAGTCGATGAACACCCGCCGGCCCTGGGCGCGCAGGAACTCGACGCTGTCCCGGATCATCTCCAGGTTCTCGTCCAGCGTGGTGCGCAGCGCCAGCTCCACGTGCCGGTCGTGCGCCTTGGCGACCAGGGTCACCACGGGCGCGCCGGAGGCGACCAGCGCGGCCAGCTGCGGGTCGTCGGCCGCCTTGCCGCCGGCCCGGCGGGTGGCGCCGAAGGCGACCAGCTGGGCGTTGCGCAGCTCCAGCTCGGCGGCGGCGCGGGCGAAGAACTCGGTGTCCCGCGGGTTGGCCCCGGGCCAGCCGCCCTCGATGAAGCCGACGCCGAACTCGTCCAGGTGCCGGGCGATGGCCAGCTTGTCGGCCACCGTCAGGTTGATGCCCTCCCGCTGCGCGCCGTCGCGCAGGGTGGTGTCGAACACGTGGAAGCTGTCGTCGGTACGGCTGACCTCGGTCATGGCCCCTGGTTCTCCGTTCGGGGGGGGTTGGTACTGCTCTGCCGGATCTTCGTCCCGGCTCCACTGTCCAGGATCCCGCGTGCGCCCCCGGTGTCCCCGAGCCCTTTGTGGGGGCCGTCGGCCGGTCCGGGATCTGTGCTCGATGGGGCTGCGCCCAAAAAGCAAAAAACCCCTCGCGGGTGCGAGAGGTCTGCGCGCGGGTCTGGACGCTCATGGTCGCTCCGCATCGGGTCCTGCGGAAGCGGTCACTGCGGACCGGCGCGCCTGCTGCTAATAATCAGCGAAAGCGAGGACACGCTCGCAGTCTGACACAGCTTCCGCGATCCGGCCCGCCCGTCTCGCGATGCGGAACGGCTACTCGACCGGCTCGGCGGTGTCGAGGGTGAGGCCGTGTTCACCGTCCGGCGCTGAGGTCACGACGATCTCCCCTTCGATCAGCTCAGCCTTGAATCCTGGAGGGGCGTCGAGCGCCAGGAAGGCTCCGAGGAGGTTTCGGCCCGGGCGCTCCGGTGCCTCGGAGCGCCCGGCAGCACGATCAGACGATCTTGTGCAGCCAGCCATGGGTGTCGGGCGACTGGCCGCCCTGGATGGCCAGCAGGGCCCGGCGCAGCTCCATGGTGATCGGGCCGGGCTCGCCGGTGCCGACGGTCCAGTCGGCGGCGGCGGACTTGACCGAGCCGACCGGGGTGATGACGGCGGCGGTGCCGCAGGCGAAGACCTCGGTGAGGGTGCCGTCGGCGTTGGCCTGCTGCCACTCGTCGGTGGAGATCTTCCGCTCCTCGACCGCGTAGCCGAGGTCCGAGGCCAGGCGCAGCAGCGAGTCACGGGTGATGCCGGGCAGCAGGGCGCCGGACAGCTCCGGGGTGACGATCTTGGCGTCCTTGCCCTCGCCGAAGACGAAGTACAGGTTCATGCCACCCATCTCCTCGACCCACCGGTGCTCGGCGGCGTCGAGCCAGACCACCTGGTCGCAGCCCTTCTCGGCGGCCTGGGCCTGGGCGACCAGCGAGGCCGCGTAGTTGCCCGCGCACTTGGCGGCGCCGGTGCCGCCGGGCGCCGCCCGGACGTACTCCTTGGACAGCCAGACCGAGACCGGCTTGATGCCGCCCTGGAAGTAGGCGCCGGCCGGGGAGGCGATGATCATGAAGAGGTAGGAGTTCGCCGGGCGGACGCCCAGGCCGACCTCGGTGGCGAACATGAACGGACGCAGGTAGAGGCTCTGCTCCGGCTCGTTCGGGACCCACTCCCGCTCCTGCTGGACCAGCAGCTCGACGGCCTCGACGAAGGACTCGACCGGCAGCTCCGGCATCGCCAGGCGGCGGGCCGAGGCCTGGAAGCGCAGGGCGTTGGCCTCCGGGCGGAAGGTCGCGATGGACCCGTCGGTCTGGCGGTAGGCCTTCAGGCCCTCGAAGATCGCCTGGCCGTAGTGCAGCGTCATGTTCGCCGGGTCCATCTCCACCGGCGCGTACGGGACCAGCTGGGCGTCGTGCCAGCCGCGGCCCTCGGTCCAGCGGATGGTGACCATGTGGTCGGTGAAGACGCGGCCGAAGCCGGGGTTGGTCAGCCGGGCCTCGCGCTCCGCTGCGGACAGCGGATGGGCGGAGGGCTTGAGGTCGAACGTGATGGGCGCCTGGGTGGGCGTGCTCATGGCTGTTTCCTTCACCGTGGGGTTGGTTCGGGCCGCCCCGCCGAAGGAACGTTACGGCGATCCAACGCCGGAACGGACGCACAACGGCACGGCCCACTGTCGATACTCGCATCCAGAGGGCCGTGCCGAACAGCTTCCCTCTCCTTGGGGAGCTGCAAGCTGCGGTTATGCGGTCCGGCCCACCTGGCCGGACATTGTCGCGATCCGGCCGCTAGCCGGAATCCCGTACTTCGGATCCGGCCCGCTAGCCGGATACTCGGGCGGCGAGCGCGTCGCCGACCTGGGAGGTGGAGCGGACGCCGGAGCGCTCGGCGAGGTCCGCCGCGACGGCGGCCTCCACCTGGGCCGCCTCGGCGGCGAAGCCGAGGTGCTCCAGCAGCATGGCGACCGACAGCACGGTGGCGGTCGGGTCGGCCTTGCCCTGGCCGGCGATGTCCGGCGCCGAGCCGTGCACCGGCTCGAACATGGCCGGGTACTCGCCGCTCGGGTTGATGTTGCCGCTCGCGGCGAGGCCGATGCCGCCGGTCACGGCGGCGGCCAGGTCGGTCAGGATGTCGCCGAACAGGTTGTCGGTGACGATGACGTCGAAGCGCTCCGGCTGGGTGACCAGGTGGATGGTGGCAGCGTCGACGTGCAGGTACTCGGTGGTGACCTCCGGGAACTCCCGGCCGACCTCCGCGAAGATCCGCGACCACAGGTGCCCGGCGTGCACCAGCACGTTGTTCTTGTGCACCAGGGTGAGCTTCTTGCGCGGCCGCGCCTGGGCCCGGCGGAAGGCGTCGCGCACCACGCGCTCGATGCCGTACGCGGTGTTCAGGCTGACCTCGGTGGCCACCTCGTGCGGGGTGCCGGTGCGCAGCGAGCCGCCGTTGCCGACGTACGGGCCCTCGGTGCCCTCGCGGACGACCACGAAGTCGATCTGCGGCTGTCCGGCCAGCACGGACTGCACGCCGGGGAAGAGCCGGCCCGGCCGCAGGTTGATGTGGTGGTCGAAGGCGAACCGCAGCTTGAGCAGCAGGCCCCGCTCCAGCACTCCGGACGGCACGCTCGGGTCGCCGATGGCGCCCAGCAGGATCGCGTCGAAGGCCTTCAGCTCGGCCAGCACGCTGTCCGGCAGCGTCTCGCCGGTCCGGTGGTAGCGCCGGGCGCCGAGATCGTACTCGGTGGTCTCCAGCTTCACGTCGGGGGGAAGCACGGCCTCCAGGACCTTCAGACCTTCGGCCACCACTTCCTGGCCGATGCCGTCACCCGGGACAACTGCGAGACGAATGGTGCGAGACATGCTCGGACCCTACTCCGGTGTCCCAGGTGCTGACACCTCACGTCCAGCATCTGGACGATCAGGTCAGATCGATTTCCACTGGGAACGGCTGATCGACCTTCAACTGCTTGTGGTAGATCCCGGTCGGGAAATACCGCTTGGACGCCGGTTCAAGCTCGAACGTGTAAACGACCGGGCGGCCCTCGTCACATTCGACGCGCCAGAAATGACGAATGCCGGCTGCCGCGTACTTGCCCGGCTTGATCTCCCGGTCACGCTCGCGGGACTCCTCCGAGACGACCTCGACCGCAAGCAGGACATGCTCGGCGGAGAAACCCGTTTGGCGATAGCCCGTGTCCGAGTCCTCGTGAACCACGAGGAGATCAGGCTCCGGCCGGTTCCGCCGGTCTAGCGTGACGGTCATCTCCGGCCACACTTCCCAGCCCTCCGGAACCGCCTTCTCCAGCCCTCGTTCGAGCACGCGCTTCGCTCGGACATGGAACTTCGTCTGCGGACTCACGAAGATCAGGCTCCCGTCGATCAGCTCAGTGTGCGGCGGGAGATCAGGCAGCCGGTCAAGATCCTCTGCGGTGTAGCCACCAGCAGGAGGCCGAATCCAGTCGGGGTACGGCGCGATGCTCATGGTTCCTCCCATACGGGCATCCTGGCGGCCCTCCAAGGCTACTCGGCGAAGCGCTCGCAGGCGCCACTCCTTCGAGGGAGCGCGGGTGATCAGAGTTGCGCCGGGGGCGCCCATAGGGTGGCGTGGTCCGAGGTTCCTGGCAGAAACGGGGCGCGTGCGTGAGGACCGAGCGGCGGCGGGAGGTGCTGGTCTGCGGGGGTGCGGCCGGGCTGGCGGCGGGCGGGTACGCGCTGGCCGCCGGGCTGCGCGGGCGGTGGCCGACCGGGGTCGGCGACCTCTCCGTGCCGTACCACGCCCACCTGTGGGACCTGCTGCACGGACAGGCCGCCGGGGACCTGCTGTTCAACTGGAACAGCGGCTACGGCGCCCCCTTCCTGCCGGACTTCTTCGCCTACCTCATGAACCCCTTCTCCTGGCCGACCGCGCTGCTCCCGCGCGACCAGGGGCCGCTCGCCGTCTTCCTGGTCGCCCTGGCCACCATCGGCCTCGCCACCGCCCTGATGGCCCATCTGCTCGGCCGCCTGCACCCCGGCCCCCACTGGCTGCGGGCGATCGCCGCCGTCGGGTACGGGCTCTGCGCCTGGGTGCTGGACGTGGGCGGCACGGCACCGATGTGGCTCTGGGGCCTGGTGTCGCTGCCGCTGCTCGGCCTGGTCGGGGACTGGTGCCTGCACGAGCGGCGCTGGGTGGCCGGCTCGCTGTGCGTGGCCCTCGTCTGGGCGGGCAACCTCTACACCGCCGCACTGGCCACCCTGATCGCCGGACTCCTGTTCGCTGTCCGCACGTTCGCCACCCCGCGGCCGTTCCGGCACCGGGTCCGGGCCACCGGGCGGGCCGTCACCCTGACCACCACCGGGGTGCTGCTCGCCTCCCCCGTGCTGTTCGTCGCCGTCCGCGCCGCGCGGGGCGCCCAGCCCGAGTCCCCGGTGCAGCCGGTCGGCCCGGGCGGGCTCGGCGGCCACCTCGCCCGGCTGCTGCCCACCGCCCAGGGCGGGCAGCCGCTGCCGGACGTGGCGATCGGAGTGCTCGGGCTGCTGCTGGTGTGCGGGCTGGCGTTCAACCGCCGGGTGCGGATCCGCGAGCGGGCGGTCTGGTGCGCGGCACTGGTGCTGGTGGTGCTCAGCTTCGTCTGGACCCCGACCGTGCTGGTCTGGCACGGCCTGGCGATCCCGGCCGGCGGGCCGTACCGGGCCGCCTTCGTGCTCAGCGGGCTGCTGGTGCTGGCCGGCTGGGTGTCGCTGGCCCACCGGCCGGACTGGCTCGCCCTGCTGGGCGGCTCGGCCGTCACGGCGGTGGTCGCCGGGCTGGCGGCGAGCCGGCACGCGGTCCCCGCCTCCACCTGGGTGCTGCTGGGCGTCGGCGGCGTCGTGCTGCTGGCCGCGCTCCTGGTGCTGGACCGCCGGCACACCGACCGCCGGGCGAACGTCCTCGCCACCTGGGTGCTCGGCGGCGCGGTGCTCGGCAACGCCGTCTGGTCCGGGTACGCGGCGCTCGGCGCGGCCCCGGCCGACACCGCCTCCCCGGCCGCCGTGCGGGCCGGGTACGCGGCCGTACGGGAGGCCGCCGACTGGCCTGACGGCCGCAGCGACCCCGGCCCGCACGCCTTCGGCGCCAACGACCCGCTGCTGCTGAACGGCCAGGGCGGCGGCTACTTCAGCGCCTCCCTGCCCACCGTCACCGCCCTGCTGCTGCACGACCTCGGCGCGGGCTGGACGGCCGGCGGGCGGCAGACCACCAGCGTCACCGACCCGGTCGGGCGGGCCCTGTTCGCGGTCCGCGCCCACCTGGACGACGGACCGCCCCCGGACGGCTTCACCCCCGTACGGGCGGCCGCGCCCCCGCTGGTCACCGTGCTGCCGCCGGGGGCCCGCCCGGACACCTCCTCGGTCTGGTCCCGGCAGGAGTCGCTGCTCGGCAGCCAGGTCTACGACACCCCGCTGCCCGTCCCGGCCGGCGGCCCGGCGCCCACCCTGCACGGCACCAGCGGCTGGTCGGTGCCGGGCGGCGGCGAGGGCACGGTGTTCACCGCCGGCTGCGCCCCCGGCGGGACGGCCTACTTCCACGGGGTCTGGTACCGCGGCACGGTCAGCGGCCTGGGCACCAGCTACCGCAGCGACGGCGAGCAGCCCACCACGGCGGTGGCGATCCACCGGCTGGGGACCGTCCCGGCGGACGGGGTGGTCCGGGTGACCCTGCGCTCGGACGTCGTCAGTCAGGTCCCGGCCCGCCCGATCGGCTGCCTGCGGGCCGGCGCCCTGGAGGCCGCCGTCGCCCACCTCACCGCCACCGGCGCCACCCGCGTCGAGGCCGGCGGGCACACCGTCGCGGCGACCCTCCCGGCGGGCTCGACCGGCACCGCGCTGCTCTCGGTCCCCGCCACCGAGGGCTGGACCTGCGCCGTCGACGGCCGCCCCGCCACCGTCCCCACCCCCGTCCTCGGCATGATCGGCGTCCCCCTGGGCGGCGGCGCCTCCCGCCTCACCTGCGCCTTCCGCCCGCCCGGCCTCACCGAGGGCCTCACCGTCACCTCCGGCACCGCCGCGGTCCTCGCCCTGGTCGCCGTCTTCGCCCGCCTCTCCCGCCGCCCGACCCGAATCCCGCGCCGCGACCGCCGCCTGGCCGCCCAGGGCCCCGACGGGGCGTGACGAGGGGCGACCCGCCGGAGTCCCGGCGGGCCGCCCCACTGGTCGGTGATCACGGCAGGGTGAGCACCTGGGCCCGCCGGTCCGCCGGGTTGAGGTGGTACAGCAGCAGGAGCCGGGAGCTGTCGCCCGCCGCCCGGTGCACGTCGAGGACGGTGCCCGGGCCGGCCGGGGCCACCACCGCGGCGGGGCCGGTGAGGCCGGCCTGGACGGAGAGGGCCGGGTGCAGGACGTCCAGCGGGACGGTCGGGACGGTGCCCCGCAGGCCGATGGAGGAGTAGGCGTCGGCCGGATCGGGCCGGTCGCCGCCCACGACGCCGGTCCAGACGCCGTAGCGGACGGTGCTGTGGCCGGGCTTGACGCCCGGCAGGGCGCTCAGCCGGACCGGGAGGACCAGGACGTCGCTGTCCAGCAGCTCGGTGTCGGTGTCGCCCCAACGGGCGTTGAGCGGCTGGACGTCGAGCTCGGCGCCGGTGCGCGCGTCCAGGGCGCGGGAGACCAGGACGTCGCTGCCGTGCAGCCGGTCGGCCTTGAGGATCACGTCGGTGACGCCGTCCCCGTCGGTGTCCAGCGACACCCGCACCCCGTACAGCCCGACCGGCGTCGCCGCCGGGGCCCACAGCCGCACGCCCACGTACAGCTGGTCGGCGTCGGCCGCCGCCCCCGCCGCCCGCAGGTTGGCGGCCCGGTCGCCGGGGTGCTCGACGCAGAGGTCCTTCGGCTGGTCGGCTGGCTCGGCCGCGTCCGCGGGCCGGATGCCCGAGCCGGGGCCGACGGCCTTGCCGCCGCCGGGCGGGCAGTCGGGCCAGCGGGCGGCCTCGCCGCCGAGCGCGAGGGCGCTGACCAGCCCGGGCCGCTCACCGGGCGCCGCGCTGCCGCCGAGCGCGACCAGGGTGCCGTCCCGGGTGGTCCGGACGGAGGCCGCCGCGGTCAGGTCGCTCGCCGGGCGCGGGGCGGCGAACACCGGCACCCGCAGCTGCGGCAGCGCTCCGTCGACCGGGCTGAGCAGCACCCGCCCGGAGAGCTCGCCCCGGTAGCTGCGGGCCTTGCCGCCCTGCAGGGTGTCGATGGTCGGGTCCGGTGTGCGCCCCAACTCCCCCGGTACGGACAGCGTCACCTTCACCCGTGCGGTGCCGCCGGCCGGCACGTCGACCTCGGCAGGCGTCACCTGGTAGGAGGCGCCCGGGAGTTCGGTCGCGGCGGCGTAGCCGGTGCGGTAAGTCAACGGAGAACCCGAGTAGTTGCGCAGCTCGATCTCCCGTCCGAGCGCCGTCGGCCCGCCGATCTCGACCGGGCCGAAGGAGACCCCGACGCTGCCCGCCTCGGCGCCCTCCCCCGCCGCGTAGGCGACCACCGGCGTGCGGACCGCCTGGTCGACCCGGGCCCGTCCGGCCCCGGTGCGCTCGGGCCCGTAGACCGGCCCGCCGTGGTCGTCGCCGAGCCAGGTGTCCGTGCTGGTGTTCATCAGCGCGGCCTTGACCTGCTCGACCGGCCAGTCCGGGTGCGCGGCGCGGACCAGCACGGCCAGCCCGGCCACGTGCGGGGCGGCCATCGAGGTGCCGTTCTCGCGCTGGCCGCCGCTGCCGCTGCCGACCAGGGCCGACCAGATGGTCTCGCCCGGGGCCGCGAGGTCGGGCTTGACCACACCGGGCACGCCGATGCCCCGGGAGGTGAAGTCGGTGAGGGTGTCGACCCTGGACGGCTGGTTCTGGGGGACCGAGCCGTGCAGCGGGTTGCCGGGCGCGGCGAGCCGGACCCGGACGTCCCCGGCGGCCGCGGCCTTCAGCAGCCGCTCGCCGTCGGCGTGGCCGAGCAGCACGGCCGGGATCCGGTCGTCGCCCGAGATCTCGGCCAGGTGGTCGCTGTCGGCGGCGTAGAGCGCGCCGATGGCCCCGGCGTCGGCCGCGTGGTCGGCGCGCGGGCCGGAGTTGCAGGCCCGCTCGGCCTCGCCGGTGCGCCAGGTGAGCAGCGCGATCCTGCCCTTGAGCCGCTGCTTGTCGGCCTCGCTGAACGCGGCGCAGCCGTCCGCCTGGTCGACGGGCACGGCGAGCGCGCCGCTCACCTCGGCGGTGGACCAGCCCTGGTAGCGCCCGCTCCAGTGCCCGGGGACGACCCCGGCCAGCGGGGCGGGGTCGAGCACGGTGATGCCGTCCACTTCGGCGTGCCCGTGCACGGAGGCGGCGACGGTGATGGCCCGGGCGGCGGTGCCGGGGCTGCCGCCGATGCCGTACACGTCGCCCTCGTTGCCGGCGGCGGCGATCACCACGGTGCCGAGCGCGGCGAGCCGGTCGACGGCCAGGGAGTCGGCGTCGTCGGGGCTGCCGAAGCGGCTGCCGAGCGAGAGGTTGACCACGTCGAGCCGGTCGCCGAGGTCGCCGTCGCCGTTCGGGTCGGCGGCCAGGTCGAGCGCCTGGGCCATCCGGTCGGTGGCGCCGTCGCAGCCGAACACCCGGATCCCGTAGAGCTGCGCGCCGGGGGCGGCGCCGGGGCCGATCTTGAACGAGGCCGGGTCGAGCCCGGGCCGGTAGGGGCCGGTGTACGGACGGCCGTCGGTGGTGACGCCGTACCCGGCCGCCGTTCCGGCGACGTGGGTGCCGTGCCCGTTGCGCACGCAGTCGATCGGGTTGTCGCTGGGGTGCGGGACGGGCTGGTACTGCGGGGAGGCCGGGTCGGGGTTGTAGTCGTCGCCGACCAGGTCCTTGCCGCCGACCACCTTGGCGTTGGGGAACAGCCCGGCCGGCGCGGGCTTGCCGCGCTCGACCGAGCGGAAGGCCGCCTCGGTGCCGGGGCCGCCGAAGTCGGCGTGGGTGTAGTCGATGCCGCTGTCGATGATCCCGATCCGCATGCCCCGGCCGGTGTTCCCGGCGAGGGCCGAGTCGCCCTCCCAGACCTTCGGGGCTCCGATCAGCGGGACGGAGTGGGCGTTGTCGCGCTGCTTGTTCACGATCGGGTGGACGGCCTGGACACCGGGCAGCGCCCGCAGCGCGGGCAGCCGGTCGGCGGGCGCGCTGACCGCGAGGCCGGTGAGCAGGGTGCGGGTGCGGTAGAGCTCGCGGGTGGCGGGCGCCGCCCGGTGGACGGCGTCGGCGAGCCGGTCGAGCGCGTCCCCGGCCCGGCCGCGCTGGACGGCTCCGGCCCGGGCGGCCTCCCGACGGACGGCCTCCGGCGAGCGCTGGGCCCGTCGGGCCGTCTCGGCGGCCCGCTGCCAAGCGGGGCCGGCCGCCTCGGTGGTGAGTTCCAGCAGGACGGAGGCGGTACGGCCCCGGCCCGGGGGTCCCGCGCTGGACGGGCCGCCGGCCGCCGGGATGGCGGCGAGCACGGCGCTGCTCGGAACGAACGCAGCTGCCAGCAGGACCAGGGTGAGACCGATCCGGGCGATCGGTCGGCGAACGGGTGGCAGACGCACTGGGCCCTCTCCCCCGGCCGGGGGAATGATCCGCACAGCGTGTCGCTGACGCCCGCCCGCGCGGACGTCGATCACCCTTCCGGGGGCCCCAAATTAGGATGATCGCGCCGGGGAGGGCGAGCAACTTCCCTCGAATGGAGCCGAGTTGCACCCTACGGAGTGACCCGCAGTCAGCCCGAACGGCCCAGTAGGCCGATGAATGCCACCGGCGGCACCGGTCAGTTGTGGCCGGCCACGCCGCCGTTGTCGCGGCGGTCGAGCGAGCGCTGCAGGGCGGCGGCCGCGAAGGGGTTCCGCTCGGCGGCCCGGCGACGGCGCGGGGCGCGGACGGGGGTGGCGGCGGGGGTGGTGGTGACGTGACGGTCAGCGGTGGAGGGCATACCGGGCTCCTTGGAAGCGGCGCTGCGGACAAGCAGCACGAGAGGGGAGACTCGAAAGGTGCCGCGCGATGGGGGTCCCCCCGGCCGAAGGCTGGGGGAGCGTCCCAAAAGGGTGGCGGCGGGCGACGGGTGGGAGCGCGGGAGCAGGGATCGCCTGCCCGTGACGGCGCACGCGCACACGGGCCGCACGCCCTGGCTACAGGGGCGGCACACCGTATGGCTCCTCCACCGTAAGGCCCCGCCCCGGCCGTGTCTGCACGAATACTTGGATTTCCTAGTATCTGAGACGGGAGCCACCCGGGAGCACGCAGCAGGGCCCGGACCACCGTCCGAACGGCGGTCCGGGCCCTGTTCAGGCCGGGGGGATCAGCCCAGGTCGACCGAGCGCGCGAAGCGGGCGCCGATCTCGGAGGCGATCGCCGTCAGCACGTCCTGGGGGATCTCGCTGTCCACGGTGATGGAGGCGAGGGCGCTGCCGCCGTCCCGGGCGACCTGCATACCCGCGATGTTGACACCCGCGTCGCCCAGGTGCCGGCCGAGCACGCCGACCACGCCGGGGCGGTCCTCGTACTTGAAGAAGGCCATGTGGTCGGTGAGCGCCACGTCCACGTCGAAGGCGTCCACGCCGACGATCTTCTGGATCTGCTTCGGGCCGGACAGCGTGCCGGAGATCGCGATCTCCTCGCCGTTCGCGAGGGTGCCGCGCACGGTGATCACGTTGCGGTGCTCGGGGCTCTCGCTGGAGGTGGTCAGACGGACCTCGACGCCACGCTCCTGGGCGAACAGCGGGGCGTTGACGTAGGACACCGTCTCCGCCACCACGTCCTCGAACACGCCCTTCAGCGCGGACAGTTCGAGCACCTTCACGTCGTGCTGGGTGATCTCGCCGCGGACCTCGACGTCCAGGCGGACGGCCACCTCGCCGGCCAGCGCGGTGAAGATCCGGCCGAGCTTCTCGGCCAGCGGCAGACCCGGGCGCACGTCCTCGGCGATCACGCCACCCTGGACGTTGACCGCGTCCGGTACCAGCTCGCCGGCCAGCGCGAGGCGGACCGACTTGGCGACCGCGATACCGGCCTTCTCCTGCGCCTCGTCGGTGGAGGCGCCCAGGTGCGGGGTGGCGACCACGTTGTCGAAGGCGAACAGCGGGGAGTCGGTGCACGGCTCCTTGGCGTACACGTCCAGGCCCGCGCCGGCCACCCGGCCCTCGCGCAGGGCGGCGGCGAGCGCCTCCTCGTCCACGATGCCGCCGCGGGCGGCGTTGACGATGCGCACGGTCGGCTTGACCTTGTGCAGCGCCTCGTCGCCGATCAGGCCGATCGTCTCCGGGGTCTTGGGGAGGTGGACGGTGATGAAGTCCGAGATCTCCAGCAGCTCTTCCAGCGAGACCAGCTTGACGCCCATCTGCGCGGCGCGGGCGGCCTGGATGTAGGGGTCGTACGCGACGATCTTCATCCCGAAGGCGGACATCCGCTGGGCGACCAGGACACCGATCCGGCCCAGGCCGACCACGCCGAGGGTCTTCTCGCTCAGCTCGACGCCGGTGTACTTGTTGCGCTTCCACTCGCCGCCCTTGAGCGCGGCGTTGGCCGGGGAGATGTTGCGGGCGACCGAGATCAGCAGGCCGCAGGCGAGCTCGGCGGCGGTGACGATGTTGGAGGTCGGCGCGTTGACGACCATCACGCCGGCCTTGGTGGCGGCTGCGACGTCGACGTTGTCCAGGCCGACGCCCGCCCGAGCGACGACCTTGAGCTTGCGGGCGGCGGCCAGCGCCTCGGCGTCGACCTTGGTGGCGGAGCGGATCAGGATCGCGTCCACGTCGGCGATCGCGGTGAGCAGCTCGGTGCGGTCGGCGCCGTTGCAGTGGCGGATCTCGAAGTCGGGGCCGAGGGCGTCGACGGTGGCGGGCGAAAGCTCTTCGGCGATCAGGACGACGCCAGATTTCACAGTGGTCGCAGTGCTCACGACAGTGTGTCCTTAACTGTCCGGTTCCCCGGCGCACGTGGGTGGCGTGGAGAGCGGGGGAAGGTGGCATGCCGCGTAGGTAGACGCACGACGCTGTGGGCCTGACGCGCACTCGGAGTGTATCGGCGGGCAGAGTACGAGGCTGCTCCCGTCAGGCGAAATCACCCGGACGGGAGCAGCCTACTTGTACAAGGCAGTGACAAAATCAGCGGCCCCGGGGGGCTCAGGCCTTCTCGTTGACCCAGCTCATCAGCGAGCGCAGCTTCTTGCCGGTGGTCTCCAGCAGGTGGTTCTCGTCAGCCGTCTTGTACTCGTTGTACTTGGGCAGGCCCGCCTTGTACTCGGCGATCCAGGTGTTGGCGAAGGTGCCGTCCTGGATCTCGGCGAGGACCTTCTTCATCTCGGCCTTGGTGGCGTCGGTGATGATGCGCGGGCCGGTGACGTAGTCGCCCCACTCGGCGGTCTCGGAGACCGACCAGCGCATCTTCTCCAGGCCGCCCTCGTACATCAGGTCGACGATGAGCTTCAGCTCGTGCAGGCACTCGAAGTAGGCGATCTCCGGCTGGTAGCCGGCCTCGACCAGGGTCTCGAACCCGGCCTTCACCAGGGCTGCGGTGCCACCGCAGAGGACGGCCTGCTCACCGAACAGGTCGGTCTCGGTCTCCTCGGTGAAGGTGGTCTTGATGACGCCGGCCTTGGTGGCGCCCAGGCCCTTGGCGTACGACAGGGCCAGCTCGAAGGCCTTGCCGGAGGCGTTCTGCTCGACGGCGACGATCGCCGGGACGCCACGGCCCTCCTCGTACTGGCGGCGGACCAGGTGGCCCGGGCCCTTCGGGGCGACCATGCAGACGTCGACGTCCGCCGGGGGCTTGATGAAGCCGAAGCGGATGTTCAGGCCGTGGCCGAAGAACAGGGCGTCGCCGGACTTCAGGTGCGGGGCGATGTCCGCCTCGTAGACGTCGGCCTGGATCGGGTCCGGGACCAGGATCATGATGACGTCGGCCTCGGCCGCGGCCTCGGCCGGGGTGACGACGCGCAGGCCGGCCTCCTCGGCCTTGGCACGCGACTTGGAGTCCGGCTTCAGGCCCACGCGGACGTCGGCGCCGGAGTCACGCAGGGACAGCGCGTGGGCGTGGCCCTGGCTGCCGTAGCCGATGACCGCGACCTTGCGGCCCTGGATGATGGACAGGTCGGCGTCGTCTTCGTAGAACAGCTCGGCCACGGGGGCACATCTCCTTGCGTGTTGGTGCCGGGTGCGCGGGTCCTACCGTATGCGCAGCCGGGGGTGGTGTGGGGTCGTCGCTAAAAGGTGTCGCGCGCCAGCGCGCCGTTGGATGGGTGGTGGCGGGCGACGGGTGGGCGAGACGGCGCTCGCGTGAGTCGCCGCGCTTGAGCCGGCGCCGGCTCAGGCGCTGCGGTCGAGGGCGCGCAGCGACCGGTCCGTGATGGAACGGGCGCCGCGGCCGATGGCGACCAGGCCGGACTGGACCAACTCCTTGATGCCGTAAGGCTCCAGCATCCGGAGCATGGCCTCCAGCTTGTCCGAGCTACCAGTGGCCTCGATGGTCACCGCTTCAGGTGACACGTCGACCGTCTTGGCCCGGAACAGCTGGACGATCTCGACGATCTGCGACCGGGTCTCGTTGTCGGCGCGGACCTTCACCAGGACCAGTTCCCGCTGGATCGCAGCGGCCTGGTCGAGTTCGACGATCTTTATCACGTTCACGAGCTTGTTGAGCTGCTTGGTGACCTGTTCCAGCGGGAGGTCCTCGACGTTGACCACGATCGTCATCCGGGACACGTCCGGGTGCTCGGTCGGGCCGACGGCGAGGGAGTCGATGTTGAAGCCCCGACGGGAGAACAGCGCGGCGATGCGGGCGAGCACGCCGGGCTTGTTCTCGACCAGGACGGAGAGGGTGTGCTTGGACATGGGATTCCTCAGTCGTTCTGGATAGGGGGCCGTCAGTCGAGGTCGTCGCCGAAGTCGGGGCGGACGCCCTTGGCGAACTGGATCTCGTCGTTGCTGGTGCCGGCCGCGACCATCGGCCAGACCATGGCGTCCTGATGGACGATGAAGTCGATGACGACCGGGCGGTCGTTGATCTCCATCGCCTGTTTGATGACCGCGTCCAGGTCCTCGGGGCGCTCGCAGCGCAGGCCGACGCAGCCCATCGCCTCGGACAGCAGGACGAAGTCGGGGATCCGGGTGCCCTGGGCCGGCGGCTCGATGCCGTCGTGCTCGGGGCCGGAGTGCAGCACGGTGTTGGAGTAGCGCTGGTTGTAGAACAGCGTCTGCCACTGCCGGACCATGCCCAGCGAGCCGTTGTTGATGACCGCGACCTTGATCGGGATGCCGTTCAGGGCGCAGGTGACCAGCTCCTGGTTGGTCATCTGGAAGCAGCCGTCACCGTCGATGGCCCAGACCGCGCTGTCCGGGCGGCCGGCCTTGGCACCCATCGCCGCCGGGACGGCGTAGCCCATGGTGCCCGCGCCGCCGGAGTTGAGCCAGGTGCCGGGCCGCTCGAAGCGGATGTACTGCGAGCTCCACATCTGGTGCTGGCCCACGCCCGCCGCGTAGATGGCGTCCGAGCCGACGAGTTGGCCGATCCGCTCGATGACCTGCTGCGGGGAGAGCTGGCCGCTCGGAGCCGGCTCGTAGCCCAGCGGGTAGGTCTTCTTCCACTCGTTGAGCTTCTCCCACCACTCCGAGTAGTCGCCCTTGTGGCCGGCGTCGAACTCGGCCTGGACGGCGACGATCAGGTCGGCGAGCACCTCGCGGGCGTCGCCGACGATCGGCACGTCCGCCGGGCGGTTCTTGCCGATCTCGGCCGGGTCGATGTCGGCGTGCACGACCTTGGCGTACGGGGCGAAGCTGTCCAGCTTGCCGGTGACCCGGTCGTCGAAGCGGGCGCCGAGGGTGAACAGCAGGTCGGACTTCTGCAGCGCGGTGACCGCCGGGACGGAGCCGTGCATGCCGGGCATGCCCAGGTGCTGCGGGTGGCTGTCCGGGAAGGCGCCGAGCGCCATCAGGGTGGTGACGACCGGGGCGCCGGTCAGCTCGGCGAGGATCCGCAGCTCGGCGGTGGCCTGCGCCTTGATCACGCCGCCGCCGACGTAGAGCACCGGGCGCTTGGCGCTGACCAGCATCTTCGCGGCCTCGCGGATCTGCTTGGCGTGCGGCTTGGTGACCGGGCGGTAGCCCGGCAGCGCGGTCTCGACCGGCCACCGGAAGGTGGTGGTGGCCTGCAGGGCGTCCTTGGCGATGTCGACCAGGACCGGGCCGGGGCGGCCGGTCGCGGCGATGTGGAAGGCCTCGGCGATCACCCGGGGGATCTCGGCCGGGTCGGTGACCAGGTAGTTGTGCTTGGTGATCGGCATCGTGATGCCGCAGATGTCCGCCTCCTGGAAGGCGTCGGTGCCGATCGCCTTGGAGGCGACCTGGCCGGTGATCGCGACCATCGGCACGGAGTCCATGTACGCGTCGGCGATCGGGGTGACCAGGTTGGTCGCGCCGGGGCCGGAGGTGGCCATGCAGACCCCGACCCGGCCGGTGGCCTGGGCGTAGCCGGTGGCGGCGTGGCCGGCGCCCTGCTCGTGCCGGACCAGGATGTGGCGCACCTTGGTGGAGTCCATCAGCGGGTCGTACGCGGGAAGGATGGCCCCGCCCGGAATGCCGAAGACGGTGTCCGCGCCTACGGCCTCAAGCGAGCGGATGAGCGACTGGGCTCCGGTCATGGTCTCGGCGACGTGCTGGGGAGCGGGAGCGTGGGCGGCCGGGTTGTCCCCGCGGCGGGGGGATGCGGCGTGCTCAGTCATCTGCCTGTCTCTTCTCGGGTTTTGCCGGTCCGGTGCTGCGGGCCCCGGTGCTGCGAGGGTGGGGTCCCGGTCCGGGCCGATCGCCGGCTCTGCCTCCATCGTCCCGCTCGAATCCGACGAATCGGACTTCTCGGGGCGATCGGGCCAGGGGTCTTGCGGGAGTGGAACAGCGTCGGTGCAACAAAAAACCCCTCGTGCCCAAGGGCATGCGAGGGGTGGCGCGTCGGTCTGTCACGAGCGGGGCGTGTGAGCCCACTCAGCCGACGCGCCCGCCAAGTACGAGAATTCGGGTGCGCATGGCAACGACCTTCCTCCCGACCGGGGTGGCGTGTCAAGCAGGTGGGATCACCGTCTCGCCATGCGGACCCGCCCCTGGACCGGCGACGGCACGGCGTTCGGGCAGGTCCGAGGCCCCCTGGTCGGGCTGGGGAGTCGCCTGGTGATCTACGACACGACTTCCCGGGGCGTCCGCACAGCCACCCGTCCGGGTGTCCGCGGCCAGGCATCCGCGACGGGAGGAGAGCGAGCCGAGCGGCTTGGGCACCGGGTAGCCGCGGCGGGTCAGCGCCCGGCGCAGCCGGGTCTCGTCCAGCGGCGGGGCGAAGGCCGAGCCCTGGGCCTGGCGGCAGCCCAGCTCCTGCAGCGCGGCGACCTGGCGGGGCAGGTCCACCCCCTCGGCGCCGGTGCTCATCCCGAGGTCGCGGCCGAGCCGCAGGGCGTGCCCGGCCAGGGTTCTGCTGAGCGAGGACTCGCCGAGGCCCTGGACCAGCGTGCGGTCCAGCTTCAGCCCGTCGAAGGGCAGCCGGGCGAGCGCCCCCAGCGAGCCGCTCCCGGCGCCGTAGCCGGCCAGCCGGGTGGAGACGCCGAGCCGGCGCAGCGCGGCCAGCCGGCGGCCGAGTTCGTCGGCGAGCGAGTCCGGCCCCATCCGGGCCACCTCGATCACCAGCTCGCCGGCCGGCAGTCCGCTGTCGCGCAGCGCCGCGGCCACCGTCTCGTACAGGCCGGGCGAGCAGAGCCGCTGGGCGGAGAGCCGCACGGCCACCGGGACGGGCACCGCGCCGCCGCGGCCGCGGCCGGACAGGGCGCGCCGGTCGGCGGCGGCCGCGACCGCCTCGTGCACCAGCCAGCGGGAGAACCGGGCGCCCGCGTCGCCGCGCTCGGCCGAGTGCAGGAACTCGCCCGGGGTGAGCAGCAGGCCGCCCGCCGAGCGCCAGCGGGCCTGCGCCTCGACGCCGGTCACCGCGCCGCTGCCGAGGTCGACCAGGGGCTGGTGGAGCAGGGTGAAGCCGCCCTCCCGGACGGCCACCCGCAGCCGCTCCTCCAGCTCGCTGCGGCGCTCCAGGTCGGCCCGCATCGCCGGGACGTAGAGCACCACCCGGCCCTTGCCCTCGGACTTGGCCCGGTACATCGCGAGGTCGGCGTTGCGCATCAGCTCGTCGGCCGCGGCTCTGGGGTCGGCGGTCGGACCCCGTTCGGGGGTGCCGAAGGCGATGCCGATGCTGGCGGCGACGCCGAGTTCGGCCCCGCCGATCCAGTACGGCGCGGAGAGCGCGACCCGCAGCCGTTCGGCCAGCTCCTGGACCTGCAGCCGGCCGAGCCGGCCGCAGACCAGCGCGGCGAACTCGTCACCGCCGAACCGGGCGACGGTGTCCTCGCAGCGCACCGCGCCCTGCAGCCGGCGGGCCGCCTGCACCAGCAGTTCGTCGCCGACCTGGTGGCCGGCGCTGTCGTTGACGGCCTTGAAGCCGTCCAGGTCGAGGAACAGCACCGCGATCCCGGCGCCCGTCCCGCCCTGCTGGCCGCGGGCGCCGAGGGCGCCGCGCAGCCGCTGGGTGAACAGCGCCCGGTTGGGCAGGTCGGTGAGCGGGTCGTGGAAGGCGTTGTGCTGCAACTGGGCCTGGAGCATGACGCGTTCGGTGACGTCCCGGCTGTTGAGCAGCAGGCCGTCGCGGTGCCGGCTGACCGTCGACTCGACGTGCAGCCACTCGCCGGCGCCGGCGCTGATCCGGCACTCCACACGGGCCGAGGGCTCGGCGGTGCCCGGGGTGCGGTGGGCGGCGAGCCGCACCCGCGCGAGGTAGCGACGGACCTCGGAGAGCACCCGGTCCACGTCCTCGGGGTGGACCAGGTCCAGCAGGTTGCCGCCGACCAGTTCCTCCGGGTCCCGCCCGTAGACACCGAGCGCGGCCGGGGAGACGTACGAGAGCACGCCGTTGGCCCCGGCGATCATGATGACGTCGCTCGACCCCTGCACCAGGGAACGGAAGTGCGCCTCCTTGTGGCCGAGCTCCTGGGCCAGCGACAGGTTGTCGAGCAGCATCACGCCTTGCCTGAGGATCAGTGCCAGCCCGACGGTGCAGGCGGCCGCGGCCACCACCCGGTCCAACTCGCGCCCGCCGAGGGCGTTGTAGAGGATTCCGGCGATGCACACGGCGGCCGCCGCGTACGGGGTGAGCGCGCTGAAGGTGGTGGCCACCCGGCGGCGCGGCAGGCCGCCGGCCGAGGGGTGTTCGCGCAGCGGACGGCGCCAGCGCGGGGACCACGGCGCCCAGGCGAGCAGCAGGCTGCCGGAGAACCAGCCGGCGTCCAGCAGTTCGCCGGAGTGGTAGTTGCTGTGCAGCTCCGGGGAGGTGAACAGGGCGTCGCACAGCACGGTGAGGGCGAGCGCGAGCATCGCGGTGTGCACGGATGCCCGGTTGCCGTCCCGGCCGCGGAAGCGCAGGCCGATCACCAGGCTGACCAGCAGGATGTCCAGCACCGGGTAGGCCAGGCTGAGGGCGATGCGCAGCGGGGAGCCGTCCTCGCCGGCCGCGATCCGGCCGAGTGCCAGGCTCCAGCTGAGGGTGAACAGCGAGCCGGCGATCAGCCAGCCGTCGAGCAGCAGGCAGAGCCAGCCGGCCGCCGAGCGCGGGCGCTGGGCGAGCACCAGGACGCCGATGATGGAGAGCGGGGCGAACAGCAGGAAGGCGTACGCGGCGAGCGAGTCCTGCGGCAGCGGGGTGCGCACGACCAGCTCGTACCAGCCCCAGGTGCCGTTGCCGAAGGCGACCATGAGCGAGGAGAGGCCGAACAGCAGCCAGGCCGGGCGGGCGTGCCCGTCGACCGTGCAGCCGTACACCAGGCAGGACAGGGCGGCCGCGAGGGCCGCCGCGGCCAGGCCGAAGTCGCCCATGAAGATGGAGAGTTGGCACGATCCCCAGTCGGCGGCCGCGCCCAGCGCGTAGGCCAGGCAGAGCCCGCCGAGGGCGAGGCCGGGCAACGCGCGGCTCCCCAGGAGCCTGCGCAGCGGGCCGCGCCGGGCGGGTTCCGGCGGGTCGACGGCGGACGTGTCGGCGGGCGGTACGCCCGGCCGTCCGGCTCCGGGCAGCACCGTGTCGGTGGAGCTCACTCGGCCTCTCCCCCTCCGGCCCGGGGCCCGGCGCCCCGGCCACGGACCACCGGCCGCGCACCTCTCGGCCGTACGCGGCGACCTGGCGCCCCGTCGGGACGGCGGCCCAGGGGGTGGGCGCCCTTCCGGCCGCCGCACCGCACCGATGCTCCCGATCGGGACCCTACACCAATTCCGTCACTCAATGACACGCACACTCAACTTAGAGTAATGGCGACATGGTGGGCGGATACACCGGATTCCGACGGATCGGCCCGGTTGGCGGCGGCGCGCGGGCGGGGGCTCACGCGGCGCGCACGGGAGCACGCGACGGCGCGCCCACCCGCCCTGCCCGTGCCGAGGACCCAAGAGACAGGCCCTGGTCGGCGACCGTCCGGGCCCGGCCGGCTTCCCGCGGTCTCAGCGGCCCGCGGTCTCAGCGGCCTGCGGGGTCCAGGTCCTCGGGGAACAGGCGCAGTCGGTGGGCCAGCGCGGCCGCCTCGCCGCGACCGCCGACCCCGAGCTTGCCCAGGATGTTGGACACGTGCACGCTTGCCGTCTTCGGAGAGATGTACAGCTCCTCGGCGATCTGCCGGTTGGTCCAGCCGCGCGCGAGCAACCGAAGCACGTCCCGCTCACGGGGGGTGAGGCCGAAGGAGTCCCCCGGGGACCCGGTCGGCGCGGCCTCGGCGGCCGGGCGACCGGCCGGGGCCAGGTTCAGCCCGGCCCGCTCGGCCAGCGCGGTGATCTGCGAGCCCAGCAGCCGGTCACCCCGGGCGGTCGCCAGTTCGGCCGCCTCGCGCAGCAGTTCGGTCGCCGCCTCGCGCCGCCCGGCCTGCACCTCGGCCTCGCCGCCGCGCAGCAGGGCGAGCGCCAGCGGGTAGGGCAGTGCGGCCGCCCGCAGCGCGGTGACCGCCTCGGCCCACTGCCCGGGGGTGTCCGCCCCCCGGGCCCGGTCCAGTTCGGCCTCCAGCAGCCGGGCCCAGCCCTGGTGCAGCGGTGCCCGGGGGCGCAGTTCGGCGGCCGCCGCGGCGATCGCGGCCAGCGTCTCGGCCCGGCCCGCCTCGGCCTCGGGCAGGCCGCGGCTGTCCGCCTCCACCCCGGCGGCCTCCACCAGCAGCGGGTAGACGTCGGACTCGTGGCCGATCCGCCCGTCCTCGGCGAGCGCGGCGAGCAGTTCGGCCCGGGCCTCCAGCGGCCGCCCGCCGTACGCGGCGACCCGCATCGCCAGCCGGCTGATCGGCACGCTGTGCTGGACCTGGCCGATCCGGTTGGCCGCCCGCGCCTGGGCCAGCATGGTCGCCGCGGTGGGCAGGTCCCCCGCCAGCAGGGCGAGTTCGCCGCGCATCCGGTCCAGGAACTCGGCGTGGGTGCCGCTCAGGCTGCTCAGCTCGCACGCGGAGAGCACCTCGTCGGCCTCCTGCACCCGGCCGAGGTCGAGCAGCGCCTCGACCAGGTTGCCGGTCAGGATGGTGCCGATGTTGCGCAGCAGGCCGTTGCCGTCCGCGAAGTCCAGGCCCTCCCGGGCCAGCCGTACGGCCTCCTCCGCCCGGCCCAGCCCGCGCTGCGCGCTGGCCAGGTTGTTGATGCCGCGCAGCAGCAGGTCCGGCACGCCCAGCCGGCGGGCCGCCTCGACTGCCCCGACCAGCTCGGCCAGCCCGCCGTCGGCGTCGCCCTGCACGTCGTGGCGCAGGCCGCCGAGGGTCATCCGGGCGTGCACCTCGACCGAGTGCGCGCCGACCTGCTGGGCGATCCGGATCGCGCGCTCGGCCAGCTCGATGTGCTCGGGGCCGGCCTTCTTGAGCATCGCCGTCCCGGCGGCCAGCGCGAACACCTCGGCCTGCACGGCGGACGGCGACAGGTGGTCGACCAGCGCGTACGCGCGGGCGATCTCCTCGTCGTCACCGGAGCGGCGCAGGTTGCCCAGCATCCGGGCCCGGTTGATCCGGAACCAGGCCGCGCGCACCGGGTGCTCGCTCTCGTCGACCAGCCGGATCCCGCGCTTGGCCAGGCTCAGGCCGCGCTCGCGGTCGCCGCAGCGCCGGGCCGCGACCACCGCCTCTGCCAGCACGTCGACCAGCTGGATCCGGTCGCAGTCCGCGTCGGCGGAGCTGTGGTCGCAGGAGCCGGGCGGGTAGGTCTCGGCCCAGTCGTACGGGCGCAGGGTGTGCGCCAGCACCTCCTCGGAGACCATGTCCCACAGTTCCAGGGCGCGTTCCAGCAGACCGAGCTGCTCGGCGAAGGCGTTGCGGCGCCGGGCCGCGCGGGCGGCGTCCAGGGCGGTCGGCAGGGCTCGGGCCGGGTCGTGCGCCTGGTACCAGTAGTTGGCCAGCCGGGCGGGCAGCGCATCACCGGGGACGAGGTGCGGCTGGGCCTCCACGGCGAGCGCGAACTTGCGGTTGATCCGGTGCCGTTCGCCGGGCAACAGGTCGTCCGAGACCGCCTCGCGGACCAGCGCGTGGCGGAAGCGGTAGCCCTCGCCCTCGCTGTCCGGGCGCAGGATGTTGGCGCCGACGGCCGCCCGCAGCGCCTCGATCAGCGCCTCCTCGTCGTCCGCCAGGACGGCGGCCAGCAGGGCGTGTTCGACGTGCGAGCCGCCCTCGGCGGCGATCCGCACCACCCGCTGGGCCTCCTCGTCCAGGCTCTCGACCCGGACCAGCAGGATGTCCCGCAGCGAGTCGGTCAGCCCGGCGCCGCAGCCGTCCTGGAAGGCGGTGGCCAGCTCCTCGACGAAGAACGGGTTCCCCTCCGAGCGGCGGTGGATGCGGTCCACCAGCTGGCGGTCGGGGGCGGCGGTGCCGAGGATGCCGGCCAGCTGGGCGGCGACCTCGCGGCGGCGGAACCGCTCCAGCTCCAACCGCTGGACGGTGCGCAGCCGTTCGAGCTCGGCCAGGAAGGGGCGCAGCGGGTGGCGGCGGTGCAGGTCGTCGGTGCGGTAGGTGGCGACCAGCAGTACCCGGGAGCGGTGCAGGGTGCGCACCAGGAAGGCCAGCAGTTCGCGGGTGGAGCGGTCGGACCAGTGCAGGTCCTCGACGGCGAGGACGAGGGTACGCTCCGCGCCGAGCCGTTCGAACAGTCTTGCGGTGTGCTCGAACAGCCGGGCCCGGCTGTACTCGTCGTTGGGTTCGCCGTCCACCTCGCCGAACTCGGAGAGCAGGAGGGCGAGATGCCCCTCGCTGCCGGCCGCGGCGGCCTCCAGTTCGGCGCCCAGCGAACGGTGCAGCCGGCGCAGCGCGGCGGCCAGCGGCGCGTACGGCAGGCCCTCGGCGCCGACCTCCAGACAGCGGCCGAGCGTGATGACCGCTCCGCGGTCGCAGGCCCGCTGCAGGAACTCCTCCAGCAGCCGGGTCTTGCCGACGCCGGCCTCGCCGCCGATCAGGACGGCCTGGGGGCTGCCGGTGCCCGCCCGGCGCAGCGCTTCGGTCAGTTCGGTGATCTCGCTGCCGCGGCCGACGAAGACGGGACTGACCGATATCTGCTGCATGGAGGCGAGCATGCCATAGCCGGTGGTGGCGGGAGGAGAGGTTATCTCCCCGGGCGAACGTCCGGCCGCGGGCATGGACGAGAGCGTGGACGAGAGCGTGGTGGAAAGCCCGGAGGGGGAGGCGCTCTCCTGCGGCGCCTCCCCCTCCGGAACTCCTTCGGCACCGTCACGGTGCCGGACCGTCAGCATTCGGTCTGACGCACGGGGCGCCGCTGGAAGCGGGCGGCGACCGGACGGCGGCGCAGGCGGCGCGCCTCCTTGGCCTCACGCACCAGGCGCTCGTGTTCGGCGCGGGCCTCGAGCTCGTGGGCCTGCTGCTGGATGATCTCGTACTCGATCACTTCGGGTTCCCCTTTTGGGTCTCACTGCGTTTCGCTGTCGAGTAAGAGCTTCCTCCCCCAGGCGGGGGTGCCACATCGGGAGCGTGCCCGATCTTCCGGGGCCCGGACGCCTTAGATCGGGCCTGGAAAAAGGTTTAAGGCCCGGCCTCACCCCAATACGGAGGTGAGACCGGGCCTTAGGCCTTACTTAGAGGGCCTTAGATGCCTTAGATGCCTTAGGAAGGCGGGGTTGACAGCCTAGGTGCCCCTCAGGACTCAGGCAGCGCCCAGCTTCTCCAGGATCAAGTCCTTCACGCGGGCGGCGTCCGCCTGGCCGCGGGTGGCCTTCATGACCGCGCCGACCAGCGCGCCCACGGCCTGGACCTTGCCGTCGCGGATCTTGGCGGCGATCGCCTCGTTCTCGGCGATGGCCTGGTCGACGGCGGCACCCAGCGCGGAGTCGTCCGAGACCACGGCCAGGCCGCGCTTCTCGACGACCTCGTCCGGCTCGCCCTCGCCGGCCAGCACGGCCTCGATGACCTGGCGGGCCAGCTTGTCGTTCAGCTTGCCCTCGGCGACCAGCGCGGCGACCCGGGCGACCTGCGCCGGGGTGATCGGCTGCTCGGTCAGCTCGGTGCCGGTCTCGTTGGCGCGGCGGGCCAGCTCGCCCATCCACCACTTGCGGGCCTGGTCGGCCGGGGCACCGGCCGCGATGGTCTCCTGGATCGGCTCCACCGCACCGGCGTTGAGCACGGACTGCATGTCCTTGTCGGACAGGCCCCACTCGGCCTGCAGCCGGGCGCGGCGCACCCGCGGCAGCTCCGGCAGGGCGGCGCGCAGCTCCTCGACCCACTCGCGGGCGGGGGCCACCGGCACCAGGTCCGGCTCCGGGAAGTAGCGGTAGTCCTCGGCGTTGTCCTTGATCCGGCCCGAGGTGGTGCTGCCGTCTTCCTCGTGGAAGTGGCGGGTCTCCTGGACGATGGTGCCGCCGTCGGTCAGCACGGTGGCGTGCCGCCGGATCTCGAACCGGGCGGCCCGCTCCACGCTGCGCAGCGAGTTGACGTTCTTGGTCTCCGAGCGGGTGCCGAACGTCTCGGTGCCGTTCGGGCGCAGCGACAGGTTGACGTCGCAGCGCATCTGGCCCTTGTCCATCCGGGCCTCGGAGACGCCCAGCGAGCGGATGACCTCGCGCAGCTCGGCGACGTACGCCTTGGCGACCTCGGGGGCGCGCTCGCCGGCGCCGGTGATCGGCTTGGTGACGATCTCGATCAGCGGGATGCCGGCCCGGTTGTAGTCGAGCAGCGAGTGGGTGGCGCCGTGGATGCGGCCGGTCGCGCCACCGACGTGGCTGGACTTGCCGGTGTCCTCCTCCATGTGGGCGCGCTCGATCTCCACGCGGAAGGTCGAGCCGTCCTCCAGCTGCACGTCGAGGTAGCCGTTGAAGGCGATCGGCTCGTCGTACTGCGAGGTCTGGAAGTTCTTGGGCATGTCCGGGTAGAAGTAGTTCTTCCGCGCGAACCGGCACCACTCGGCGATCTCGCAGTTCAGCGCCAGGCCGATCTTGACGGCCGACTCCACGCCCACCGCGTTGACCACCGGCAGCGAGCCCGGCAGGCCCAGGCAGGTGGGGCAGGTCTGGGTGTTCGGCTCGGCGCCCAGCCCGGTCGAGCAACCGCAGAACATCTTGGTCTTGGTACCGAGCTCGACGTGGACCTCAAGGCCCATTACCGGGTCGTAGGACGCGAGAGCGTCCTCGTAGGAGACCAGGTTCATGACGCTCACAGCGTCCCTTCTCACTTGAAGCTTGGGAGGTACGGGCCCGGCCGCCGCGTGACGCGGGGCCGGGCCGGGGCGCTCAGCTCAGCCCAGCAGCACGTCGTCGGAGCCCAGCTGACGCAGCTCGCGCACCAGCAGGGCGGTGCCGGTGATCAGCGCGGCGGCGCCGACCAGGGCGTTGACCAGCTTGAGGGTGTCGCTCTCCTCGCGGGCCTTGCGGACGTCCTTGACCACGGAGATGGCACCGAAGGCGCTGGTGCCGATGGACAGCCAGAGACCGGGCTTGGTGTGCTTCCACCCCTTCAAAGAGGCGGACTGGGCCTTGGCCTTCTCGATCTTGCTCACAGTGCCGGTGCCTCCTCCAGCAGGGTGTGCCCCCACTTGTCGTTGAGTGCGGCCTCGACGGCGCCGCCCACGCGGTACAGGCGGTCGTCCGCCATCGCGGGCGCGATGATCTGCAGGCCGACCGGGAGATTGTCCTCCGGGGCCAGGCCGACCGGCAGCGACATGGCCGCGTTGCCCGCCAGGTTCGACGGAATCGTGCACAGGTCGGCCAGGTACATCGCCATCGGGTCGTCGGCGCGCTCGCCGATCGGGAAGGCGGTGGTCGGCGTGGTCGGCGAGACCAGCACGTCCACCCCGGCGAAGGCGGCGTCGAAGTCGCGCGAGATGAGCGTGCGCACCTTCTGGGCCGAGCCGTAGTAGGCGTCGTAGTAGCCCGAGGACAGGGCGTAGGTGCCCAGGATGATGCGGCGCTTGACCTCGTCGCCGAAGCCGGCCTCGCGGGTCAGCGCGGTGACCTCCTCGGCCGAGCGGCTGCCGTCGTCGCCGACCCGCAGGCCGTAGCGCATCGCGTCGAAGCGGGCCAGGTTGGAGGAGCACTCCGACGGCGCGATCAGGTAGTAGGCCGGCAGCGCCAGGGTGAAGGACGGGCAGGAGACCTCGACGACCTCGGCACCCAGCTCGCGCAGCAGCTCCACCGACTCGTTGAAGCGCTGCATCACGCCGGCCTGGTAGCCCTCGCCGGCGAACTCCTTGACCACGCCGATCCGCATGCCGCGGACGTCGCGCAGCTTCGCGGCCTCGACCACGGCCGGGACCGGCGCGTCGATCGAGGTGGAGTCCAGCGGGTCGTGCCCGGCGATGGCCTCGTGCAGCAGGGCCGCGTCCAGCACGGTGCGGGCGCACGGGCCGCCCTGGTCCAGGCTGCTGGAGAAGGCGACCAGGCCGTAGCGGGACACCGAGCCGTAGGTCGGCTTGACGCCGACGGTGCCGGTGACGGCGCCGGGCTGGCGGATCGAGCCGCCGGTGTCGGTGCCGATCGCCAGCGGGGCCTCGAAGGCGGCCAGCGCAGCGGCCGAACCGCCGCCGGAGCCGCCGGGGATGCGGGTGAGGTCCCACGGGTTGCCGGTCGGGCCGTAGGCGGAGTTCTCGGTGGAGGAGCCCATCGCGAACTCGTCCATGTTGGTCTTGCCGAGGATGACGACGCCGGCGTCCTTGAGACGGCTGGTCAGCGTGGCGTCGTACGGCGGGATCCAGCCCTCGAGCATCTTGGAGCCGCAGGTGGTCGGGACGCCCTTGGTGGTGAAGACATCCTTCAGCGCCAGCGGGACGCCGGCCAGCGGGCCCAGCTCCTCGCCCTTGGCGCGCTTGTCGTCGACGGCCTTGGCCGCGTTCAGCGCGCCCTCGGTGTCGACGTGCAGGAAGGCGTTGACCTTCTTGTCAACGGCCTCGATGCGGTCCAGGTGCGCCTGGGCCACCTCGACGGCGGACACCTCGCCCTTGGCGATGGCGGCGGCGGTCTCAGCCGCGGTGTAGTGAATCAGCTCGGTCATCTCGGTCAGTCCTCCCCGAGGATCTGCGGCACACGGAAACGCTGCTCCTCGGCGGCGGGGGCGCCGGACAGCGCCTGCTCCGGGGTGAGCGACAGCCGCACCTCGTCCGCACGCATGACGTTGGTCAGCGGCAGCGGGTGGGAGGTCGGCGGGACGTCCTGTCCGGCGACCTCGGAAACGCGGGCGACCGCGCCGATGATCACGTCGAGCTGCTCGGCGAAGTGGTCCAGCTCTTCGGGCTTCAGCTCAAGACGCGACAGCCGGGCGAGGTGGGCGACCTCCTCGCGCGTGATGCCAGGCATGCAGCGATCCTCAGGGTGAGTTCTGGTGAGACCCGGCGTCGCCTGCGGCGGTGCCGGGCCCGGGCAGGAGCAGCCTGGTTCGGCGCTCCGTCCTCGTGGTCTTTGGACCCCATCCTATGGGGCCGGGCCCGGCCACCTTCCAACGAGTTACGGTGTGCCCCCCTTCACCACGGACGGCGCGGCGTCCCGAGGCGCGGCTACTGCGGCCTGGTGCGGGCCCACCCCTGGGTGCCGGGCGCCTTGATCTCCAGCTGCGCGGCCTGCAACGGCTGGCTGCACGGCACGGCCCGGACGGCCGGGGGCAGTACCGGCGGCATCGTCGGCGGCAGCACCGGCGGCAGCACCGGGGGCAGCACCGGGGGCAGCACCGGCGGCAGCGGGGTGGGCTGGGCGACCGGCTGGGCGACCGGCTTGATGATCGACGGGAGCTGCGGCGGGGCGCCGAGGCGCTCCACCGGCGGGGCGGAGGTGGTGCGGTGCACCCGCAGCCAGGCGGTGGCCTGCTCGGCGGGCAGCGCGGCCGACACCAGCCAGCCCTGGACGGCGTCCACGCCCATGCGGTGCAGCCGCTCCCAGGTCTCGTCGTCCTCGACGCCCTCGGCCACCACGGTCAGGCCGAGCGAGTGGGCGAGCTCCACCGAGCAGCGCACCACCGCCGCGTCGTGGTCGTCGGCGACCATCCGGGAGACGAAGGAGCGGTCGATCTTCAGCTCGCCGACCGGCAGGCTGCGCAGCCGCACCAGCGAGGAGTGTCCGGTGCCGAAGTCGTCCAGGGACATCCCGACGCCGTAGCCGCGCAGCTCGGCCAGGGTGTCGGCGGCTCGCCGGGAGTCGTCCAGCAGCAGCCGCTCGGTGATCTCCAGCTGGAGCGCGTGGGCCGGCACCTGGTGGCGGACGAGGTGTCCGGCGACGCGCTGGGCGAAGCCGGGGTTGAGCACGTCGCGCGGCGAGACGTTGACCGCGACCTGCACCTGCAGGCCCATGTCGCGCCAGTAGGCGAGCTGGCCGACGGCCGCCTCCAGCACGTAGTCGGTGAGCCGGGGCATCAGGCCGCTGGACTCGGCGAGCCCGACGAACTCGTCCGGCGAGACCCTCCCCTGCCCGGGCCGCTCCCAGCGCAGCAGCGCCTCCAGGCCGACCACCCGGCCGTCGAAGGCGACCTTCGGCTGGTAGTGCAACTGCACCTCGCCGGTCTCCAGGGCCCGGCGCAGGTCCCCGAGCAGCGCGATCCGGTACGGGGTGTCGGCGTCCTGGGTCTCGTCGTACTGGGCGACGCCGCTGCACTCGCGCTGGGCGTGGCCCATCGCCACGTCGGCGCGGCGCAGCAGCGACTCGGCGTCCTGGGCGTCCTGCGGGTAGACGCAGACACCGGCGCTGGCCTCCAGCACCAGCAGCAGGCCGTCCAGGCGGATCGGCGCGGCGAGTTCGGCGATCAGCGCCTTGGCGACCCGCTCCAGGCTGTCCGGGCAGTTGATGCCGGGCAGCAGCACGGCGAACTCGTCGCCGCCCATCCGGGCCACCATCGGGCGGCCGCGCCGGTAGTGCCGGGGCAGGCCGACGAAGACGTCGTCGATGGATTCCCGGGTGGCGCTGCCGGCCGTGCCGCCGGAGCGCAGCGCGCGGTGGAGCCGGCGGGAGATGTGAACCAGCAGCCGGTCACCAGCCGTATGTCCTAGTGTGTCGTTGAGCGATCGGAATCGATCGAGATCGAGCAGGATGAGACCGACGCTGTAGCCCTCCTCGCGCTCGGCGATCGCCTCCTGGGCGGCCAGCAGCAGAGCCTGACGGTTGGGCAGGTCCGTCAGCGGATCGGTCAGCTGGTCGCGGGCGCGGTCCCGGGCGATCCGCCAGGCGGCCACCAGCACCGCCAGCGGCACCGCGAACAGCGGCAGCAGTTCGGGTTCGTACCGGTAGACCAGGACGGCCAGCGGGATGAGCGGAGCGGCTCCGGCCAGCAGCACGCCGAGCAGCAGGACCGCACCCGCCACCCCCTGCGGCGGGCGTGTGGGCGCGTCGCCGGTCGTACGATCCATAAGCCCTGTCCTCCGTCGGGCCCGCCCCCGTCAGGCCGCCTTACGGTGAGGCACCGCACTGGTACCGACAGCTGCCGGGCATGGAGCGACCCCGAGGAGCCCCGGCTCAGCCGGTGCCCCCACCCCTGCTGACACTCTGTTGCGCTCCAGGGTATGCCGGGCTCCACCCGGTGGGCAGACTTTCGGACAACCGGAAACGCGCCACCGCGCCCGGGTGCCGCACAGTGACACAATGCCCGCTTTCACTGAACGACACCCGGTGACGCTGCATCAGGACGATAACAACACGGATCAGGGCACCGGCCGCTCGGGGCGGCCCCGGATCAGCCCTCGGCGGGCGCCTCCTGCGGCCCGACCGCCTCCTCCGGCTCCGGAAGTCCCAGGTGGGCGCGGGCGGCCGACGGTCCGTCGGCGAGCAGGACGGCGAAGCCCGCGTCATCCAGCACCGGCAGTCCGAGCTGAACGGCCTTGTCGTACTTGGATCCCGGGTTGTCACCGGCGACCACAAAATCGGTCTTCTTCGAAACCGAGCCGGTCACCTTCGCTCCGCGCGAGGTCAGCGCCTCCTTGGCGCCGTCCCGGGTGTGCCCGGCCAGGGTGCCGGTGACGACCACGGTCAGGCCCTCCAGCGGGCGCTCCGCCTCCTCCTCGTCCGCGAACTCCTCGGTGAAGCGGACGCCGGCGGCGCGCCACTTCTCCAGGATGTCGCGGTGCCAGTCGACCTGGTACCACTCGGTGATCGCCCGGGCAGTGCCGGGCCCGACCCCCTCGGTGGCCGCCAGGCGTTCCTCGTCGGCCGCGAAGATGGCGTCCAGGTCGCGGAACTCGCGCGCCAGCGCCTGCGCGGCCACCGGGCCGACGTGCCGGATGGACAGCCCGTTGAGGTAGCGCCAGAGCGGCCGGTCCTTGGCGTTGTTGAGGTTCTCCAGCAGAAGTCCGGTGTTCTTCTTCGCCGCGCCCGTGGTGGTGGCGAAGAAGAACACCTCCTTCTCCTCGCCGGTGACGTCGTCCAGCTTGGGCATGCCGGTCTTCTGGTCGCGCACCAGCACCTTGATCGGCAGTAGCTGTTCCTCGGTCAGACCGAAGATGTCACCCTCGTTCTTCACCGGCGCCTCGGCCGGCTCCAGCGGCTGGGTCAGCGCGGTGGCCGCGACGTAACCCAGGCCCTCGATGTCCAGCGAGGAGCGGCCGCCCAGGAAGGCGATCCGCTCGCGGATCTGGGCCGGGCAGTGCTGCGCGTTGGGGCAGCGCAGATCGATGTCCCCTTCGGCCATCGGGCGCAGCTCGCTGCCGCACTCCGGGCAGTGCGAGGGCATCACGAAGGCCTGCTCGGTGCCGTCCCGCAGGTCCTCCACCGGGCCGAGGATCTCCGGGATGACGTCGCCGGCCTTGCGCAGCACGATCGTGTCGCCGAGCAGTACGCCCTTGGTCTTGACGACCTCCTGGTTGTGCAGCGTCGCGTACTGGACCATCGAGCCGGCCACCTTCACCGGCTCGGCCAGCACCGCGTACGGGGTGGCCCGGCCGGTGCGGCCGATGCCGACCTTGATCTCGGCGAGCTTGCCGGTGACCTCCTCCGGCGGGTACTTCCAGGCGACCGCCCAGCGCGGCGACTTGGAGGTGGCACCGAGCCGGCCCTGGAGGGCGATCTCGTCCACCTTGACGACCACGCCGTCGATCTCGTGCTCGACCGAGTGGCGCTGCTCCCCGAAGTGCTTGATGAACTCCCGCACCTCGTCGAGGGTCTTGACCACCTTGTTGTGCCGGGCTGTCGGCAGGCCCCAGTCGCGCAGCAGGTCGTAGGCGTGCGACTGGCAGTCGATGTCGAAGCCGACCCGGGCGCCGATGCCGTGCACCACCATGTGCAGCGGGCGGGAGGCGGTGACGTGCGGGTCCTTCTGGCGCAGCGAACCGGCGGCGGCGTTGCGGGGGTTCATGAACAGCCGGATCATCGCCCGGGGCCGCTTGCCCTCCTTGGCGCGCTCCTCGTTCTCCTGCCGACGGCGCTCGTTCTCCTCCGCGAAGGAGGCGTTGAGCGCCTCGAAGGCCTCGGTCGGGAAGTAGACCTCGCCGCGGATCTCCACCAGCTCGGGGACGTTGTCGCCCTTGAGCTGGTGCGGGATCTCCTTGATGGTGCGGACGTTGGCGGTGATGTCCTCGCCGACCCGGCCGTCGCCACGCGTCGCCGCCTGCACCAACTGACCGTTCTCGTAGGTGAGGTTGACGGCCAGGCCGTCCACCTTGAGCTCACACAGGTAGTGGTAGTCGATGCCGTGCAGCTCGGTGGCGACGCGCTCGGCCCAGGCGGCGAGTTCGTCGTCGTCCATCGCGTTGTCGAGGCTGAGCAGCCGCTCGCGGTGCTCGACCTCGGCGAACAGCTCGGTCGGGGCACCGCCGACCTTCTGCGTCGGCGAGTCCGGGGTGATCAGGGCCGGGTGCCCGGCCTCGATCGCCTCCAGCTCGCGCATCAGCGTGTCGAACTCGGCGTCGCTGACGATCGGAGCGTCCTGCTCGTAGTACCGGGCCCGGTGGTCGGTGATCTCCGTCGCCAGTTCGGCGTGCCGCCTGCGCACCTCCGCCGGGATGTCCTCCCAGCCCTCGACAGCCGTCACCGCAAGCCCTCCTACGTTCTCATTCCGGGTTGTCCACCAGGCTCCGTGCCGCCCGATCGGCGAGCGACAGCGCCTTGCGCGCGTACGCCGGGGAGGCCCCGGCCAGCCCGCAGGTCGGTGTCACCAGCACGCGGCGGCCCAGCAGCTCCGGGGCGAACCCGAGCCTGCGCCACAAGGTCCTGACCCCCTGGACACTACCGGCAGGGTCCGACACCGCCTGGTCGGTGGAGGGGACGACACCAGCGAGGATCGTCGTGCCCGCCTCGACCGCCTCGCCGAGGTCGTCGTCCTGGCGCTCGCTGAGGAGCGAGAAGTCGAGCGAGATCCCGGCGACTCCGGCGCGGCGCAGCAGCGGGACCGGGACGTCCGGAGCGCAGCTGTGCACGACCACGGGCGCGTCCAGGCCGCGGATCAGCTCCCGCAGCACCTCCTCGGCGATCTGCCGGTCGACGGCGCGCAGCCGCTGGAAGCCGCTCGCGGTCTTCACCCGGCCCGCGAGGACCGCGGGCAGCGAGGGCTCGTCCAGCTGGAGGACGAGTTGTGCGCCCGGAACGCGCTTGCGGACGTCCGCGAGGTGGCGGCGCAGGCCCTCGGTGAGCGAGCCGGCGATGTCCCGGCAGGCGCCGTGGTCGGCGAGCGCCTTCTCGCCGTGCTTGAGCTCGATGCTCGCCGCCAGCGTCCACGGGCCGACGGCCTGGACCTTGAGCGCGCCCTGGTGGCCCTGGGTGAACTCCTCCAGCGCGTCCAGGTCCTCGCCGAGCCAGGAGTGGGCGCGCCGGGTGTCCCGGCCGGGGCGGTCGGCGAAGCGCCAGCCGCTGGGCTCGGTCTGCGCGAACAGCTCGACCAGCAGGCCGGCGCTGCGGCCGATCATGTCGGCGCCCGGGCCGCGCGCGGGCAGCTCGGGCAGGAACGGCAGCTGCTCCAGCGCCCCGGTGGAGGTCTTGGCGGCCTCGCGGGCGTCGGTGCCGGGCAGCGAGCCGACGCCGGTCGCGGCGCCTCGCAGGTCGGGGAAGGGGTGTGGAGTGCTCACCCGTCCGAGCCTACTCATGCGGACGGCCCCGGTGCCGAGCGCGGGGCTCGGGACCGGGGCCGTCGGCTGGGGACCGGGGTCAGCGGGATCAGTACCCCTGGTAGCCGAACTCGTCGACCACGAGGTGCAGCGGGGTGCCGCTCGCGTTGTAGAGCGAGACCTTGCCGTCCTTCACCGGGACCACGACCTGGTTCGGGATGGTCTCCCCCGGGAGGAAGTTCAGGTTCGACGCGTCCGGCAGGGTGTCACCGTGCGGGAAGACGGTCAGGTGGCCTTGGGCGCCCGGCTCGGTGACGGTCACGTTCAGGGTCACCGCCGCGAGGTTCGGGAGGTCGCCGACCGGGATGTCCAGGGTGCCCCAGGCCGGGACGGTGCCCGCGGGTCGGACGCCCGTCTCCCAGTAGGTGTCCTGTCGGGTGTCGACGACCCGGTCCGGGCCGACCGGGCGGTAGGTGAGCTTGCCCTCGGTGGCGTAGTAGCCCGCGAGGTCGGCGATCAGGTGCACGGTGCCGCCGGAGGCGTTGTAGAAGGAGACCTTGCCGTCCTTCACCGGCACCGTCACCAGGTTCGGAATCGTCCGCCCGGCCGTCCAGTTCAGGTTCGACGCGTCCGGCAGGGTGTCACCGTGCGGGAAGACGGTGAGGTGCCCGTCCTGCTGCGGCTCGGTCACCGTCACGTTCATCGTCACGGCCGTCACACCGGTGGCCGGAACACCGGCCACACCCGTCACCGGCAGATCGACGGTGCCCCACGCCGGGACGGGCTGCGCCACCGGGACACCGATCGGCTGGCGGGTGTCCAGCAGACGCGTCGGACCCTGGGCGTGGAACAGCGAGCCCTTCGGGCTGTAGTAGCCCGCGAGGTCGGCGATCAGGTGCACGGTGCCGCCGGAGGCGTTGTAGAAGGAGACCTTGCCGTCCTTCACCGGCACCGTCACCAGGTTCGGAATCGTCCGCCCGGCCGTCCAGTTCAGGTTGGAGGCGGTCGGCAGGCCGTCACCGTGCGGGAAGACGGTGAGGTGCCCGTCCTGCTGCGGCTCGGTCACCGTCACGTTCATCGTCACGGCCGTCACACCGGTGGCCGGAACACCGGCCACACCCGTCACCGGCAGATCGACGGTGCCCCACGCCGGGACGGGCTGCGCCACCGGGACACCGATCGGCTGGCGGGTGTCCAGCAGACGCGTCGGACCGGCCGGGGTGAAGGCGCTGCCGAAGTCCTGGGCCTCGATCGCACCGCGGTCGCGGATGCCGCTGCCCGTACCGGTGTTGGGCGTCGTCGGGTCGTCCACCGGGGCGTAGCCGCCACGGTCGGTGGGCAGCATGCCCGGGGCGTTCTCGTCGGCCGAGTCGATCCGGTGGTCGACCGGAGCGTTCGGGCCCTTCGACACGTAGGTCAGGTCGACGAAGTCGTGCACGCCCTGACCGGTGTTCGCGGCGAGCTGGTTCTGGGTGGTGAAGTTCGCACCGGCCCAGCTGTAAGCGGCGCCACCGCTGCGCGGGTCGATCAGGTTGTAGTCGACCTTGGTGCCGGACGTGGCGTTCGCGGCGACGCTGATCCCGGTGGCGTTGGCCGGGGTGTCGCAGGCCGCGTTCTGGTTCTTCGCGGTGTTCACCACGTTGTTCTCGACCACCGCACCGGTCGACGTGCCGTCCAGCACGATCCCGTTGAAACAGGGCGAGTTGATGGTGTTGGCCACCACGACGGTGTTGGGGGCGTCCTTGACCAGGATGCCGGTCATGTTGTCGACGCTGTTGGGCTGGATCACGTTGGTGGTCAGGACGGTCCCGGTGGAGCCGCCGTCGACCTGGAACAGCGGGCCCGGCGCGTAGCCGAACTCGCCGCGGGCCCAGGTCACCTTGTCGGAGGCGTTGGTGATCTTGGCCCCGCCGCCCCAGGCCGCGATGTTGGTGAACGAGATGTCGTGCCCACCGTCGACGATGACGGCCGGCCGCTGGTGGCTCTGCAGCGACAGGTTCTCGAACCGGAGGTGGTCGGCGCCCTTCACCACGATGGCGCTGTCCGGGTAGTTCGGCGCCCCTCCGGAGAAGCTCGCCTGGCCGCCCGCCGAGTACTGCTGGGCCGGGCCGCGGAAGGTGATCGGGGCGTCGGCGGTGCCGGAGTGGGTCACCGTCACCGCGAAGCCGTTGTAGCCACCCGCGGCGATCTCGACCGTCTGCCCCGGCTGCACGACCGCCGCGGCGGCGGCGATCGTACAGAACGGCGCCGACTGGGCACCGGTGCCGCTGTCGGTGCAGTTGGCACCCGCGGCGTTGTTGACGTAGAGCGTGCTGCCCGCCGCGGCCGCACCACTCGCACCGACAGCCGGCAGACCGACCGTCCCGACGAGCAGCGCGCCGACGGTCAGCGCGGTACGGGTTCTGGAAATGGGAGCCCCCCTGGGCATGTTCTCAGCGTGAATGACGCTTTGTGACCCTCCGCTGTCCGAACACGATCGAACGGAGGGCGGAGCGGATCATTCCATAGCCAAGAGGGCCTCGCCAACGCGGATTTGACCGGTCTTGGGCCTGCACACGAACGGCCCCCGGTGCCGAGCGCGGAGCTCGGCACCGGGGGCCGCCGGTGGTTCGGAAGCGGGGTCAGTACGCCTGGAAGCAGGCCTACTGCCCCGGGCGGACGGTGAGGTCGGTGATCTCGGCGTCCCGGGAGGCGTCCAGGGCGGCGATGATCGCCCTGGCCACGGACTCCGGGGCGATCCAGCGGCCGGCGTCGTACTCCTTGCCCTCCTGCTGGTGCACCTTGACCTGCATCGCGGTGGCGGTGCGGCCGGGGTAGACCGAGGTGACCCGGACGCCGTTCGTGTGCTCCTCCTGGCGCAGCGCGTCGGCCAGCGCCTTGAGGCCGTGCTTGCTGGCTGCGTACGCCGACCACTCGGCGTGGGCGGTGAGGCCGGCGCCGGAGTTGACGAAGACCACGTGGCCCTTGGCGAGGCGGAGCGAGGGCAGCAGCAGCCGGGTCAGCTCGGCGGGGGCGACCAGGTTGACGTTGAGCGTCTCCTGCCAGGCCTTCACCGGCAGGTCGCCGACCGTGCCGAGCTCGACCGTGCCCGCGACGTGCAACAGCGAGTCGAGGGTGACGGGCAGCTGCTGGTGCCCGAAGGCCCAGGACAGCTTGCCGGGGTCACCGAGGTCCCCCACCAGGGTGCGGGCGCCCGGGAAGCGGTCGCGCAGCTCGGCGGCCCGACGGGCGTCGCGGGCCAGCAGCCAGAGCTCGTCCCCGCGCTCGGCGAGCTTCTCGGTCAGGACGGCGCCGATGCCGGAACCGGCGCCGGTGATCAGATGTGCAGCCATGGCTCCGATCCTCTCAGGCCTTGAGCTGCGCAAACACCTCGGCGGGCGTGTCGGCGAAGCTGATCAGCTCGGAGAGCGACCGCGGCAGGAAACCCTCGGCGTCCATCCGCTCCAGCTGGGTGCGCAGACCTGCGTAGAAGCCCTCGGTGTCCAGGACGACCACCGGCTTGTCGAAGATCCCGTGCTTCTTGAGCTCCAGCACCTCGGTGACCTCGTCCATGGTCCCCAACCCGCCGACCAGCACCACGATGGCGTCCGCGCGGGCAGCCAACTCCCGCTTCCGCTCGGCGAGATCGGCGGTCATGACGAGCTCGTCGGCGCCGACGTACCCCTTGTGCTTCAGCATCTCGACCAGCACGCCGACCAGTCGGCCGCCCGCCGCCTTCACCTCGTCGGCCAGCAGCCCCATCAGCCCGGCGTTGGACCCGCCCCAGACCAGGGTGTGGCCGCCCTCCCCCAGGAGCCGGGCGAACTCGGCGGCGGGGGCGGTGTAGCGGTCATCGAGCGAGTACGCGGAGCAGAAAACGCAGATATTCATAATGCCGACTGGTCTATCACGCCCCACCGCCCCCGCTCACCCGGTTTGGGTGCCACCCGTCGTGCGTACCCGCGAGGTGCGTCATCCGGACCGCAGCATCGCGCGATCCCCCAGGTCAGACAGGCCGGGCCGGGCTCCGGGAAGTCCTCCGGCCGGGTGAGCCGAGGGCTGATCGCTCGATGGCGGGCTCCCTCGGGGCGGGCTACGCCACCATGGCCGCCGGCGGCAACGGATACCTGCTCCCGCTCATCCCCTACGCCGCAGCCGTACTGCTCTCCCTCGCCGCCTACTTCACCCTGCCGTTCCGCGCCAGCACGCTCGCGACGGTCATCGGCCTGGGCCCGCTCACCCTGCTGCGCCCGCTCGCCGTCGCTATCGCCTGCCTCGGCGCGGTCCTGGGCGGCGGCGGCGCGTGCGGCCTGCTGGTCGGCGCGGTCGCGGGCGCCGCCATGCTGTGCGTCGAGCCCCTGGTGCACCGCCGCTGGTACCAGCAGGTGCAGTAGGTAACTCCCTTGCCCGGCGGCCTGCTCGCCGAGCGGGCCATCATCGCAACCTGACCGGGGAACACCAGTCACGTCCCAGAGGCGGGCCAGTGCTTCGGCGGGCTCGCGGACGGGTCGACGATTCGAAGTCGGCTCTGGTGCGAGGGATCGATCGAGGTGAGGGATATCAGGAGCTGACCGGTAGCCTTCTCCAACTCGCCCAGCGCATGCGGAAGTCCGGCACACACGGTCGCAACCGCAACGCCGAGACCCACCAGGCCACCGTGTTTGTGGTTGTGGCGGTACTCGATCCTGTGCAGCCCTGACTCGGCGATCGCGGCCACTTCCTGGGGCCGGGACATCTGCTTGGTGTCATTGGTGATCACGGCATGGAATCCTGCCGAGACTGCTCGCGCATAGAGATCGACGTCTTTGGTCCCCGCCCAGCCATCGATTTCGGTCACATGCTGAAGTTCATGCTGCTTCACGAGTAGTCGGGCCATGTGCGCCAAGGGGAGAGGCACGTTCTCGTCGAGCAGGATCCTCAAGATGCGGCCTGCCGGGGACCCTCATCCGAGTAACTGTCGACGTAGGCGGTGAAGTCCGCAGCGTCACGCGCCGCCTGGGGCGTGACACCGGGGTAGAAATCCTTGATCGACTCCGGCGGGATGCCGTCCTTCAGAAGGGCCGCGACCTCGGAAGCGGGAATTCGAGTTCCCTCGATCACCGGCTCCCCGCCACGGATCAACGGATCCACAGCCAGGTGGTTCCTGGGGTGCAGCAAGTTCGGAATCTGGCGGCCGTTTCGGTAGAACGGCTGAAGCACATCGACCATCTCGTGAATGACCACGTTGCCGCGCCTGCGCACCAGGTCCACAGCGTGGTCGGGCGCGACGAAATAGATCGTGTCGTCCCCGGCCACCAACTGGTAGCTGGACAGGTGCTTCTGTTCATCGAGACCGTCGCGCAGGGTGTCCAGTGCGCGACGGATCTTCTGGAGCGAGGCTTCCTGACGCAGTCGGACACAGATCCGGAGGGCGACGACGTCCCTGAACGAGTAGAGGATCGGTCGGGCTGCGGAAAGCTCCGGCACTAGGACAGGGCCCCGTGAAGCCGTCGCCTTTCGCCAGTGCGAGAGCTGGCGCAGAGTGGCGCCGGACAGCGCGGCCGCAAGCCTCGGCTCGTACGACACTGCGGCACCTCCACTCCGTACGCGAATCCGAACCGACCGTACTCCATGGTTCCGCACTGCCGGGCGGCCCGCCATCGTTTCACCCGAACGAGGAACCGCCCGTGCAGGTCGAAAGCCCCGAGGGCGTCCAGGGCTGTCGTCGACCGTGAGTCAGGGGCGGCCCCACGCGGCTCCACCCACTATGACCGACCGCACCCGCGCTCCCCGCCCGTGTCCATCCGGCCGAGCAGATTTCGGCCGTCGTGGTTCCGGATGCTCGGTGCCTTGTCGTCCCGAAGCGCATCCAGTAGGCGCACGGCGTAGACCTCGGCCATACGGTCGGAGACCTCGGCCGGTGTGAGCCAATCGACTTCGACCGACTCGTCCGAGAGCCGCTCGGCACCGCTCTCCGGTCGGCAGCGGAAGACGAGGGCGACGATCCCCCGGCTCACGTTCTTGTAGACGCCGGTCAGCCGCTCCACGCCGACCTTGATCCCGGTCTCCTCGTAGACCTCGCGGCGCACGCCGTCCTCGAACGACTCGGCCAGCTCCAGCACCCCGCCCGGCGGCTCCCAGGTCCCGTTGTCGGCCCGGCGGATCGCCAGCACTCGCCCGTCCTCGCGCACCACCGCCCCGGCGACGGACACCGAGTGGAGCGGCGTTGACTGGGGTTTCATGCTCGCGCCACCGGGCGCAGCAGGTCGAGGACGTGGGTCCAGTTGTACTTGTCTCGGCCTCCGCCCGACTTGGGCTTGTGGGGCACGTAGTCACCGATCAGGACACCCATCGAGCGGAGGCGGGCCAGGCTTTCCGCATAGGCCGGGTGGGCTGCTTGGGCGGAGTTGACGTAGGGCTGGACTGCCACCGGGATGCCGAGGCCATATGCCTCGCAGAGAATGCCAAGCGCAAGCGTGTCGGAGATGCCCGCAGCCCACTTGTTAATGGTATTGAACGTCGCGGGAACAACCGCGATGGCGTCGGCCGGAGGCAGCGGCTGCGGGACGTCGGGGGTACGCCAGGCCGAGCGGATGGGATAGCCAGTCTGAGCCTCGATGGCTCGCGGGTCTATGAAGCCGAGAGCGCTCGGAGTGGCGATCACGCCGACCTTCCAGCCCTCTGCGCGGGCGGCGGTGATCAGTTCGGCTACGCCGTCGGCAATGCCTGAAGCGCAGACGATCACGTAGAGGAACGGCTCGCGATGCTCGGTCAAATCTGAACTCCCAACTCCTGGCAGAAACGGCGAAGTTCCGGAACGGTACCGCGCCGGTCGCGGGCGGCCATGTCGCCGACCAATTCCAGGATGCTGGGACGTCGGCGGATGTCCTCCGACGCACAACTCTCCGCGACTCTGAGCGCTTGGTATCCCTCGGCCAGCCTGCCTTGTTGACTGTACGCACGTGCGGCGTCCACCCACAGCGCGGCCCTCCGCTCCGGAACCGGGATGCGGCGACGCATCAGGGGTTGGGCAGCGGCCAGTGCCACACCAGCATCACCGAGAACCACGGCGGAACTGACTTCATGGAGTGCGACGTTGGTCGGGCTGAAGTTTGCCCAGGAATCGGAGCCATCAAGATCGACGTAACGCGCGACATCCTGAGCCTCGGCCAAGAACTCCGCCGCCGTCGCACGGTCTCCGCCCGCACTCGCCGCCGTCACGCCACGAAGAAGCACGAGCCCCAATGCGGCGAGGTACTCAGGCGATCGCCGGTCATAACCGCCGCCGAGTTGGTCTGCGGTGTGACGGATGAGGCTGATGGCAGGTGCGGTGTGCCGGTCACGGGCAAGGACGTGCACCTGGACACGAACACTGGAAGCCATCACCACGGGGTCGCCGCTACGCTCAGCTTCGGCCATCGCACGACCGACCGCGAGCCAGGCGTTGCCCTGATCACCGAGCTTGAGTAGCAAGCTCACTGCGGTCTGGTAGGCCGTTGCAAGCATTCTCGAGAGGACTCGGCCGTCACAGCTGGCCACGTTCTGAGCCTGGCGAAGGTCATCGATCAACTGCGGTAGTGCAGTTTCGAGTTCAGCATACCGACAGGCATAGAAGCGCCTGCGGGCCTGGGACAGGCGAGTCGCTAGCGCAGCCGCCGGCTGCGGCTCGCGATCGACAAGAACAGGTCCCGGCAAGAGTGCCTGAACTAGTTCCATCCCCACACGGGGAGGAGTTACCGGGGCTGCGAGCGCAACGACGCTCGCAGCCAGAAAGTTGCGGCGGTGCATGTCGTCCGTCCTGCTGTCCGCACTGTTGGGGATGGTAAGGCCAAGGCTTCCCGGCGGAATGTTGAGCACAGCTGCGACAGCACGCAGGACATCCATGTCATGCGTGCCCTTACCGCTCTCCAGTCGGCTGATCTTCGATTGGTGGTAGCCCAGTTCGGAAGCTACATCCGCCTGGGATCGGCCGCTGAGCACTCTCGCGCGGCGAATCACTTCGCCGATCCCACCTGCTGCGGAGTGTCCGTTGGCCGTCCGTGACATGGCTCCTCCTGCTGATGCTGATCACACCCGATATGCCGAGCGTAGTCGAACCGAGACAATCTGTGATGCGCGATCTGCATGAATCATGCACAGCAGGCTTGGGGCCCAGCTATGTGGTCGCGAGGTGCAGTTGGCTATTCATCAGCAGCCGACCCCAGCCGCCAAGGAGAAGCGCTGATGACCCTCCTCTCGAATGTCGTGAGAGCCGACGCCTCGCCCCAACCGGACGAGGGCGCGAGAGTCCGTCCGCACTCCGAGCCGGCGACTGCCTGTCTGCCGTACCGGCCCGAGTCGGTGGCGGCCGCGCGTCGCTTCGTCGCGACCAAGCTGCGGGAGTGGGGGCTGGACGACCTCCTGGACGACGCCTCGGTGATCGTCAGCGAGCTGGCCACCAACGCGGTCAAGACCGGGTGCCAGACGCGCATGGTCGTCGCCGTGCGCCGCCCGAGCAGCCGTATCGTCCGCATCCTCGTCGGGGATGGTTGCCGCTCGATGCCCGCGATGGTCGACGTGGGGCCCGATCGCACCTCAGGCCGAGGGCTGGCGATCGTCCACCGGCTCACGCGCGGGCGCTGGGGCGTCACTCTCCTCCCGCTGGGAAAGATCGTTCACGCCGATCTCGCGGTCGCTGAGCCGCCTTCGTGAACCACACCGGCCTTTTGCCGCAGGACGATTCCGAGGATCCACCGCCGCCTTCCCCTGATCCCGTCCGGGTCTGGACCGCCTACGGGGTGTCGGCGGCGGCCGCGTTGCACGTCGTCGCTGCAGCCTTGGTGCTGATCAACCGCTCCCGCTGAGCCCCCGCCCGCGCCGCCGGGCCGGCGGCGCGGGCGGGAACACCACCGCATCTCCATGACCGACCGAGAGGAGCACCGCCGTGTCTACGCCCGGGCCGAAGCCACCCCCGCCGAAACCGACGAGCCCGCCTACGCCCCGGCCGGCGGACCGGTAGAGGCACGCCGACAACCAGCGATCAACCGAACTGGAGAAGTTATGGGTTGGGGAACTGACAAGCCCAGCGGCGGCAAGCACGGGGGCAAGAAGGACCCGGGCACGAGCAAGCCGTCGCCGGACGGGTCGCAGCCGGCGCCCGATCCGAAGCACAAGAAGGGTGAAGGCGAGAAGTGACGGATCCCGTGCATCGACCGGAGCAGGCCGCCGTGCGCGGCCTGCTCCGGGCCGTCGGCGAAGCGCTCGGCGGCCCCGTCCCACACGAATGGAAGGAAGCGATCAGGGCGGTTCCGCGCCATCGTTTTCTGCCGGAGCGGATCTGGTTGGAGGACGGCAACAGAGGCTACGAACCTTGCGACCTCCAAGCCGACAGCGAGCGCTGGTTCGAGGCGGCGTACTCGGACGTGCCGGTCGTGACGCAGGTCAACGACGGCGAGAAGCCGATTGACGCTGCCGATGCCTGGCCGTCCTCGTCGGCGTCGGCGCCCTCAATCGTCGTCAGGATGCTGCGTGACCTCGACGTCCGGCCTGGGATGAATGTGCTGGAGGTGGGCACCGGGACCGGGTGGAACGCGGCGCTCCTGGCCCACCGCCTGGGCGCCGGGCACGTGGCCTCGGTCGAAATCGACGCCGAGGTTGCCCGACACGCCTGGGCCTCGCTGAATGCGGCGGCTCTGAATGTGGAGGTGGTCTGTGGGGACGGCTCCCTCGGCTGGCCCCGCCGCCAGCCGTACGACCGGATCGTGTCGACCTGCTCGGTTCGGCGGGTGCCGTGGGCGTGGATCGAGCAGACGAAGCCCGGCGGAATCGTCCTCACGCCCTGGGACAGCCCGATGCTCTGCTGGGGGCTGCTCAAGCTCACCGTCGAACGCGACCGCGCGCACGGGCGGTTCAGCCCGCACTCCGCCTTCATGCTGATGCGCAACCAGCGGCGGGACCTTCGCATCTTCCGGGACGTCGTACGCGACGAGCACGTTCCGGAGGAGTCCAGGACGTCGCTGCCGCCCTCACGGATCACGGGAGACCAGTGGGAGGCCCGGTTTGCGCTCGGGCTCAGGCTGGGCAATGTGTGGACCGCCTGGGAGGAGGACGAAGAGCGGCTTTGGGTCGCGACGACGGACATCCTCTCGTGGGCGGCCGTCGATCGCGACGACGAGCACTTCACCGCCTGGCAGTACGGACCACGTCGTCTCTGGGACGAGGTGGAGGCCGCCTACCGGTGGTGGGAGGCCCAAGGCAGCCCAGGACCGGAGCGCTTCGGCCTGACGGTCACCCCGGAGGGTCAGTGCGCTTGGCTCGACTCCCCGGACAACCCCGTTCCACGGCCCTGAACGGGCCCGGCCGTCCGCACCGGACGGCCGGGCCCGTCACCATCAAGGGTGCTGGAAGAGCACCTCCGGGTTCGCCGCCGACGGGCCGTCCAGCAGCGGCTGGTGGATTCCCTTGAGGGTCTGGTCGAAGAAGGCCCCGACGTACTCCCGGGTCAGCTGCATCCCGCGCTCCGGCGAGGTGGTCGTCCCCGGAGGGAGCGGAAGACCGAGCTCGTCGGCCAGGACCTCGACGTCCGTGAAGCTGCCGTGGTTGGTGCCCGCAACGGCCAGCCAGGGCTTGTAGCCCTTCCAGCCCGCCCAGGTCTGGCCCCAGGACTTGTCCCCGCCGCCGGCGGCGTGGTTGCTCTGCTTGCCGAGCAGGAGGAACGAGCGTCCCTCCAGCTTGTCGGTCGGGATCGGCGCCCAGAACGTGCCGTCCATGTTCACCCCTGCCTGGATCCGCTGGTCATCGGCCATCGCGTTCAGCGTGGACGCGCCGCCGATCGAGTGGCCGGCCATGCCTATCCGGTCGCGGTCGATCAGGTGCGACAGGCGCCAGGCCGGGTGGTGCCCGGTCAACTGGTCCAGGATGAAGGACACGTCCTTCGCCCGGCTCTCCTGGAGCGAGTCCGGTGCGTCCGGGCAGAGCGCGCAGCCCGAGGTGCTGCCGTCGGCGAGGGTCTCGCCGGAGTCCTCGTAGGTGTGGCCGACCAGGGCGACGACGTAGCCGTGGCTGGCGAGGTCGGTCGCCAGGCCGGTCTGCGTGGCGCGGGGGTTCTCGAAGCCGGGCGAGAGCACCACCAGCGGGAACTTCCCACCTGCGGCCTTGGCATCGGTGTAGGCGTACGTCCTGGTGTTCACGAGGTCCTGCGGCTGGACTCCGGTGCCCGGCGGGACCCGCGTCGCCACGAAGTTCTGCGCCTCGCCGAGGGTCATGTACGGAGCGGGCTCGCCCGTGTTCTGCCGGGCCGGATAGAACATCGTCACCGCCAGCTGCCGCGGCCCGGCCGAGGGCACCCAGGGGTCGGTGCGGCTCTGGTCGGTCAGGTGCAGCACCTCCTCCCCGGCCGCGTACGGCCCGGTCGGGCGGGGCAGCTCGCCGTGGAAGGCGACGGGGGCCGAGGCGGCGGCCACCGTGGGGGACGGCGACGGCGAGGCCATCGCGGCCCCGGCCATCGGAAGCGGCAGAGCGAGCACAAGGGCGGCGACGGCCGCGATGCGGCGGGTTCGGGTCATGCCCCTGACGTTAGGTTCGCGGCCCGCCCCCTCGAATCAGCCCGATGGATGCCTTCTCCGGCCACGGTCATCCGGGCGATTCAGCGGCGTCATCCCTTCGGATGACGCCGCCATGGCTCGCTCAGGCGTTGACGGCCGGGCGCTCGGTGGTGGCGATGGTGGCGGAGCCGATGACGCGGGTGCCGTCGTACAGTACGACGGCCTGGCCGGGGGCGATGCCGCGCGCCGGGGTGTCCAGGCGGACGTGGAGCTCGCCGTCGACCATCGAGGCGGTGACCGGGACCTCTTCGCCGTGGGCGCGCAGCTGGGCGGTGTAGCGGCCCTCGACCAGTTGCTCGCTGCCGCACCAGCGGGGGCGGATGGCGGTCAGGGCGGTGACGTCGAGGCCCTCGACCGGGCCGACGGTGACGGTGTTGTTCACCGGGGAGATGTCCAGCACGTAGCGCGGCTTGCCGTCGGCCGCCGGGCGGCCGATCCGCAGGCCCTTGCGCTGACCGATGGTGAAGCCGTACGCGCCGTCGTGCTCGCCGAGCTTGGTGCCGTCGACGTCGAGGATGTCGCCGGTGGCGGTGCCGAGGTGCTTGGCCAGGAAGCCCTGGGTGTCACCGTCGGCGATGAAGCAGATGTCGTGGCTGTCGGGCTTCTTGGCGACGGCCAGGCCCCGGCGCTCGGCCTCCTCGCGGATGGCTTCCTTGGTGGTGTCGCCGAGCGGGAAGAGCGAGTGGGCGAGCTGGTCGGCGTCGAGCACGCCGAGGACGTAGGACTGGTCCTTGGCGGCATCGACGGCACGGTGGAGCTCGCGCTCCCCGGACGGCAGGTCGACGATCCGGGCGTAGTGGCCGGTGCAGACCGCGTCAAAGCCCAGCGCGATCGCCTTGTCCAGCAGCGCGGCGAACTTGATCTTCTCGTTGCAGCGCAGGCAGGGGTTGGGGGTCCGCCCGGCCGCGTACTCGGCGACGAAGTCGTCGATCACGTCCTCGCGGAAGCGCTCGGCGAGGTCCCAGACGTAGAAGGGGATGCCGATCACGTCGGCCGCCCGCCAGGCGTCCCGGGAGTCCTCGATGGTGCAGCAGCCGCGCGCGCCCGTACGGAAGGACTGCGGATTCGCGGACAGCGCCAGGTGGACACCGGTCACCTCGTGCCCCGCTTCGACGGCGCGGGCGGCGGCGACGGCGGAGTCGACTCCGCCGGACATCGCCGCGAGCACGCGCAGACGGCCGGTGGACGGAGTGGTCGGGGCACCCGGGAAGTCAGTCATGGTGAATACAAGAGTACGGGGCCGTGGAACATGCCCGGCCCCGTACCGGAGCTACCGCCGGACGGCCGCCAGACCCGCGTTGCGGGCGCGCTGGACGGCCGGTGCGATGGCCTCGACCAGCACCGTGACGTCCTCGCGCACCGAGGTGTGCCCGAGCGAGAACCGCAGCGAGGCACGGGCGAGCAGCGGGTCCACGCCCATCGCCAGCAGCACGTGGCTGGGCTGCGGCACCCCCGCCGAGCAGGCCGAGCCGGTGGAGCACTCGATGCCCTGGGCGTCCAGCAGCATCAGCAGCGCGTCGCCCTCGCAGCCGGGGAAGGAGAAGTGGGCGTTGGCGGGCAGTCGGCCCTCGGCGGCCGGGTCACCGTTGAGCACCGCGTCCGGCACGGCGGCCAGCACCCCGGCCACCAGCTCGTCGCGCAGCGCGCCCAGGGTGACCGCGTGCTCGGCGCGGTGCTCGACGGCCCAGACCGCGGCGGCCGCGAAACCGGCGGCGGCGGGGGCGTCCAGGGTGCCGGAGCGCACGTCGCGCTCCTGCCCGCCGCCGTGCAGCAGCGGGACGGGCGCGGCGCCGCGAGAGAGCAGCAGCGCGCCGATGCCGAACGGGCCGCCGATCTTGTGCCCGGTGACGGTGAGTGCGGTGAGCCCCGACTCGGCGAAGGAGACCGGAACCTGACCGAGCGCCTGCACCGCGTCGGCGTGCATCGGGATGCCGTACTCGGCGGCCACGGCGGCCAGTTCGCGCACCGGCTGGACGGTGCCGACCTCGTTGTTGGCCCACATCACGGTGACCAGCGCGACCGAGGACGGGTCGCGCTCGATCGCCTCGCGCAGCGCCTCGGGGTGCACCCGGCCGTACCCGTCCACCGGCAGGTAGTCGACCGACGCGCCCTCGTGCTCGGAGAGCCAGTGCACCGCGTCGAGCACCGCGTGGTGCTCGACCGGGCTGCACAGCACCCGGGTGCGGGCCGGATCGGCGTCCCGGCGGGCCCAGTACAGGCCCTTGACGGCCAGGTTGTCGGACTCGGTCCCGCCGCCGGTGAGCACGATCTCGCTCGGGCGGGCACCCAGCGAATCGGCCAGCGACTCGCGGGACTCCTCGACCACCCGGCGGGCTCGGCGGCCGGCCGCGTGCAGGGACGAGGCGTTGCCGACCACCCCCAGGTGCGCCGACATCGCGGCGATCGCCTCGGGCAGCATCGGCGTGGTCGCCGCATGGTCCAGGTATGGCATAACCATCCGATTGTAGAGGGCACCCCGGTGCCGTGATCCAGACCTGCGCACCGATCCGGCCACCGGGCGCGGGCCGGCCGGACGGTGGTGTCCGGGACTGGTTTGTACCACTGCGCCGCCCAGCGGTTAGCCTGACGAACACTTCTCAAGCGAGTTCCAGGGGGGCGTCATGTCGCAGTCGGTCGACCGCGCGCTGACCCTGCTCGGCTCGCTCGGCGACGGACCGCTCTCGCTGGAGCAGGCCGCGAGCAGCCTCGGGGTGCACAAGTCCACCGCGCTGCGACTGCTGCGCACCCTGGAGGAGCACGGCTTCGTCCGGCGCCAGCCCGACCTGCGCTACCGGGTCGGCGGCCGGGTGCTCTCGCTGGCCGACCGGGCGCTGGAGGACTTCGACGTCCGGCAGGTGGCCGCGCCCTACCTGGCCGCGCTCAACGCGCGCTGCGGCTACACCGTCCAACTGGCCGTGCTGCACGACGGCGAGGTGCTCTACCTGGACGAGGTGGCCGGGCCCTGGGCGGCCCGGCCGTCGCGGATCGGACGCCGGGCACCGGTCACCGGGACGGCGGTCGGCCGGGTGCTGCTCGCCGGGCTGTCCGCGGACGGGCCGTGCGAGGAGACCGAGCTGGCGGCGGTGCGCCTGCGCGGCTGGGCGGCCGAGTCGGCCGAGCACCGGGAGCCGGTGACCTGCGTGGCCGCGCCGGTCGCGGGCAGCGGCGGACGGACGGTCGCGGCCTGCGCGCTGAGCGCCCCGGCCAGTCAGGTGCGGCCGGCCGAACTGGCCCGGATGGTGCCGGAGCTGCTCTGCACGGCCGAGGCGATCTCGCTCGCGTACGGCGGCTCGCCTACTCCTCGCTGGTGCGAGAACCGTTGCGGTGCCAGGCCCGCGGGGCACGCCAGCCGTACTTCAGGGCGAGCATCCGCAGTCCGAAGGCGGTGAGCGCGGCGGCGGTGCCGGTGGCGCCGGTGAGCCGGTTCGCGCCGATCAGCACGGCCACCAGGGCGGCGCCGACCAGGGCCGGGACGGCGTAGATCTCCCGGTCCCAGCGCAGCAGCGAGGGGATCTCCCCGGCCAGCACGTCGCGGATCACGCCGCCGCCGGCCGCGGTCACCATGCCGAGCGCGACGGCGGCGACCGCGCCCAGCCCGAAGTCGTGCGCCTTGGCGGTGCCGGTGACGCAGAACAGCCCGAGGCCGAGGGCGTCCAGGGTCTGCACCGCCCGGTTGATCCGCTCGACCTCGGGGTGCAGGAAGAACACCACCAGTGCGGCGGCCAGCGGGGTGAGGAAGTAGCCGAGGTTGGTGAAGGCGGCCACCGGGGTCGCGCCGATCACCAGGTCGCGCATCACCCCGCCGCCCAGGGCCGTGACCTCGGCCAGCACACAGATCCCGAAGATGTCCATGTTCTTGCGGACGGCGAGCAGCGCTCCGGAGAGCGCGAAGACGAATATGCCGATGAGGTCCAGCGACTGCTGCACGTCGGAGGGGAAGATCTGTGAACTCACCGTCCATGTGTACCCGATGCGACACGCATGTCGGGACAAGGGTCACAGTCCGGATGAAATCGTCTCGCGGGCGGGGTCTTCCGCGACTCGCCCACGAACCGCCCGCCCCGGATTCCGCTAACCTCCGCCTGTGACGCTGAAACCCCCCGCGCCTGTGACGCTGAAGCCCGCCGCCGCCCGGCTCGGCTGGCTCGACGCTCTACGCGGCATAGCCGCGCTCTCCGTCGCCGTCTATCACCTGGCACTGCCGTTCCACTGGCTGCACGCCGACCACGAACCGCGCTACCTGGACCCTGGCATCTTCGGCGTGATGCTGTTCTTCCTGGTGAGCGGGTACATCATCCCGGCCTCACTGGAGCGGCGCGGCGACGTCCGCTCGTTCTGGGCGGGCCGGTACTTCCGGATCTACCCGGTGGTGATCGTCACCGTGGTCCTCAGCCTCCTGATCATGCCGCGCAGCCACTCGGTGATCCAGGGCTGGGCGTTCGACCACCCGCTGCTCACGCTGGCGGGCAACGGCCTGATGATCCAGGACCTGATGGGCGTCACCAACGTCATCGGGGTGATGTGGACGCTCTCCTACGAGATGCTCTTCTACTTCTTCGTGACGGCCCTGTTCGTCAACGGCCGGCACCGGCAGAGCGCCCCGCTCGCGATCGGCTTCGCCGGCATGGCGCTGGTCCTCGGCGCCTGGCTGCCGCTCGGCTCGCTCACGGCCGGCGGCCTGCCGGCCACCAGACACCTGGTGCTGGCCGCCGTGGTCGTCGTGGTCACCGCGATGGTCTGCATCCTCACCGGCCGGGCCGACCTGACCCGCTGGGGCGGGACGATGCTCGGCGCGCTGGGCCTGGTGCTGCTCCTGCTGAACAGCCGGTCCGCCGCCTTCGAGTCCCTGATGATCTTCGCCACGATGTTCGCCGGGACGGTGCTGTACCGGCTGGAGCACGGCCAGATCGACCGCCTGCCGGCACTGCTGTGCTGCGCCTTCGTCCTCACCGCGGGCTTCCTGTCCGGCTTCATGTACAACCACGACCAGGCCCTGTGGCGGACCTGGAGCGAGACCTGGAAGTCGTTCTCCTTCGCCTACCTGGCCGCCTGGGTCGTGTTCGCGGCCGGGATGCTGCTGCGCCACCGCCGCTTCCCGCGCTGGCTGACCTGGCTGGGAACGGTCAGCTACTCGGTGTACCTGCTGCACAACCCGCTCATCCACTTCATGAACTGGAAGCTGGAGGGGCGCCCGCCCTTCACCTCCTGGCAGGACCGGAGCCTGCAGTTCTTCGGCTTCATGGCCGCCCTGCTGGTGATCAGCTACCTCAGCTACCGCCTGATCGAGATCCCGTTCCAGAACCTCGGCCGCAAGGCGATCAAGGCGCTGAACCGCCGCTTCCCGGCCACCGCGCTGCCGGCTCGTCCGGTCGCCCAGACCTCGCGCGAGCCGGAGCCGGCCGCCGCGCCCCGGGAGACGGAGCCCGTCCCGAGCGGCCGCGGCTGACGCCGACGGCGTGAACGACGAGAGGCCGTCCGTCCCCGAGTGGGGGCGGACGGCCTTTTCGCACCGGTCCTACGAGTCAGCCCCGCTCTCCGGGCTGCGCCTACTCGTTCCCCTCGTTCCCCTCGGGGAAGTGGCAGGCCACCTGGTGCCCGGTCTTCAGCGCCGCCAGCGGCGGCTCCTGGGTGGCGCACACCTCCTGCGCCTTCCAGCAGCGCGTCCGGAACCGGCAGCCGCTGGGCGGGTTGATCGGCGAGGGCACGTCGCCCTTGAGCAGGATCCGCTCGCGCCCGGCCCGCTGGCGCCGGCGCGGGTCCGGCACCGGGACCGCCGACATCAGGGCGTTGGTGTACGGGTGCATCGGACTGCGGTAGAGCGAGTCCCGGTCGGCGATCTCGACGATCTTGCCGAGGTACATCACCGCCACCCGGTCCGAGACGTGCCGGACCACCGAGAGGTCGTGCGCGATGATCAGGTACGTCAGTCCCAGCTCCCGCTGGAGGTCGTCCAGCAGGTTGACCACCTGCGCCTGGATCGACACGTCCAGCGCGGAGACCGGCTCGTCCGCGACGATCATCTTCGGCTTGAGCGCGAGCGCCCGGGCGATGCCGATGCGCTGGCGCTGGCCGCCGGAGAACTCGTGCGGGTAGCGGTTGTAGTGCTCGGGACTGAGCCCGCACAGCTCCAGCAGCTCCTGGACGGCCTTCTTGACCCCGCCCTCGGGCTGCACGCCCTGGAGCTTGAACGGCGCGCTGACGATGGTGCCGACGGTGTGCCGGGGGTTCAGCGAGGAGTACGGGTCCTGGAAGATCATCTGGATGTCGCGGCGCATCGGCCGCATCGCGCCGACGCCCAGGTGGCTGATGTCGGCGCCCTCGAACTCGATCGTCCCGGCGGTGGGTTCGTCGAGCCTGGTGACCAGCCGGCCCATGGTCGACTTGCCGCAGCCGGACTCGCCGACGACGCCCAGCGTCTCACCGGCGTTGACCGTGAAGTCGATGCCGTCGACGGCCCGCACCGCGCCGGTCTGGCGCCGCAGCAGTCCGCCGCGGATCGGGAAGTGCCGGGTCAGGCCGGTCACCCTCAGCAGCGGCTCGCGGTCGGAGGCGGGCGCCGGGGAAGCCCCATTTCCCCGTGCGAGGGGCGTGGCCCCCTGAGTGTCCGTCATCGGTTCTCTCCAGAAAGGTGGTACGAGGCCGGGCTCACAGCCGGGGCGCGATCTCTTCGGCGAAGATGCGGTGCCGCTCGTCGGCCGGCAGGTGGCAGGCCGCGAAGTGGCCGGGCGCGGCCTCGGTCAGCACCGGGAGCTCGCTCGTGGAGCGCCCGCCGGTCAGGGCGGCGTACGGGCAGCGCGGGTGGAAGGCGCAGCCCGACGGCACGTTGATCAGGCTGGGCGGGGTGCCCTTGACCGGCACGAGGCGGTCCTGCAGCTCCCGGTCCAGGCGCGGCATCGATCCCAGCAGGCCCCAGGTGTAGGGGTGTTCGGGCGCGTCGAAAAGGGTCTCGGCCGGCCCGCGCTCGATGCACTTGCCGCCGTACATGACCAGGATGTCGTCGGCGAGCTCGGCGACCACCCCGAGGTCGTGGGTGATGATGATGACGGCGGAGCCGAACTCCTCCTGGAGGTCGCGGATGAGGTCCAGGATCTGCGCCTGGACGGTGACGTCCAGGGCGGTGGTGGGCTCGTCGGCGATCAGCAGCGAGGGGTCGTTGACCAGGGCCATGGCGATCATCGCGCGCTGGCGCATGCCGCCGGAGAACTGGTGCGGGTAGTCGTCCACCCGGCGGTCCGGCTGCGGGATGCCGACCCGGTCGAGCATCTCGATCGCACGGGCCCTGGCCTGCTTCTTGGAGGCCTGGGGGTGGTGCACCCGGTACGCCTCCATGATCTGCGCGCCGACCGTGTAGTACGGGTGCATCGCGGTCAGCGGATCCTGGAAGATCATCGCCAGTTCGCGGCCGCGCAGTTGGCGCACCCGGTCCGGTCCGGCCGCGATCAGCTCCTCGCCGTCCAGCCGGATCTCACCGCTGATCCTCGCCCGCTTGGAGCGGTGCAGGCCCATGATGCCCAGCGAGGTGACGGACTTCCCGGAACCGGACTCGCCGACGATGCCCAGGGTGCGGCCCTTGTGCAGGTCGAAGCTGACCCCGTCCACCGAGCGGACCAGGCCGTCGTCGGTGTCGAAGTGGATCCGCAGGTCGCGGACGGACAGGAACGGGTCGCCCAGGGGCGTCGGCGCGGCGTCCGCCGGGGCGGAATCGGCGTCCGCCGGAGTCTTCTTGAGCTCGGTCACGAGAGCCTCACGCGGGGGTCGACGAAGGCGTACAGGAGGTCGACCACGAGGTTGCAGACGACGATGAAGAAGGCGGCCAGCAGGGTGACGCCGAGGATCTTGGGCAGGTCGTTGTCGGTGATCGCCTGGACGGCGAACTGGCCGATGCCGTTGAGCGAGAAGACCTGCTCGGTGATCAGCGCACCGCCGAGCAGCAGACCGAGGTCCATGCCGAAGATGGTGACGATCGGGGTGAGTGCGGAGCGCAGCCCGTGCTTGACGACCACCTTGCGCTCGACCAGGCCCTTGGCCCGGGCGGTGCGGATGTAGTCCTCGCTCATCGTCTCCAGCATCCCGGCGCGGGTGAGCCGGGCGTAGAGCGCGGAGTAGAGGAAGGCCAGCGAGATCCATGGCAGGATCAGGTTGCGGGCCCACATCAGCGGGTCGTCGGTGAAGTTGACGTAGTGCAGGTTGTCCAGGATCGGCCACTCGTAGCTGAACACCGTCAGCAGCAGGGCGCCGGTGAAGAAGACCGGCAGCGAGACACCGGCCAGGGCGACGCCCATGGAGAGCCGGTCGAAGATCGACCGCGGCTTGAGGGCCGAGATCACGCCGGTGGTGATGCCGGAGAGCAGCCAGAGCACCGACGCGCCGATGGCGAGCGAGATGGTGACCGGGATCCGGCTGGTCATCAGCGGCCAGACCTCGAGATGACTCTTGAAGGAGTAGCCGAAGCAGGGCACGTGGCAGGTGGCCGGTTCCGGCCCGAACTTGTACTCGGCGCCGGCGACCAGCGCCTTCAGGAAGTGCCAGTACTGGGTGTACAGGGGCTGGTCGAGGCCGAGGTTCTGCTTGACCGCGGCGATCGCCGTGGGCCCCGGGTCCTTCCCGATGTACTGCGCGGCCAGCTGGTCGGTGGTCTCGCCGGCCAGGCGCGGAAGCAGGAAGAAGATCGCGAAGGTGACGGCGCTGACGACCAGCAGCAGCAGCACGGCCGCGAAGATCCTGCGGATGATGTAGGCAAACACAGTTGGGCGGCTCCGGCGGCCCGCCGCCGTCCGGGGTCTTCCGGACGGCGACGGGCGCCGCTGCCTTCACCTGCCTTCAGGGATGTGGAGCCAGGCTCTTACTTGGTGGTGCCGATGTTCAGGTAGTCGTACTCACCCGAGAAGGCCGAGGTGGAGGCCATGTTGGTGGCGCTGTCCGGGCGGTACAGGAAGACCTTGAAGTCGGTCAGCGGGACGTAGGCAGCGGACTCCATGACCTTCTTGTCGATGTCGCCGTAGATCTTCTCGCGGGCCGCCCGGTCGGGGTTGACCGCGGCGTCGTCGATCATCTTGTTGACGGCGGGGTCGTTCAGCTGCGCGAGGTTGCTGTTGCCGGAGGGCTTGATCGCGCGGCCGTCGACGATCTGCTGCAGGAAGCCGTAGCCGGTCGGCCAGTCGGCGCCCCACTGCATCATCATCAGACCGATGTTGTGGTCCTGGGTGAACTGCGGCGCACCGGCCGAGTCGGTCAGGTACTTGCCCTGCGGGTACTGCTGGATCTCGACGTTGATGCCGATCTTCTTCAGCTGCGCCTGGATGGCGGTGGCCGCGGCGACCTCGGTGGCGCGCTCGGTGCGGGCGGACAGGACGGTGCTGAAGCCGCCGTCCTTGCCGCAGGCCTTCAGGGAGTCCTTGGCCTTGGCATCGTCACCCTTGTTGTCCTTGGTCTCGTACAGGTTGAAGTCCTGGTGGCCCGGGATGTCCGGCGGGAGCACGGTGCTGGCCACCTGGCCGCGGATCGGGCCGCCGAGCGCGGTCTGCACCGAGACCTTGTCGATCGCGTACTGAACGGCCTTGCGGCAGTCGATGTTGTCGAACGGCGCGACCTTGGTGTTGATCGCCATGTAGACCAGGCGGCCGCCGTAGGCGTTGTCGGTCTTGGCCTTGAGCTTCGGGTCGCGCAGGATCTGCGCCTGGGTCTGCGGGTCGACGCCGCCGCCCACCAGGTCGACCTGGGCGTTGCCGGCCAGCAGGTCCTTGTCGATGGTGGCCTGGTCGATGTTCATCTTGAGCACGATCTTGTCCGCCAGCTGCTTGCGGATCGGGTCGGTGCCCTTGTCCCAGTTGGTGTTCGGCACCAGGACGGCCTGCTTGCCGTCCTCGTAGGTCTCGAACTTGTAGGAGCCCGAGGACACGATGTGCTTCACGTAGTCGGCACCGGTGTCCTTGGCCTGCGGGACCGGCGCGGTCTGCGGGGCGCTGACCAGGTAGTCGAAGTCGGCGAAGGGGTGCTGGAGGTGGAAGACGACCGTGGTGTCGTCCGGCGTCTCGATCGACTTCAGGTCGCCGGTCTTGTCCTTGTACGGACCCTGGTACGGCGTCGGGTTGTCGACCAGCAGGTCGTGGAAGTACGTCGGGCCGTTGGAGTTCACCTCGGGCGCGTAGTTCGAGCGCTCCACGGCGTACTTGACGTCCTTGGAGGTGATCGGGGTGCCGTCGTCGTACTTCAGGCCGGCGCGCAGCTTGTACGTCCAGGTCAGGCCGTCCGCGCTGGGCTGGCCCATCGACTCGGCGAGGTCCGGGACCAGCTTGTTGCCGTCCTGGCCCGGCGCCGGGTTGAAAGTGGTCAGCGAACGAGCGTACAGGCGCGCGAAGTTGTAGATGTACGCGTAGTAGGTGTTGCCCGGGTCGAGGGAGTCCGGGGTGCCCTTCATCTCGTAGGTGACCGTCCCGCCCTTCTTGTCCGAGACGTTGACGATCTGCTTGGTTGCCGCGTCGGCGCCGCCGCCGCTCGCATCGTTGGAGCCGGCCGAGGACGAGGAGCCGCTGTCGCCGCCCTTGGAGCTGGACGAACAGCCGGTGACGACCAGGACCACGGCGGCGGCCGCGGCGGTAAGCGCGACGGTACGGGACCTACGCATGGGTGAGATCAACCCCTTGAGGATGTGGAGGAGGGAGTTTCCTGACGTGGTGTCAGTTGCTCTTGGGATCGAGGGCGTCACGCAGCCCGTCGCCGAGCAGGTTGAACGCGAGCACGGTGATGAAGATCGCCAGACCGGGGACCACCATGTACTGGGGGTCGACCTGGTAGTAGTTCTTCGCGTCGGCGAGCATGCCGCCCCAGGAGGACTGCGGGGGCTGGATGCCGACGCCGAGGAAGCTCAGCCCGGCCTCGAAGAGGATGTTGGTCGGGATCAGCAGGGTCGAGTAGACCAGGATCGGGCCGGCCAGGTTGGGCAGCAGCTCCTTGAACAGGATGAACGGGCCGCGGGCGCCGAGGCTGCGGGCCGCGTGGACGAACTCCCGCTCGCGCAGCGACAGCGTCTGTCCGCGCACGATCCGGCCCATGTAGGGCCAGTTGAAGAAGCCGATCACGAAGATCAGCACCATGATGTGCAGCGGGAGGCCGTGCAGGCCGAACGCGCCGCCCTGGAGCGAGGCGGAGATCGCGATGGCGAAGAGCAGCAGCGGGAACGCCAGGAAGACGTCCATCAGCCGGCTGATCAGGGTGTCCACCCAGCCGCCGTAGTAGCCGGCCATCACGCCGAGCACGGCGCCGATGGTGTTGGACAGGACGGTCGCGCCGAAGGCGACCAGCAGGGAGACCCAGGAGCCGTCGACCACGCGGGCGAGCAGGTCGCGGCCCTGCAGGGGGTCGATGCCGAGCGGGTGGTCCGCGCTCATGCCGCCCCAGTCCCCGAGCGGCAGGCCACCGAGGTTGGCGTCCAGCAGGTCCGGGTTCGGGTTGTCGGGGTCGAGCCCGAACAGGGACTCGATCGGCCCGGACAGCACGGCGAGCAGGATCAGCAGGATCACCACGATGCCGCCGGCGACGGCGGCCTTGTCCCGCTTGAAGCGGGTCCAGGCGATCCGACCGAGGGAGCGGCCCTCGATCGTCTTGGCCGGGCTCGCGGTGGCTGGTGCCTCCGGTTCGTTCCCGGTGGTGGTCACGGATGCGGTCATGGTCAGTTGGGTCCCCTCGCCGACGGTGGCCGGCCCACGGGTGCCGGGCGCCGGCTTCGGCGGTGCGGCTGCGGACGTGCGGAGGTGCTTAGGAGGAGCGGGTGTTCGCGGCAGTGCTTCGTGCACAGGTACTGCCGCCACGCGGGATGGGCGTCGCGTGGTGGAGCGGTCGGCGTGCGCGCTCACCTTTGTGGGGTATCCAGTACGCGCGGTGCGTTGCGCAGAACTCTCTGCCATCCGAACTGGCTTGCGCCAGCCCTGCCAAGCGACAGATGCCCAACTGTGATCTGCGCGCATGCACCTCCCAGGTCATCGGCATATCCCTCTTCACACGGCTGTAACAGCCATGCCAAGATGTGCGGACTCCGACGGAGGGGTAATTCGTCCGGAAAGCACCGAAGCCGACCTGATGGGGAATCAAGTCGGCTTCGCGGTAAAGGTTTTAGCTGGAAACGGGTTTCGGAAATCAGCGGCCGGGGTATCCGGGCCACGACCGCGGGGGCTGCTGCCCCCAGCCCGGCGCGGGCGGCTGGGTGCCGTAGGCCCATCCCGGTGTCGGCTGCCCCGGTGTCGGCTGCCCCGGCATCGACTGCCCCGGGTACGGCGGCGCCGCCGTCGGGTACGGGCCGACCGGCGGGCGACCCGCCTCCCGGTCGAAGAACGGCCGCGCGTTGGCGCGCATCCACAGGGCCACCGGGTCGTACTCGTCCGTCATCGCCACCGTGGACACCGCGAGCCCCTCCGGGGCCACCGCGATCGCCCGCTGCATCAGCGCCCGCACCGCCTCCACGGCAGGCGGCGAACTCTCGTACAGGTCCAGGCCGATCGCCAGGTACGGCTCCCCCACCGCCGGCTGAACCCAGGCCCGGCGCAGCGCCCGGACCGCGCGCACCTCACCGGCCTGCCGCTCCAGCAGCGCGAAGAACTGCTGGGCGTTCACCTGCGGCTCGCTCAGCTTCAACGGACCGGCCGGCAGCCGGTCCAGGCCCGCGGCGATCCGCCGCAGGTCCGCCCAGGGCACGCCGACCCCGCCGCCGGGGGCGTGCGGGTTGAGCCACAGGCCCCAGCGGGTGCGGTACAGCGAGGCGGCGATCTCCCGCCCGGAGATGACCTCGTGGGCCCGGGCCCAGCCGGAGGCCGTCAGCTGCTCGGGCGAGGTCACGGCCGGCGCGTAGCCGTGGCCGCTGATCTCCATGTTCCCGTACTGCGCGTCAGGACTGCCCGGCGTACCGTGCCAGAGCAGCATCCAGACCTGGCCGTCGGCCAGCGCGTGCAGCAGCCGCTCGTACGCGTCGTAGCGCTCCGGCGCGACCTCGCGCAGGGCGTGCTCCATCGCGCCCGGATCCGCCGCCGGGCGCCCGGCCGGAGCCTGGCCCCAGGGCCCCGGCACACCGCCCGTTCCCGCTCCCGCACTCATGCGCCCACCTCGCCGCGCCTCTTTCCTCAACCCAGCCGGCCCGTCGGCCGTCTGCACGCACCCTATGGCGCGGCACCGGCCACCGCCACGGCGACGTGCCCTTGATCCGAACCCCCGCTCACACCCGCGCGTAGAAAGGCAGTACCCGGGTGAGCAGCCACTCGACCACCGGGTCCTCGGCGAGGTCGAGCAGTACGAGGTGGACGCCACCCGGCAGCGGCGCGGTTCCCAGCGCCCGGCCGAGCGCCTCGTTCACCGCGCCCGGGTCGGCCGGGGCGGCCGGATCCAACTGGACGCCCACGAACATCACGGTCGGTTCGCCCTCGACGCTGGCCAGCGCCCGGCGCGCGGTCAACACCCCGGGCAGGGCCGACAGTTCGGTCCGGCAGGCGGCCAGGAAGTACTCCGGGTCCTCGCCCGGCACCGGCTCGCGCAGCGCCACCCGGCCGCCGGTCGGCGCCTGCGCAGCGTCCTCAGTGTGCTCCCAGCGGCGGCCGTCACGTGGCCCGCGGCGCAGCTCCGCCACGCCCTGCGGCGGCACCGGGATGCCCACCGCGGCCTCGGGGTTGACCGCGATGCCCACGCCCAGCGGCAGTCCGCGGGCGAACTCCCAGGCCGGCGCGACCGCGAAGGCCATCCCCGGCGCCTGCTGCAGGAACACCTCCTGCGAGGAGAACACCGGCACGTACGGGGCACCGGCCAGCTCGATGGTCGGCAGGTCCAGCGACTGCCCGCCCGGGTCGCCCCCGGCCGGCAGCGGGATCCACACCTGACTGCGGGCCAGCACCTCGATCACCCGCGGCGTCGCGCCCGGGTCGCCGAGCGCGGCGGTCAGCACCTGCTCCAGCTCGTTGGCCGGCCACGCACCGCCGGGCGGCGCCGCCTGCGGACCGTCCCACCCCTGCTGCTCCACCGGGTACCCCATGCGCGCCTGAACCGCCCTCTGCCGGTCGGCCGCCCACTGCTGTGCCGACGCGCAGATTCTAGGGCCCGGCCAGGGCGCGGGTTCGGTCTCGGGCCGTGTGACCGGGTCCCCCCTCCCCTCGTCCGCGTGGACGTGCCATGATGTGCGCGTCCGACGGCATGCGCCGCGGGCCCCTACAACTCCACACCGGCCGCTCGAACCCGCGCGGGAGAGCCCGGAGTGCCGCTCAGGCGGTACAGCCGGCGCCGAAGGAGCAAGTCCTCCCCGGAATCTCTCAGGCCCCCCTACCGCACGGGTTAGGCACATCTGGAAAGCGGCGCACGGCCCTGTCGCGCGCCCACCCACGGTGCAAGCCGCCATGCTGTCCTGGATGCTGGAAACAGCTGCGGACGGCCGCGGTGAAGCTCTCAGGTCCGACGACAGATGGGGAGACCCACGCCGCCGCATGCCCGCGCGCAGGGTCGGCCCCCGAGCGGGTCCGGTTCCGGCGCGTGCACCCCTGAGTGCCCCGACCGAGGAGTTCCTGGCCATGTCGTCCCTCCGCCTGACCGCGCTCGACGCGCTGCACCGCGCCCTCGGCGCGACCATGACCGACTTCGCCGGCTGGGACATGCCGCTGCGCTACGGCAGCGAGCGCGAGGAGCACCTCGCCGTCCGCACCAAGGCCGGCCTGTTCGACCTCTCGCACATGGGCGAGATCACCGTCACCGGCCCGCAGGCCGGCGAGATGCTGGACCACGCGCTGGTCGGCTTCGTCTCCGCGCTCGGCGTGCTGCGCGCCCGCTACACCATGATCTGCGCCGAGGACGGCGGCATCCTGGACGACCTGATCGTCTACCGCCTGCGCGAGGACGCCTTCCTGGTGGTCGCCAACGCCTCCAACGCCCAGCTGGTCCTGGACGAGCTGATCGCCCGCGCCAAGGGCTTCGACGCCGTCGTCACCGACGACCGCGACACCTACGCGCTGATCGCCGTCCAGGGCCCGGAGTCCACCGCGATCCTGGCCAAGACCACCGAGGCCGACCTGCCCGGCCTGAAGTACTACGCGATCCTCCCGGCCCAGGTGGCCGACCGCGACGTGCTGCTGGCCCGCACCGGCTACACCGGCGAGGACGGCTTCGAGATCTTCTGCCACCCGGGCGACGCCGAGCAGATCTGGCAGGCGCTGACCGCCGCCGGCGAGGGCCACGACCTGGTCCCGTGCGGCCTGTCCTGCCGCGACACCCTGCGCCTGGAGGCGGGCATGCCGCTGTACGGGCACGAGCTGTCCACCGATCTCACCCCGTTCGACGCGGGCCTGGGCCGGGTCGTCCGCTTCGACAAGACCACCAACGAGGGCGCCTTCATCGGCCGCAAGGCCCTGGAGCAGGCCGCCGCCGCGGCTGAGACCAACCCCCCGAAGGTGCTGGTCGGCCTGGTCTCCGAGGGCAAGCGGGTGCCGCGCGCCGAGTACACCGTGGTCTCCACCGAGGGCGCCCCGATCGGCCGGATCACCTCCGGCGCGCCGTCCCCGACCCTGGGCAAGCCGATCGCGATGGCCTACGTCGACGCGGCCCACGCCGCCCCCGGCGGCACCGTCGCGGTGGACGTGCGCGGCAAGCACGAGCCGGTCCAGGTCGTGGCGCTGCCGTTCTACAAGCGCGCCCGCTGAGGCGGTCCGGCCGGGCCCCGCGGGCCCGGCCGACCCCCGTTCTTCCCATACCCGCACGTCGAAGCCGTCCGCGCGGCGGCCCGCTTCGTCGTACCCGCTTCCCATCCTGGAGAATGACGCCATGAGCAACCCCCAGCACCTGAAGTACACCAAGGAGCACGAGTGGCTGACGGCCGCCGAGGACGGTGTCTCCACGGTCGGCATCACCAAGCACGCCGCGGACGCGCTCGGTGACATCGTCTACGTGCAGCTGCCCGAGGTCGGCGACGAGGTGACCGCCGGTGAGACCTGCGGCGAGCTGGAGTCCACCAAGTCGGTCAGCGACCTGTACTCCCCGGTGACCGGCGAGGTCGTCGAGGTCAACCAGGACGTCCTGGACGACAACGCCCTCGTCAACAGCGCCCCCTTCGAGGGCGGCTGGCTGTTCAAGGTCCGGGTGGAGTCCACCGACGAGCTGCTCAGCGCCGACGAGTACGACGCGCTCACCCACGCCAAGGGCTGAGCCACCCGCCGGGACGGGCCGCAGCACGGCGGTCCGTCCCGCCCCCACCGTCCCTCTCCTCCTTCCGGGAAGACCACACCATGACGGTTCTCAACCAGTCCCTGCACGCCCTCGACCCGGAGATCGCCGCCGCGGTCGACGCCGAGCTGCACCGCCAGCAGACCACCCTGGAGATGATCGCCTCCGAGAACTTCGCCCCGGTGGCGGTCATGGAGGCCCAGGGCTCGGTGCTCACCAACAAGTACGCCGAGGGCTACCCCGGCCGTCGCTACTACGGCGGCTGCGAGCACGTCGACGTGGTCGAGCAGATCGCGATCGACCGCATCAAGGCGCTGTTCGGCGCCGAGCACGCCAACGTCCAGCCGCACTCCGGCGCTCAGGCCAACGCCGCCGCGATGTTCGCGCTGATCCAGCCGGGCGACACCATCCTGGGCCTGAACCTGGCCCACGGCGGTCACCTGACCCACGGCATGAAGATCAACTTCTCCGGGAAGCTCTACAACGTGGTCGCGTACCACGTGGACGAGAAGACCGGCCAGGTCGACATGGCCGAGGTCGAGCGCCTGGCCAAGGAGCACCAGCCGAAGCTGATCATCGCCGGCTGGTCCGCCTACCCGCGCCAGCTGGACTTCGCCGAGTTCCGCCGGGTCGCCGACGAGGTCGGCGCCCTGCTCATGGTGGACATGGCGCACTTCGCCGGCCTGGTGGCCGCCGGGCTGCACCCGAACCCGGTGCCCTACGCGGACGTGGTCACCACCACCACCCACAAGACCCTGGGCGGCCCGCGCGGCGGCGTCATCCTGTCCAAGGCCGAGTTCGCCAAGAAGATCAACTCCGCAGTCTTCCCCGGCCAGCAGGGCGGTCCGCTGGAGCACGTGATCGCGGGCAAGGCCGTCGCCTTCAAGGTCGCCGCCTCGGAGGAGTTCAAGGAGCGCCAGCAGCGCACCCTGGAGGGCGCCCGCATCCTCGCCGAGCGCCTGCTGCAGGACGACGTCGCCGAGGCCGGCGCCAGCGTGCTGTCCGGCGGCACCGACGTCCACCTGGTCCTGGTCGACCTGCGCAACAGCCAGCTCGACGGCCAGCAGGCCGAGGACCGGCTGCACGAGGTCGGCATCACGGTCAACCGCAACGCCATCCCGAACGACCCGCGCCCGCCGATGGTCACCTCGGGCCTGCGCATCGGCACCCCGGCCCTGGCCACCCGCGGCTTCCAGGCCGAGGACTTCCGCGAGGTCGCCGACATCATCGCCGAGGCGCTCAAGCCTGCCTTCGACGAGACCGTCGCCGCCGCGCTCAAGGCCCGCGTCACCGCGCTGGCCGAGAAGTACCCGCTCTACCCGAACCTGGGCAACCAGGAGTAAGTGACCGGTCAGTAGCTGACCCGCCGGCAAGTTACCAGCCGGTAGGGTGATCGGCCTCACCCCTGGAACGTACCGGGGACTCCGGGGCACCCCGCACACTGGACAGTGTGCGGGGTGCCCCGTTCCGTGCCCGCCCCGACCGCAAGTCCTTCCACGAGACCAGACAAGGACGTCCCCGTGGCCATCAGTGTCTTCGACCTCTTCTCCATCGGCATCGGCCCGTCGAGCTCCCACACCGTCGGCCCGATGCGCGCCGCCCGGATGTTCGCCCGCCGCCTGCGGTCCGAAGGCCTGCTGACCCAGGTGACGTCCGTCCGGGCCGAGCTGTACGGCTCGCTGGGCGCCACCGGCCACGGCCACGGCACCCCGAAGGCCGTCCTGCTGGGCCTGGAGAACCACTCGCCCCGCACCGTCGACGTCGACCAGGCCGACAAGGACGTCGAGCGGATCACCGCCGAGAAGCGGATCAACCTGCTCGGCGAGCACGCCATCGACTTCGACCCCGACAGCCAGCTGATCCTGCACCGGCGCCGCTCGCTGCCGTACCACGCCAACGGCATGACCCTGTGGGCGTTCGCGGCGGACGGCTCCACGCTGCTGGAGAAGACCTACTACTCGGTCGGCGGCGGCTTCGTCGTCGACGAGGACGCGATCGGCGCGGACCGGGTCAAGCCCGACGACACCGCGCTGCGCTACCCCTTCCGCACCGGCGAGGAGCTGCTGCGGCTCACCCGGGAGACCGGGCTGTCGATCTCCGGCCTGATGCTGGAGAACGAGAAGGCCTGGCGCAGCGAGGAGGAGATCCGCACCGGGCTGCTGGAGATCTGGTCCGTGATGCAGGAGTGCGTGCGGGCCGGCATGAGCCGCGAGGGCATCCTGCCGGGTGGGCTGAAGGTCCGCCGCCGGGCGGCCGCCGCGGCCCGGGCGCTGCGCGCCGAGGGGATCGGCCCGGCCAACGCGATGGAGTGGGTGACCCTCTACGCGATGGCCGTCAACGAGGAGAACGCCTCCGGCCGCCGGGTCGTCACCGCGCCGACCAACGGCGCGGCGGGGATCATCCCGGCCGTCCTGCACTACTACCTGAACTTCATCCCCGGCGCGGACGAGGACGGCATCGTCCGCTTCCTGCTCGCGGCCGGCGCCATCGGCATGCTCTTCAAGGAGAACGCCTCCATCTCCGGCGCCGAGGTCGGCTGCCAGGGCGAGGTCGGCTCCGCCTGCTCGATGGCCGCGGGCGGCCTCGCCGAGGTCCTCGGCGGCACCCCCGAGCAGGTCGAGAACGCCGCCGAGATCGGCATCGAGCACAACCTCGGCCTCACCTGCGACCCGGTCGGCGGCCTGGTCCAGATCCCCTGCATCGAGCGCAACGGCATGGCCTCGGTCAAGGCCGTCACCGCGGCCCGGATGGCGCTGCGCGGCGACGGGCGGCACCACGTCTCGCTGGACAAGGCGATCAAGACGATGAAGGAGACCGGCGCCGACATGAAGATCAAGTACAAGGAGACCTCACGCGGCGGCCTCGCCGTCAACGTCATCGAGTGCTGATCACGGCGGTCCGAGCGGGCCCCCGGGCGGATTCCCCTCCGCCCGGGGGCCTTCGCGTTCAGCCGGCCGTCGCCACCGGCACCGGACCGGGTGCCCGGCCCAGCGCCGTGCGGACCAGCGCGGCGACGGCTTCCGCGTGGTCCTCCAGGAAGAAGTGGCCGCCCTCGAACACCCGCAGGTCGACGCCCCGGGCGGACCAGTCCTGCCACGCCGCGGCCTGCGCGGGGGACACCCGCGGGTCCCGGTCCCCCACCAGTACGCTGACCGGGCAGTGGACCCGGGTGCCCGGCACCGGCCGGTAGCCCTCCACGGCCCGGTAGTCGCCGCGGATCACGTCGAGGGTGTGCCGCAACAGCTCCTCGTCCTGCGTGATCCTCGGGTCGACGGCGCCGAACGCCGCCAGCTCCGCCAGCAGCTCGGCGTCGCCGAGCTCGTGCACGGTGTGCGGCAGGCCCAGGCCGATGCCCGGGGCGGTCCGGCTGGAGACGATCAGCGCGCTCGGCCCGACCCCCCGACGCTCCAGGCGGCGGACCGTCTCGAAGGCGATGCTGGCGCCCATGCTGTGGCCGAACAGGGCGAGCGGCTCCTCCAGGTACGGCTCCAGGGCCTCCACCACGTGGTCGGCCAGCTCGTGGACATCGGTGACCAGCGGCTCGTGGAAGCGGTCCTGGCGGCCGGGGTACTGGACCGCCAGCACCGGGAACTCCGGGGCGAGCGCGTTCGACAGGAAGCGGAACGCCGACGCCGACCCCCCGGCGTGCGGCAGGGCGACCAGCCGGGTGCCCCGGGCCCCCGCCGCACCGGAGCTCCGGATCCAGCGGCCGCCGGCCACGGCCCCTACGGAGGTCACTCGGGCTCTCCGGCGGGCCGCGGCACCGTCCAGGAGTCCTCGCCACCGAGCAGGGCCGTCAGGTCGCCCTCGCCGTGGCGCCGGACGGCCTCGTCCAGCTGCTCGTTGAGCCGGCGGTCGTAGACCGGCCGCTCGACGTCGCGCAGCACGCCGATCGGGGTGGGCTCGGAGAGCCGGGAGAGCGCGAAGGCCCGGGTGGGGTCCGGGTCGGCGACGTTGTGGACGATCTCCTCGCCGTCCGGGGTGAGCCGGTACGGCTCGCCGTGTTCCAGCCGCAGCAGCGCGGTGTCGCGGGTGGCCGGGTCCTTGAGGACGTCGAAGGCGCCGTCGTTGAAGATGTTGCAGTTCTGGTAGATCTCGACCAGCGCGGTGCCCTGGTGCCGGGCGGCGGCGCCCAGGACCGACTGGAGGTGCTGGCGGTCCGAGTCGATGGTGCGGGCCACGAAGCTCGCCTCCGCACCCAGGGCGAGCGAGAGCGGGCGGAACGGCTCGTCCAGCGAGCCCATCGGGGTGGACTTGGTGATCTTCCCGGCCTCGCTGGTGGGCGAGTACTGGCCCTTGGTGAGGCCGTAGATCCGGTTGTTGAAGAGCAGGATCTTCAGGTTGACGTTCCGGCGCAGGGCGTGGATCAGGTGGTTGCCGCCGATCGACAGCGCGTCGCCGTCACCGGTGATCACCCAGACCGACAGGTCGGGCCGGGCCGCGGCGAGCCCGGTGGCGATCGCCGGGGCGCGGCCGTGGATGGAGTGCATCCCGTAGGTGTTGAGGTAGTACGGGAAGCGGGAGGAGCATCCGATGCCGGAGACGAAGACGATGTTCTCGCGCTTGACGCCCAGCTCCGGCAGGAAGCCCTGGACCGCGGCGAGGATCGCGTAGTCCCCGCAGCCGGGGCACCAGCGCACCTCCTGGTCGGACTTGAAGTCCTTGGCGGTCGGCGTCTTCTCGATCAGCTTCAGCTCAGTGGCCATCGACGGCCTCCATCTCGGACAGCGCGGACAGCTCGGACAGCGCGGACAGCGCGGACTCGATGACGGCGGCCAGTTGGTCGGCCTTGAAGGGCATGCCGGAGACCTGGGTGAACGGGCGGGCGTCGACGAGGTACCTGGCGCGCAGCAGCATGGCCAGCTGGCCGAGGTTCATCTCCGGCACCAGGACGCGGTCGTAGCGCCGGAGCACCTCGCCCAGGTTGGCCGGGAACGGGTTGAGGTGGCGCAGGTGGGCCTGGGCGACCTTGCCGCCGGCGGCACGCACCTGGCGTACGCCCGCGGCGATCGGCCCGTAGGTCGAGCCCCAGCCGAGGACGAGCAGTCCGGCGTCGCCGTCCGGGTCGTCCACCGCGAGGTCGGGGACGGTGATGCCGTCGATCTTGGCCTGGCGGGTGCGGACCATGAAGTCGTGGTTGGCCGGGTCGTAGGAGATGTTGCCGGTGCCGTCCTGCTTCTCGATGCCGCCGACCCGGTGTTCCAGGCCCGGGGTGCCCGGCACCGCCCAGGGGCGGGCGAGCGTCTCGGGGTCGCGCAGGTAGGGCCAGAAGCTGCCGTCCTCGCGGTTCGGCTCGGTGGCGAACTCGACGCGCAGGTCGGGCAGTTCGTCGAGCTCGGGGACCCGCCAGGGCTCGGAGCCGTTGGCCAGGTAGCCGTCCGAGAGCAGGAACACCGGGGTGCGGTAGGCCAGCGCGATCCGGGCCGCCTCCACCGCCATCGAGAAGCACTCCCCCGGCGTGGCCGGGGCGACGATCGGCACCGGGGCCTCGCCGTTGCGGCCGAACATGGCCTGCAGCAGGTCGGCCTGCTCGGTCTTGGTCGGCAGGCCGGTGGACGGGCCGCCGCGCTGGATGTCCACGATCAGCAGCGGCAGTTCGACCGAGACGGCCAGCCCGATGGTCTCGGACTTCAGCGCGACACCGGGCCCGGAGGTGGTGGTCACGCCGAGTGCCCCGCCGAAGGCCGCGCCGAGCGCCGCGCCGATGCCGGCGATCTCGTCCTCGGCCTGGAAGGTGCGCACCCCGAAGTTCTTGTGCTTGGACAGCTCGTGCAGGATGTCCGAGGCCGGGGTGATCGGGTACGAGCCGAGGAACAGCGGGAGTTCGGAGCAGCGGGCGGCGGCGACCAGGCCCAGGGAGAGCGCCAGGTTGCCGGAGATGTTGCGGTAGCGGCCCTGCCGGAACGCCTTCGCTGCCGGGGCGACCTGGTACGAGACCGCGAAGGACTCGGTGGTCTCGCCGTAGTTCCAGCCCGCCTTGAACGCGGCGATGTTGGCCTCGGCGATCGCCGGCTTCTTGGCGAACTTGCCGCGCAGGAACCGCTCGGTGCCCTCGGTCGGACGGTGGTACATCCAGGACAGCAGCCCGAGCGCGAACATGTTCTTCGCCCGCTCGGCGTCCTTGCGCGACAGCGGGCTGTCCTTGAGCGCCTCCACCGTCAGGGTGGTGAGCGCTACCGGGTGCACCCGGTAGCCGGTGAGCGTCCCGTCGTCCAGCGGGTCCGCCGTCCAACCGACCTTGGCCAGCGCGCGCTTGGTGAACTCGTCGGTGTTGACGATGATCTCCGCGCCGCGCGGCAGGTCCGCCAGGTTCGCCTTCAGGGCCGCCGGGTTCATCGCCACCAGGACGTCCGGGGCGTCGCCCGGGGTGAGGATGTCGTGGTCGGCGAAGTGCAGTTGGAAGGACGAGACGCCCGGCAGGGTGCCGGCGGGGGCGCGGATCTCGGCCGGGAAGTTCGGCAGCGTGGAGAGGTCGTTGCCGAAGGTGGCCGTCTCCGAGGTGAACCGGTCACCGGTGAGCTGCATGCCGTCACCGGAGTCGCCCGCGAAACGGATCACGACCCGGTCCAGGGACCTGACGGGCTTGGCGGCCGGTTCGGGCCGCGCGGGACTCTCGACGATCATGGCAGTCCTTCAGACGAAGACGAGTTGGGTGGCGGCGTCCATACCGGACAGCGGGACGTAGCAGTAGCGCGCGCTGGCGGTCGAGATCAGCGGGACGCTCTCCTGCTCGGCGAGCAGGGCCGAGTGGCAGGCCGCCAGGACCTCGGAGCCGACGACCCGGCGGTCCACGCAGTCGGCGTACAGGCCGCCCGCGGTGAGCGCGAAGTCGGCGGTCGGCTGGTGGATCCGGATGCCGGGCCGGTCGAGGAGGTCGCGCAGCGCGTCGACCCCGTCGTCCGGGTGGTCGAGCCGGCACTCGGTGTCCCAGCAGGTGCGCATGCTGGAGCTCACCGAGAACGCGGCCATCGGGACGGTCAGGCGCAGATCGCCGTTGCGGACCTGCTTGCGGAGCTCCACCGCGGCCGGTGAGTGACCGGACGCGAGTTGGTACAGGGCTCCCGAATCGACTACGGCGTGCCGGGTCTCGGTCGCCGACGTTCGCTCCATCGCTACCACCTGTTCTCCAAGGGCTTTCTGATCGGTGCGGAAGGACGCCCCGGGCCGGCTCAGCGGCTCTCGACGCGCATCATGCTGTTGACCGCCCGGACCCGGCTCAGCCCCGCGACCGCCTCGACGGTCGCGGCCAGAGCGGCGTCGGTGGCCCGGTGCGTCACCACGACGAGGGAGGTGCCGGCCGGTCCGTGGTGCTGGCGGAGGGTGTCGACGGAGACCCCGTGCTCGGCGAAGACCGTCGCCACCGCGGCGAGCACGCCGGGCTCGTCCTCGACGTCCAGGTCGAGGTGGCAGCTGGTGACCACCTCGCTCATCGGCCGTACGTCCAGTTGCCGGTAGACCGTCTCGCCCGGCCCGGTCGTCCCGGCGAGCCGGTTGCGGCAGGCGGTGACCAGGTCGCCGAGGACGGAGCTGGCGGTCGGCGCGCCGCCGGCGCCGGGCCCGTAGAACATCAGCCGGCCGGCCGCGTCCGCCTCCACGAAGACGGCGTTGTAGGCGCCGCGGACCGAGGCCAGCGGGTGGTCGAGCGGGATCATCGCCGGGTGGACCCGGACGGTGACGGACTCGCCGTCCGCGCCGCGCTCGCAGATGGCCAGCAGCTTGACCACGCTGCCCATGGCCCGGGCGCTGGCCATGTCCGCGGCGGTCACGCCGGTGATGCCCTGGACGAAGACCTGGTCGGCGGTGACCCGGGTGTTGAAGGCCAGACCGGCCAGGATCGCGGCCTTCGCCGCGGCGTCGTGGCCCTCCACGTCGGCCGTCGGGTCGGCCTCCGCGTAGCCGAGCGCGGTGGCCTCCTTGAGGGCGACCTCGTACTCCTCGCCGGTGGAGTCCATCTTGTCCAGGATGAAGTTGGTGGTGCCGTTGACGATCCCGAGCACCCGGGTCACCCGGTCGCCCGCCAGGGACTCCCGCAGCGGCCGCAGCAGCGGGATCGCCCCGCCGACCGCGGCCTCGTAGAAGAGGTCCGTCCCGGCCTCCCGGGCGGCCCGGTGCAGTTCGCCGCCCTGGGCCGCGATCAGCGCCTTGTTGGCGCTGACCACCGAGGCGCCGTGCGCGATCGCGCTGCGGATCAGCTCGCCGGCGGGCTCGATGCCGCCGATCGCCTCGACCACGACGTCGATGTCGCCCCGGGCCACCAGGGCCGCGGCGTCGGTGCCGACCAGTTCCTCGGGCACCCCCGGCCGGAGCCGGTCGGCCCGCCGGACGGCGATGCCCACCAGTTCCACCGGCGCCCCGATCCGGGCCGTCAGGTCGTCCTGGTGGAGCGCGAGATGCCGCGCCACCTCGGTGCCCACGACGCCGCATCCGAGGAGAGCTACTTTGAGTGTGCGCATCTTTCCGACCCCGTTCTGCTGTGGAAGCTGTTGTTGTCGCAGCCGTTGTTGCCGCAGCCGTTTTGTCGCAGCCGTTTTGCCGCAGCCGCCGGCGCGGTCGTTGCCAGTGCCGTGGTTCTCGGTCGGTGGGGGCGGGGCCCGGGCCGGGCGGAGCGGATCGCGCCCGCCCGGCCCGTGCCCCGCCTGGTCAGGCGAGCAGTGCTGCCAGCGCCTCGACCGTCGGTGTCCGGAAGGCCTGGTTGAGGCGCAGCCGGACACCGGTGGACTTGCGGATCTCGCCGATCACCTGGGCGGCCAGCAGGGAGTTGCCGCCGAGTTCGAAGAAGTCGTCGGCGACGCCGATGCCGGCCTCGGGGAGGTTCAGGAAGCGGGCGAACAGCCCGACGAGCAGCTGCTCGGCCTCGCCCCGCGGCTCCCGGCCGGTCCGCACGGCGGCGGTCCCGGGCCGCGGCAGGGCGGCCCGGTCCAGCTTCTCGTTGGGCGTCAGCGGCAGCTTGTCGAGCTGGACGAAGGCGGTCGGCACCATGTAGTCGGGCAGTTCGCGGGCCAGCCGCTCGCGCAGCCGCTCCGGATCCGGTACCACCCCGGCGGCCGGTACCAGGTAGGCCACCAGCCGCTGGTCGCCCGGTACGTCCTCGCGCACGATCACGGCGGCCTGGCCCACCTCGGGCTCGCGCAGCACGGCCGACTCGATCTCGTCGAGCTCGACCCGGAAGCCGCGGATCTTCACCTGGTGGTCGATCCGGCCGAAGAACTCCATCATCCCGTCGGCCCGCCAGCGGGCCAGGTCGCCGGTGCAGTACATCCGCTCGCCGGGGACGAAGGGGTCCTCGACGAAGCGCTCGGCGGTCAGGTCGGGGCGGCCGAGGTAGCCCTCGGCCAGCTGGACGCCGGCCAGGTACAGCTCACCGAGCACACCGGGGGGTACCTGGCGGCGCTGGTCGTCCAGGACGTACAGCCGGGTGTTCCAGACCGGACGGCCGATCAGCACCGGCCCGGGCGCCGGGTTGCGCGGGCAGAACATCGAGGTGACGTCGACGGCGGCCTCGGTCGGCCCGTAGACGTTGAGCAGCCGGGCTTCCAGCACGGAGGCGAACCAGGCCTGCAGCTCGGCCGGCAGGGCCTCGCCGCCGCAGACCACGTTCCGCAGGCTGGTGCAGCCGGCCGCCTCCGGCTCCTGGAGGAAGACCTTCAGCCCCGAGGGGACGAAGTGGCAGATGGTGATGGACTCGGCGGTGATCGTCTCGACCAGGTACGCCGGGTCGCGGTGCCCGTCCGGGTCGGCGACCACGATCTCGGCCCCGGCGATGAGCGGCCAGAACACCTCGCGCACGGTGACGTCGAAGCCGGCCGGGGTCTTCTGCAGCAGCCGGTCGCCGGCGCCGAGCGGGATCTCGGACTGCATGTGGTGCAGCCGGTTGGTGATCGCCTTGTGCGCGACCACGACGCCCTTGGGGCGCCCGGTCGAGCCCGAGGTGTAGAGCACGTAGGCGGGGTTGTCCGGGGTCAGCGGTGCCAGGCGGTCGGCGTCGGCCGGGTCGGCCGGGTCGGCCTGCGCCAGGTCGCGCCGCGTCGTCTCCTCGTCCAGCACCACCAGGCGGGCCTCGCTGTGGACGGAGTCCACGAGCCCGGTGACGGTCAGGACCTGGGTCGGCCGGGCGTCGGAGAGCACCTGGGTGATCCGGTCGACGGGGTAGCCGGTGTCGACGGGCAGGTAGGCCGCGCCGGTCTTGACGACGGCCAGGGCGCCGACGATGTAGTCCACGGACCGGGGCAGCACCATGGCGACGATGTCGCCGCGGCGCGCGCCACCCCGGATCAGCAGCCGGGCGAGCCGGTTGGCCCGCTCGTTGAGCTCGGCGTAGCTGAGCCGGGTGTCGTGGTGCCGTACGGCGGGGCGGTCGGGGTGGACGGCCGCGCTCGCCTGGACGAGCTCGGGCAGGGTCTCGGTCGGGACGGGCCGCCCGGTGGCGTTCCAGCCCTCGATCAGGCTCCGGTCGGCGGCGGACAGCAGCTCGGTGCCGTCCGCCACGGCTACGGGGTCGAGGATGTCGGTCATGCGCGGTCTCCTGCGAGGGCGGGGAGGGTGGCGTCCGGGGTCGTGGTGGCGGAGGCGGCGGGTACGGCCAGCAGGCGGGCCACCGCCTCGGCCACCCGGTCGTCCTCCAGCAGGGCCGCGGTGGTGGTGTCGAAGCCCAGTTCCTCGCGGGCGTGCGGGGCGCCGGGGCTGGAGCCGGCCGAGGTCAGCGCGGTGGCGGCGGCCCAGCCGGGTTCGGGCATCTCCCGAGCCGCCGTCAGGTAGCGGACGTAGGAGCGGAAGAGGTCGAGCAGGTCCTCGCTCTCCTCCTCGTCCAGTCCGAGCCGCTCGAAGGCCTCGCCGGCCGCGGCCTCGTAGACCGCCGTGATGCCCGCGGCGGCGGCGCCGAAGTCGGCGCCCCCGGCCGCGCGGGCCGCCTCGGCCTTCGCCCGGTACTCGGCGCGCTCGGGCTCGGACAGGATGGTCATGGTGTCGAGCGTCTTCAGGAAGTCGCGCAGCACGCTGCCGTCGTCGACCGGCTCGGGGTCGAACAGCAGCACCTGCGGGCGGAAGCCCTGCCGCTCGGCGAGGCGGTCGGCCAGTTCGCCGGTGAAGACGCCGCCGACGCAGTAGCCGAGCACCGCCTCGACCGGACCGTCCACCGGCGGCCGCTGCCACGCCCGCAGGTAGTCCTCGGCGCAGGCGGTGGCACCGGGGCCGGTCTCCGGCTGGACGGCGTGCCAGAGCGTCAGACCGGCCAGGGCCGGGTGGGCGGCCAGCTCGTCGAAGGTGGCCTCGGGCCGACCGGTGGCGTCGTAGTCGACGGCGAGGACGGTGCGGCCGCCCTCGCCGTCGCCGATCCGGCGCCACGCGGGCTGCGCGGTCACGACCGTACCTCCAGGGCCTTCAGCAGCTCGGTCTCCTCGGCGTCGGTCAGGCCGGCCTTGCGGTCCCGGTCCGGGCCGAGCCGGAGCTCGTCGGCGAGCACGTCGCGCAGGGTCTCCTCGGCGGGCCGGGGGCGCAGGCCCGCGGCGAGCGCCTTGGTGTTGTCGTGGGCGCAGAACCCGGCGTCCTCGTCCGGCATCCACATCGGCATCGACTTGGGGCCGCGCCAGTACTCGACCCCCTCGGCCTCCAGCACCGGGAGGGGCACCGGGACGAGCTCGGTGTCCGGGGCGCCGACCGTGGCCGCCACCCGGTCGAAGAAGTCGCCGAGGCGGTGGGCGGTGCCGACGCCGTTGAAGACGCCGCCGAGGCGCTGCTCGCCCGCGTCGACGATCCAGGAGGCCAGGTCGCGGACGTCCAGCCACTGGGTGATCTGGTCGGCGGCGTCGGGTACGGCCACCCGTCCGCCGCGGGAGATCCGCGCGGGCCAGTAGCCGAACCGGTCGGAGACGTCCCCGGGGCCGACGATCAGCCCGGAGCGGACGACGAACGCCCGCTCGCCCAGCTGCTCCAGTACGGCCTGCTCACTGGCGGCCTTGATCGCCCCGTACAGGTACGGGTGCTGGATGCGCTCCTCGGGCGGGGCCTCCTCGGCGATCGGCTCGTGCAGCCGCGCGCTCTCGTTCTGGCCGGCGGTCACCGCGTCGGCGTAGACGTTGATCGAGGAGACGAAGGTCCAGTGGCCGGCGTCGGCGCCGACCGCGCGCAGGGCCTCCAGCACCCAGCGGTGCGACATGGTCGCCACGTCCACCACCGCGTCGAACTGCTCACCGGCCAGCGCCCGGACGCCGTCCGGCTCGTTGCGGTCGACCTTCACCAGCCGCGCCCCGTCGGGTACCCGGCCGGAGGTGCCGCGGGCGGCGCAGACCACCTCGTGGCCGCGGAGCAGGGCCTCGGCGGCCACGGCGTGCGAGAGGAAGACCGTCCCGCCCAGTACCAGGAGCCTCATGCCGTCATCCCCGTGATCGGGCAGACGCCGGCCGGGGCCCCGGCGGCGGCCTCGGTGGCGTCGGGGGCCTCGACGATCTCGACGGCCTCGGCGGGCGCGGTCCGCGTGACGTCGGTGCGCGGCAGGCGGCGGCGGTAGCGGATCGGCAGCGAGGCCAGGCCGCGGCTCACCGAGTTGTCGTACACCCAGTCCAACTCGCCTTCCGGGACGGCGAGTTCGATGCCCTCCAGGCGGCGCAGCAGGGTCGGGAAGACCAGGTGGCCCTCCAGCCGGGAGAGCGGCGCGCCCGGGCAGAAGTGCGGGCCGTGGCCGAAGGTGAGGTGGCGGTTGTTCTTGCGGGTGATGTCCAGCGCGTCCGGGTCCTCGAAGACCTTCGGGTCGCGGTTGGCGGCGGCGATCAGCAGGTGGACGAAGGCCTCCTTGCCGATCTCCACCCCGGCGATCTCCATGTCCTGGGCGGCGACCCGGAGCGTGCCGCGGTAGCTGGGCGCCTCGTAGCGCAGGAACTCCTCCACCGCGGAGACGACCAACTCCGGGTTCTCGCGCAGCAGTTCCAGCTGGTCGGGGTGGCTGAGCAGGGCCGACAGGCCGTTGCCGATCAGGTTGGTGGTGGTCCGCTGGCCGGCGATGATGACCAGCGACATGGTCGAGGCGATCTCGTCGGTGGTGAACACGTCCTCGTCGGCCGCGCGCAGCAGCTGGCTGACCAGGTCCTCGCCGAGGTCGGCGCGGCGGGACTCCAGCAGGTCCAGGAGGTACTGCTCGTACCTGGCACTGACCTCCTTGAGCCGGCGGTTCTCCTCCTCGGTGTGGTACGGGGCTCCGCCGAGGATCGGCGCCCAGCTGTAGAGCATCGCCCGGTCCTCGATCGGGACGCGGAGGTACTCGAAGATGACCATCACCGGAAGCACCCGGGCGAACTCCATCAGGTCGACCTCGCCCGACTCCGGGAAGGCGTCGATCAGGTCGTCCGCGATCTCCTGGATGCGCGGGCGCAGCGTCTCCATCCGGCGCGGTACGAAGGACTTGCTGACCAGCTTGCGCAGCCGGGAGTGGTCCGGGGCGTCGGCGATCAGCAGGTTGCGGGACTGCACCGGGCTGGCGTCCAGCAGCTGGTCGCGGAACCACTTGGGGGCGTTGTCCAGCGACTTGGAGATGCGGCCGTCGCCGAAGGCCTTCAGCGCCAGGTCGTAGTCGGCGACGATGTACGCCTCGGCGCCCGGCGGGTGGTTGATGCCGCGGACCGGGCACTGCTCGCGCAGCTGCGCGTAGGTGGCGTTGCGGTCGGCCAGCGGGTCGGTGAAGAACTCCGGGGGGAGGATCTCGGAGGGGCCGCCGGCTACGGCCGCGCCGCCCTGGTCGAGGGTCTGGTCGATGGTGTCTGTCATGGTCCGACTCCTGCGTGTCGAAGGGGCGGTGGGGAAGCCTCAGGAAGTGATCTCGTCGAGGGGGCGGAGCGTGCGGACCCCGCGGGTGAGGGTGGGCAGCGTGCCCAGCGCGGCGGTGACGGCGACCGCGACGAAGACCCAGAACGAGCCCCCGGTGTCGAAGATGGCGCCGACGGCCAGGACGCCGATCGGCGAGGCGATCATCGAGGTGAAGACGATCGCTCCGAGTACGCGGCCCTGGATGTCGTCGGGCACCAGCTTGGCCGCGTAGGTGAGGAACAGGGCGCTGATGATCGGGCCGCGGACGAAGACGCAGGCGACGATCACGCCGAGCGGGACGACGCCGGGCACCACGGCCAGCAGCAGCGCGGCGATCGGGCCGATCCCGTAGCCGACGATGAAGACCAGCGGCGGGGGCGTGCGCTTGATGACCTCTCCGGCCACCAGCGAGCCCAGCAGGCCGCCGGCGCCGGCCAGGGCCAGCGTGACGCCGGTGAACCCGTCGGAGGCGCCGCGCTCCTTGGCGGTGGCGATCACCGCCAGGAAGATCCCGGTGGTGTTGAACGCCATGTTGGACAGCGTGATGCTGATCATCAGCGGCCGCAGGACGGGGTGGCGGAAGAGGAACCGGAAGCCCTCCATGGTGCCGCGGCCGGCCGTGCCGGTGGCGGGCTTCTGCGCGGTCGGCACCTTGACCAGCATCAGCAGCAGGTTGGAGACCAGGAAGGCCACCGCGGCGCCCACGAAGGGCAGCGCCCGGGCCACGCCGAACAGCCAGCCGCCCACCGGGGGCCCGGCGGTGATCGCGCCGAACCAGCGGATCTGGTTCTGCGCGGTCGCCTCGGTCAGTTGGGACGGGCGGACCAGCTGCTTGATCAGCGCCATCTGGGTCGGCATCGAGATGCCGAAGCAGGCGGCGGAGACCAGGGCCACGGCGAAGGTGACCGCGATCGGGACGGTGCCCACCGCGATCATCCAGCAGAACGCCCCGAGCAGGACCGCCCGGACGGTGTTGCAGAGCACCAGCAGCCGGCGCCGGTCGAAGCGGTCCGCCAGGGTCCCGCCGACGATCGACAGCAGGCCGGTGGCCAGCAGTTGGGCCGAGCCCACCGCCCCGGCGTAGGACGCCGAGCCGGTGGTGGCCAGGACCAGCAGCGGGTAGGCGATGTCCGCGGACTGTTCGGCGACCGCCGCCAGGGTCTCGCTCACCCAGAAGGCCTGCCAACTGCGGTTGCGCAGCAGCGAACCGCGGTGCGCCTCCGGGTCCTCGGCCACGGCCTCCGGGGCGGGCTCGACGGCCGGGACGGGCTCGGTGGCCGGGGGTGCGTCATCGATCGCCATCGTGTTCTCCCTCCGTCGGCGACGGCTCGACCGCCGCGGCCGCGTGGACGAGCGCCTCGGACAGCTGACCGGCGAGCCGGCCCACCAGCGGCGGCCGGAGCATCGACCAGTGGTCGCCCGCGACCGCCCGGACCCGCAACCCCGCGGTGTACATGGCGCGGATCCGGCGCTCCAGGCGGTCCGCTCCGGCCCGGTCGGTGTCGACCTTGAAGACCAGGACGGGGCAGGCCGCCGGCCGCGGCCGGTAGCGGGACAGCAGCCGGAACTTGTCCAGCAGCAGCCGGCGCAGCGCCGGGTTGCGCCGGACCGCCCGGCCGGAGGCGCCGAGGCCGAGGAACGCCCCGCCGACCAGGCGGGCGTGGCCCAGCAGGAAGTCGGGCGTGGCACCGAAGGCCTGGCCGGGCCGGCCCGGCAGGTAGGAGTCCAGGCAGACCAGCAGGTCCACCACGGCGCCGCGGGCCTTGAGCCGGGTCGCCATCTCGTGCGCCACGACCGAGCCGAAGGACCAGCCGCCGAGGGTGTACGGGCCCTCGGGCTGCACCGCGAGCAGGGCCTGGACGTGGTGGGTGGCGATCTCCTCGATCGTCCCCCGTCCGCTCTCCCCGTCGACCGGCTCCAGCACCACGACCGGCCGGTCGGTCTCCAGGGCCTGCGCCAACTCCCGGTAGCTCCAGGCGGATCCGGCCGCGTCGGCGACCAGCAGGACGGGCCGGCCGACGCCCTCGCGCAGCGTGACGGCGCCGACCAGCGGGGCCGGTCCGGTCAGCGCCCGCTGCTCCTCGGCGAGCGCGAGCAGTCGGCCGAAGGTCGCCTCCCGCATGAACTCGGCGGCCACGACGGAGACTTCGGCCTGCTCGCGCAGCCGGCTGAGCAGCGACAGCACGGTCAGCGACTCCCCGCCCAGGGCGAAGAAGCCGTCCTCGTCGCGCACCGACGCCACGCCGAGGGTGCGGCACCAGAGCCGCTCCAGCAGCGGGCGCAGCGCGTCCGGGTCGTCCGGCGCGGCGGCCCCGGTTACGACGGTGGGCGGCTCCGGCTCCACCTCGGGGTCGTCCTCGGCGAACGGGTACCCGGGCAGCGGGACCAGCGCGGGGCGCGCGCCGTCGGCCGTCAGGGGCGGCTCCAGGACGTCCAGTCCGCGCTCCCAGAGCGCGCCGAGCGCCCGCAGCAGCCCGAGTTCGCCGTCCTCGGCCCGGCCGAGCACCGGCACGGCCGCCCGGGTGCCGTCCCAGTCCGGGCTCCAGCGCAGGGCGCTCAGCATGGTGGCGCCGGGGCCCAGTTCGAGGAAGGTGTCGCAGTCGGAGTCGAGCAGGGTCGCCATGCCCGCGTCCAGCAGGACGGGCCGGCGGACCTGCGAGGCCCAGTACTCGGGGGTGGTCACGGCCGCCGGGTCGGCGAAGCCGCCGGAGACGTTGGAGACCAGCCGGACGGCGGGCAGCTGGGCCGGGATCCCGGCCACCAGCTCGGTCAGCCGGTCCGCGACCGGCACGAGGATGTCGCAGTGGGCGGCCCGGTCGACGTTGAGCACCCGCAGGTCCAGCCCGTCGAGGGCGTCCCCGTCGAGCAGCTCGGTCATCTCGGCGGCCGGCCCGGACAGGACCACCCCGCCCCGGGCCACCATGGAGACGGCGATCCGCCCGTCCAGCGGGACCCGCGCGGCCACCTCCGCCGGCGGTGCGTTGACCGCCACCATCCGGCCCGGTTCGGTGGCGCGCAGCGCGATCGCCCGCTCGTGCACCAGCCGCAGCGCGTCCTCCGGCGCCCAGACGCCGGCCACGGCGGCGGCCGCGTACTCGCCGGCGCTGTTGCCGAACATGGCGGCGGGCTTGACGCCCCACTCCTTGAGCTGGTGGCCCAGCGCGTAGCCGAGCGTGAACAGCCCGACCTGGTGGTGGACGAACTCGTCGAACCACTCGGCCGGCGCGGCCTCGCCGGCCACCAGCGGCGAGAGGTCGAGGCCGAGGCCGGCGGCCGAGGCGCGCAGCTCGTCGAAGGCCCGGGCGAAGTCCGGGAGCAGCCGGTAGGCCGCGGTTCCGGCGGGGTGGCGCAGCACCCCGTGGCCGGGGAAGAGGAAGGCGACCTTGTTGAGGCCGTCGCCGCGCACCGGTTCGGGGGCGGCGAGCAGCGCCTGGGCGGCGCTGTCGCGGTCGGCGACCGCGACGCTCTGCCGCAGCGGGTGGACCCGCCGTCCGGCGAGCGTGCGGGCGACGTCCGGCAGCTCCAGCTCCTGGTCGGCCTCCAGCCGCTCCGCCAGGCGGGTGCGCATCCGGCGCAGCGCCTCGGGGGTGTTGGCGGAGAGGGTGAGCACCCGCGGGCCGCGGTCGGCGGCGGCGCGCTCGCGCGGCGGCGCGGCCTCCAGGACGACGTGCGCGTTGGTGCCGCCGACGCCGAAGGCGCTGACGCCGGCCGTGCGCCGCTCCGGGGCCCAGGCCTGGGTCCGGGTGCTGACCTGGAAGGGGGAGGACTCCAGGTCGAGCAGCGGGTTGGCGCTGCGGAAGTGCAGGGTGGGGACGAGCTCGCCGTGTTCGAGCATCAGGACGGTCTTGATGAAGCCCGCGACGCCGGCGGCCACGCTGGTGTGCCCGATGTTGCTCTTGACCGAGCCGAGCCAGCAGGTCTGCTCCTCGGCGGACAGCTGGAACGCCTCGGTGAGCGCGGCCACCTCGACCGGGTCGCCGAGCCTGGTCGCGGTGCCGTGGCACTCCACGTAGCCGATCTGCCCGGCGTCCACGCCGGCCACCTGGTGGGCGTGGCGGATCACCTCGGCCTGGCCGGGGATCGAGGGTGCGGTGAAGCCGAGCTTCTCGGCCCCGTCGTTGTTGATCGCCGAGCCGCGGACGACGGCCGCGATCCGGTCGCCGTCGCGCAGCGCGTCCTCCAGGCGCTTGAGGACCACCACGCCGACGCCCTCGCTGGGGACGGTCCCACCGGCCTCGGCGTCGAAGGGGCGGCAGTGCCCGTCGGGCGAGAGCACCCCGCCCGGCTCGTGCAGGAAGCCCCACTCGCCCTTCGGCGAGACGGCGACGCCGCCGGCCAGGGCCACGTCGCACTCGCCGCCGAGCAGGCTCTGGACGGCCATGTGAATGGCGGTCAGCGAGGTGGAGCAGGCCGTCTGGACGGTGACGGCCGGGCCGCGCAGGCCCATCTTGTAGGCGACCCGGGTGGCGACGAAGTCCTTCTCCAGGCTGATCACCCGGGCCAGCGGGCTGAGGTCGTCGCTGGGCTGGGCGGTCCGGTCGGAGCCGGCGTAGACGCCGATCCGGCCGGGGAAGCGGGTCGGGTCGATCCCGGCGTCGTCGACGGCGGTCGCGGCGCACTCCAGGAAGACCCGCTGCTGCGGGTCGATGACGGCGGCCTCGGCCCGGGGGTAGCGGAAGTAGCCCCAGTCGAAGTTCCGGGAGCCCGCCAGGACGCCCTTGGACCCGACGAACTCGGGCCGGCGGACGTACTCCGGGTCCGCTCCGGCCTTGAGCAGCTCGTCCACGTCGAAGTGGGTGATCCCCTCGACGCCGGCGCGCAGGTTCGCCCAGAACTCCCGGACGTCCGACGCGCCGGGGTACCGGCACGCCATTCCGATCACGGCGATGGCACGGTCGGCTACCACGCCCGCCACCTCCTCTCGACGGTCCGGCCGGTCACGCGGTCGCCGCCTTGTCGGCGAGCCCGCGCACTCCGGTCGGGGTGGGGTTGAGCAGGAACTCGCGGAGCTTGAGCGTGACCCCGAGGTCCTGCTTGATCAGGCGGATCAGCTGGACGGCCGCGAGCGAGGTGCCGCCGATCCGGAAGAAGTCGGTGTCGCGGTCGATCGCGGGGATCTCCCGGGTCTGGTTGCCGGCCCGCTTGATCGCCTCGGCGAACAGGGCGGCGACGCGCTCGGTCGGGTCGGCCTCGGCGGCGGCGCCGGGCGCGGCCGCCGGCTGCGGTCGGCCGGTCCGGGCCGGGGCGGCCGCGGCGATGATGGCCTTGCGGTCCACCTTGCCGTTCGCGGTGACCGGCATCCGCTCCAGCAGCGCCCACAGCACGGGGACCATGTAGCTGGGCAGCCGCTCGGCGAGCAGGTCGCGCAGCTCGGCGGCGTCGACGGCCGCGCCCGGTACCGGGACGACGGCCCCGACGATCCGCTTGCCGGCGCTGTCGTCGTCGGTCACCACCACCACGGCGTCCTGGACGCCCGGGTGGGTGGCGAGGACGTCGCTGATCGCGCTGAGCTCGATCCGGTAGCCGCGGATCTTGACCTGGTGGTCGGAACGGCCGAGGAAGGAGATCCGGCCCCGGGTGTCGAGCCGGACGACGTCGCCGGTGCGGTAGAGGCGCTCGGGGACCTCGGCGGAGAAGTGGCCGAATCGGCGGTCGGTCTCCGCCTCGTTGTGGACGTAGCCGTCGGCCAGGCCCTCGCCCGCGGCGTAGAGCTCGCCGACCGCGCCCGGGGGGACCCGCCGGCCGCGCTCGTCGAGGACGTACACCCGGGTGCCGGGGATCGGGCGGCCGATCGGCAGCGGGCCGTCGACGTCCTCGGGGCGGCGCACCGAGTGGGTGGTGGTGAAGGTGGTGTTCTCGGTCGGCCCGTAGCCGTTGGTGATCACCAGGCCGGGGTGGCGGGCCAGCATCCGCGCCGCGTGGTCGTGCGGTACCACGTCGCCGCCGGTGAGCAGCTGGCGCAGCCCGCCGAGGCCGTCCGGCGCGAACTCGGCGACCAGGCGGAAGAGTCCGGCGGTCAGCCAGGCGACGGTGACCTCGCGCTCGACCAGGAAGGCGCCGAGCTCGGAGGGCGAGGGCAGCCCGGCCGGGTGGACCTCCAGGGTCGCGCCGGTCAGCAGCGCGCCCCACAGTTCCAGGGTGGAGGCGTCGAAGGCCAGCGGCGACAGCCGCAGCATCCGCTCGCCCGGGCCGAGGCGGACGTAGTCGACGTCCAGGACGAGCCGCAGGACCCCGCGGTGGGGGACGCTGACGCCCTTGGGCTCGCCGGTGGAGCCGGAGGTGAAGGCGATGTAGGCCTGGCGCGCGGGGTCCGCGGCGGGGTGCGCCGCGTCCGCCGCGGTCTCGGGCCGCCAGGACGGGTCCCAGGCCTCGACGACCGGGATCCCGGTGAGGGCCTCGTGCTCGCGGGCGTGCGCCGGTACCAGTGCGGCGGCGGGGGCGGCCTTGGCGGTGATCTGCCGGGTGTGCGCCGCGGGCAGGCCGAGGTCCACGCCGACGTAGGCGGCGCCGGCCGAGACCACGCCGAGGACGGCGACCGCCTCGGCGACCGAGCGCTCCAGGCCGACCAGGACGGTGTCGCCCGGTACCACGCCGGCCGCGCGCAGCAGCCGGGCCTGTTCGGCGACGGCCGCCGCGAGCTGGGTGTAGGTCAGCTCGGTGTCGCCCTCGCGGACGGCGACGGCGTCGGGGTGGCGCCGGGCGGCGGTGCGGAACGCCTCGTCCAGCGAGGTGGCGGGGACGTCCTGCCCGGTCTCGTTGAGCCGGTCGAGCAGGGTGCGGCGCTCGGGCGCCAGGCAGCGCACCTCCTCCAGGGCGGAGTCGGCGACGGCCAGTTCGGCGACGGCGGCGCGGAAGTCGGCGACGAAGGCCTCGGCCTCGCCGCGGTGCCACACCGCCGTGGCGTACTCGACGTGGCCGGCGTACGCCGGGTCGGCGTGGCCCACCAGCAGGGTGAGGTCGAACTGCGAGCCGCCGCCGTGCCCCTCCTCGACGCGTACGGCCAGGGCGTCGGTGCGCAGCCGTTCCGGCACCAGCTGGTCGTGCATGCCGAAGCAGGCCTGGACCAGCGGGTGGCAGCCGAGGGTGCGCTCGGTGCCGAGGTGGGCGACCAGCTCGTCGAAGGGCAGCTGGCCGGCGTCCATGGCGAGGGCCACCGAGTCGTGGACGGCGCGCAGGTAGTCGGCGGTGTCCGCGTCGTCGTCGACGTCGATCCGCACCGGTACCAGGTTGCCGGCCACGCCGACCAGCCGGGCCAGCTCGCTGGTCTCGCGGCCGAGCATCGGTACGCCGACCAGCAGGCGGCGGGTGCCGGTCCAGCGGCTGAGCGTGAGGCCGAACGCGCCCAGCAGGAAGGCGAACGGGGTCACGCCCAGCTGCCGGGCCCGTCCGGTCACCGCGGCGCTGACCTCGGCACCGAGGTCCAGCGGCAGCCGGTCGCCGGCCGCGTCCTGGATCGCCGGGCGCTGCCGGTCCGCGGGCAGCTCCAGCACGCTCGGTACGCCGGCCAGGTGCTCGGTCCAGAAGTTCGCCTGCCGCTCCCACTCGCCGGCCGAGCGCAGCTCCTCCTGGCGCCGGATGAGGGCGTCCAGCGGTACCGCCGGGTCGTGGTCGGCCGCTGTGCCGCCCTCCAACTCGCGGTAGTGGTCGAAGAGTTCGCGCAGCAGCAGGCCGACGGCGGTGCCGTCCAGCAGCATGTGGTGGGCGATCAGGGTGACGGCCCGGCCGCCGGCCGGGTTGCCGAAGAAGAGCAGGCGCAGCGCGGGGGCCGCGGCCAGGTCGAAGGGCTCGGCGCCGCGCTCGGCGGACACCCGCCGGACGTACGCGTCGAACTCGTCGGCGGGGCCGTCGTGCTCGACGGCGGTCAGCTGCGGCGTGACGCCGTCCAGGATGTGCCGGACCGCCTCGCCGTCGCGCTCCCGGAAGACGGTGCGCAGCCCCTCGTGGCGGCGGGCGGTGCGGTCGAAGGCCTCCTGGAGCAGGCCCTGGTCGAGCTTGCCCTCCTCGACGAAGCAGGTGAAGACCAGGTTGTACGGGGATCCGCCGGTGATGCTCTCGATCAGCCACATCCCGCGCTGGGTGTAGGACAGGGCGTCCGTCGCGGCGGTCCGGTCGGCCCCGTCACCGGTGGCCGCCGGAGTGGGTACGACGGCGGACTCCGCCGCCTCGGCCAGGACCTCGGCCAGCGGCCGGATCCCGAGCAGCTCCCGCATCGCCAGCCGCAGCCCCAGCTCCTCCTGAGCCGTTGCCGCGAGCCGCATCGCGCGCAGTGAGTCCCCGCCGAGCTCGACGAAGCTCAGCGTCCCGAGGTCCGCACCGGCCGGCTGCAGGCCGAGCACGGTGCACGCCATTTCATGAAGCGTCATCAGTTGCTCTCCAATGAGGAAGGGTTGGACGCGGCTCGCGTACCGCCCGGGGCGTGTCCGGCGGATCTTGTCGATCCCGGCAGAGACCCGCCGGACACACCCGGGGCGGGCCCGGGATCAGCGCGCGGCGGCGGCCGCGCGGGCGGCGCCCAGCAGGCGGTCCCGGCTGCTGACGGCGCCTGCGCCGGCCGGCGAGCCGGCGGTCACCAGCAGCTCGGCGTGGCCGCGTACGGTGCCGGCGCGGAACAGGTCCATGGTCTTCAGGGCCCGGCCGGTGGCCTGGGTGAGGCGCTCCACGAGCATCACCAGCAGCAGCGAGTCGCCGCCGGCCTCGAAGAAGCTCACGTCGTCGCCTACCGAGTCGAGCTTGAGGACCTCCAGCCAGAGCGAACGTACGAGCTCCAGCCGGGCGGCCGGGTCGTCCAGGTCTACGGTCGGGTTCACGGCTACGGTCACGGGTTCCTCCAGGGAGTGGGCGATGACTGCGGCGTTGCGCCGCATGGCGTCGAGAAGTCGGCTGATGTCGGCGGAGTCGAACAGCGCCCGGGTGTAGTCCACGGACAGCTGCAGCCGCCGGCCCCGCGGGGTCTCGTCCACGCGGACGAACAGGGCGAGGTCGTACTTCATGTGGAGGCGGTCGAGCGGCTGGAGCCGGCCCACCGCCCCGTCGCCGAGGACGAGGTCGCGCGGCGACTCGTTGAGGTTCACGAGCACCGCCGACAGCGGCGGCCAGATGACCGCCCGCTCGGGCTTCAGCTCGGCGGTCACGGCGTCCAGCGGGATGTCGGCGTCGATGAACGCCTCCAGGGCGCCGAGCCGGGCGCCGCCGAGGAGTTCACCCCAGCTGGTGCGGTCCCCGTCGAGGGTGACCCGGAGCATGGTGGTGTTCATGAACATCCCGACCACGTCGGCGATCGCCGGGTCGTCCCGGCCGGGCCAGCCGAAGGCGATGACGAAGTCGCGCTGGTCGCCGATCTGGGCCAGGGTTCCGGTGAGCAGGGCGACCCCGAGGGCGAACGGGGTGCAGCCCGCCCCGGCGGCGGCGTCGAGCAGCGCGCCGGTCAGCTCCTCGTCCAGGTCGATCGCCAGCGTCCCGCCGTCGAGGTCGGGTTCGGCGTCGGCCGGTACGGGGCGGCGGAACGGGAAGTCGACCTCCAGCGGCGCACCGGCGAGGCGCTCGACCACGTCCGGCAGCCGCTCGGCCAGCTCCTCGGGTCCGGGCCCGACGGTGACCTCGCCGGGGTGCGGCGGCACCGGCAGGGCGGGGTCGACGCCCTCGGCCTCGGCGCGGTAGATCTGCTCGATCTCCCGCAGGATCAGCGAGTGGGACCAGCCGTCGCAGACGATGTGGTGCACCGTCAGCACCAGCCGCACGTCCTGCGGGCCGAGGACGATCAGCTCCGCCCGGGCCGGGGCCTCGGCGGACAGGTCGAACGGCGCGTAGCACAGGACGTCGACGAGCTCGGGCAGCTCGGCCTCCGTCCAGCCCTCCGCGGCGGCGTCGATCACGCCGACCCGGGCGGGCTCCAGGTCGGTGCGGAACTCGACGCGTTTGCGCTCCGGGTCGAGCCGGAAGCGCGAGCGCAGCGCCGGGTGCCGGTCGAGGACCTGCTGGACGGCCCGGGCCAGCCGCTGGACGTCGACCGGGCCGGTGAAGCGGACGACGGTCGGGATCAGGGTGGTGCGGCGCAGCTGCTCCACCCGGTCCAGGACCCACAGGCCCTTCTGCGCCGGGTTGGCCGGGTACCAGCGGTCGTCCGCGGTCTCGGTCGTGCTCATCCCGGGCTCACTTCCGCCGACGGGCCGTGATCGGCACGTACTTGTAGCCGGAGGCGAAGTTCGAGACGAGCCGCTCGGGCGTGCCGGCCGGTCGGAAGTCCCGGTAGCCGGCGAGCAGTTCCTCGAAGAGGATCGAGACGGTGACCCGGGCGACGCTGTGGCCCACGCAGTAGTGCGGGCCGATGCCGAAGGCCAGGTGCTTGTTGGGCTTGCGGCGGATGTCGAAGGTGTGCGGGTCGGCGAACACCTCCTCGTCGCGGTTGGCGGCGCCGAGCCAGACCACCACGGCCTCGCCGGCCTTGATCTCGGTGTCCCGTACGACGGTGTCCCGGGTCGCGTAGCGCAGCACGTGGTTGACGGGCGACGCCCAGCGCAGCGCCTCCTCGTAGGCGGTGGCGTGCACCTCCGGGTGAGCCGCCCAGTCGGCGAGCACGTCGCTCTCGGCGAACTCGGCCATGACGAAGGTCGGCGCGTGCGGGGTGGTGACGTTGGCGCCGAGCAGCAGGCTGTAGCAGTTGGAGACGACCTCGGCCGCCGACATCTGCCGGCCTTCGAAGGTGGTCGAGATCAGGGTGCTCAGCAGGTCGTCGCCGAGGTTCTCCCGGCGGTGCCGGGTGAGGTCCTGGAAGTAGCCGAAGAGCTCGCGGTGCGCCTCCGTCAGCGTCGCCTCCTTGCCGTCCGGCCCCTGGAAGTCGGGGTCGTCGGCGGCGATGCAGATGGTGGTGAGGCGGGTGAGCCAGGGCCAGTCCTGCTCGGGCAGGGCCATCATGGCGCCGGTCACCGACATCGGCAGTCCGAGCATGGCCGCGCCGAAGTCGAAGACGCCGCCGTCACCGAGGGGTTCGAGCAGCTCGCGCACGATCGGGGTGATCATGCTGCGCTGCCGACCGACGGCCTTGCTGGCGAGGGCCTTCTTCAGACGCGCCTGGCGCGGGGTGTGTCGGGGCGGGTCGGTGACGGCGAGCTGCTGGCCGCCGGCCGGGTCGTCCGTGCCGAGGATGTCCAGCAGGGTGCCTCGTTCGGAGGTGAAGGTGGCGGCATCCCGCAGGACCAGGTCGGAGTCGGCGTACTTGACCACCGACCAGAAGCCTCGCTCCGCGTCGACCTGGTGCCACCCGAGCGTCTTCTCGGCGCGCATGCGCTGCCAGATCCGCCAGGCGTCCCCGTCGCTGTAGAGCCTGGGGTCGACCAGGTCCGCTGCCGCGCCGCCGGTGACCGGGCACCGGGATACGGGCGCATCGTGGGTAATGATGGCCGGATTCCTTTCCGGGAGATCAAATATGAACTCATGTCCATCTCGCGGCCCGCAGTCAAACATGGACTCCAGTTCATGTCAATGGGATCCTCGACGGACCGGCGGACGCCCCGGTTCACCGCCCCGCCCCAGCTGATGGACCGTCAGAGCTGTTGCGGGAAACGGGGGGTCGTGTACCGTCGGGATCCCCCCAACCCCTTTCCACCGCGCCGGCACGCACCCCGGCGCGGCCTCCGCCATGACCGAAAGAGGAGCCGGATCATGCACTACCGCACCCTGGGCGGCAGCGGCATCGAGGTCAGCACGTACTGCCTCGGCACGATGAACTTCGGGTTCGTCGGCAACCCCGACCACGAGGACTGCGCCCGGATCGTCCACACCGCGCTGGACCGCGGGATCAACTTCGTCGACACCGCGGACATGTACTCGGCCGGCGAGTCCGAGACCGTCGTCGGCAAGGCCCTGCGGGGCCGGCGCGACGAGGTCGTGCTGGCCACCAAGTTCCACTTCCAGATGGGCGAGGGCCGCAACCGCAGCGGCAACTCGCGCCGCTGGATCGTGCAGGCCGTCGAGGAGAGCCTGCGGCGACTGCGGACCGACTGGATCGACCTCTACCAGGTCCACCGCCCGGACCGCTCGACCGACCTGGAGGAGACCCTCGCCGCCCTGAGCGACCTGGTCAGGGCCGGGAAGATCCGCACCTACGGCCTGTCCACCTACCCGGCCGAGGACCTCGTCGAGGCGCACCACCTCGCCGAGCGCCGCGGCCTGCTGCGCCCGCGCACCGAGCAGCCGCCCTACTCGCTGCTGGCCCGTGGCGCCGAGGCCGCGGTACTGCCGACCTGCCAGCGGCTCGGCATGGGCGTGCTGACCTGGAGCCCGCTCGCCTTCGGCTTCCTCTCCGGCACCTACCGGCAGGGCCGCCCGGTGGACCTCACCCAGGGCCGCGCCGCCGTCGTGCCGAGCCGCTTCGACCCGAGCATCCCGGGCAACGTCCGCAAGCTGGAGGCCGTCGAGCGCTTCACCGAACTGGCGGACGAGCTGGGCTGCACCCTGCCCGAGCTGAGCATGGCCTTCGTGACGGCGCACCCCGGCGTGACCTCGGCGATCATCGGCCCGCGCACCATGGAGCAGCTGGAGGCGACGATCAAGGGCGCCTCGCTGCTGCTCGACGACGCCGCGATGGACCGGATCGACGAGATCGTCCCGCCCGGCGTCAACCTGTACGACCCGAACGCCTCCTGGCCGCCGCCGGCCATCGCCGAGGCAGCCCTGCGCCGTCGTCCGCTCGCCGGGCGCAGCGCCGCGCCGTCCGCCGTACCGACCCATTGACATGAACTTGAGTCCATGTTTGCCTGATGGAGAACAAATGGACTGAAGTTCAAGTTCTACGTACTGTCAGCTGGAGGCTGCCATGTCCCACCCTCACCAGCCGCAGGAGCGACCCGAGGTCCCGCGCGGCGAGATGGCCCGACTGGAGAGCTACGAGCACAGGACGGTTCCGACCGGCGGATCCACCGGCGGCGGGCACGCGCCCGACGGGATCGGCAGCAGCGGCGACGCCCCGTACCTGCGCGGTCTCTAGCCCAACATCCCTTCACGAGGAGGAACAGCACGTGGCCTATGTGATCGCGCAGCCCTGCGTGGACGTCAAGGACAAGGCGTGCATCGAGGAATGCCCCGTCGACTGCATCTACGAGGGCGCCCGCTCGATGTACATCCACCCCGACGAGTGCGTGGACTGCGGCGCCTGCGAGCCCGTCTGCCCGGTTGAGGCGATCTTCTACGACGACGACCTCCCGGACGAGTGGGAGGACTACCGGAAGTCGAACACCGGCTTCTTCGACGAACTCGGCTCGCCCGGCGGCGCCTCCAAGCTCGGCACCCTGGAGCACGACCACGAGTTCATCGGCGGACTGCCGCCGCAGAACCGGACACACTGACCGACCGACGGCCCGGAGCGGAGACGGACCATGGATGCGCACGACGAAGTGCCGACCCCGGCCGCGACGCGACGAGACCGCAACCGGCAGCGGGTCAAGGAGCGGGTCTACGCCTCGGCGATGACCCTGATCAGCCAGAAGGGCTACGCGGGCGCCTCCGTGGAGGAGATCGCGGAGCACGCCGACGTGGCGCGCGGCACCTTCTTCAACCACTTCCCGCGCAAGGAGGCCCTGATCAACGCCTGGGCCGAGGCGCGACGGGAGAGGCTGATGGAACGGCTCGAACAGGCGGGGCTGGAACAGCGGCGGCCCGGGCAGGGGCCGGCGGACCGGCCCGGCTCGGCCGAGGGCCTGCGGCAGTGCCTCGCCGTCCTCGGCGCCCTCAACGAGGAGGAGCCCGAGCTCAGCCGGGCGATGCTCACCGCCTGGGTGCGCACCGGACGGCCGTTGGAGGAGGAGCCCTACCTGGGTGCGATCCTCGCGGAGCTGGTCGAGACCGGCCGCGCCCGGGGGGAGATCGCCACCGGGCTCAGCTCGGAGCAGGTCGGCGAGGCGCTGCGCGACCTCTACCTGGGCGCGCTCTACCGGTGGACCCGGCGGGCGGCCCGGGGGGAGGATCCGGGCCGGCTCACCGGCGAGCTGGTGTCCGTGCTGGACCTGGTCCTGCACGGCCTGGCCGCGCGGGAGCGCCCCGCCGGCACGGGACACTCACCGAACTGAGGCGGACCGGGACCGACCGAACCCGGCCGAACCCGACAGCCGGGAACCACCCCGCCCGTGAAAGGCCGCCCGGGACGACGGAACACCGTCGTCCCGGGCGGCCTTTCCTGCTTTTCCGGCACCCTTCGGCACCGTCCGGGCAAGCGGCCCGATCACCCCGACAAGTGCCGAAATCCCCGCCCCTCGGGGCACTTCCGCCGACACCACCCCGGTCTTTCGTTGGACTCAAAGTCCAACGGTAGAACCCTAGGAACAAACTTGAGTCCCGGTGTAAGTTTGGATCCCGCTAGCCCCAGAGCCGCGCACGGTCATGCACGCCATAGGTCTACGTCTACCGAGATTGGGCCATCCATGGAGCACGCACACCAGCACCCCCGTCCCGAAGTCGCCGTCGTGGGCATGGGGTGTCGGTTCCCAGGCGCGGACGGACCGCAACGGTTCTGGGAGAACCTGATCGCCCAGCAGGACTCGATCACCGCGGTGCCCGCGGAACGGTTCGACATCACGGCCGACTACGACCCCACCCCCGGCGTCCCCGGCCGGACCGCCTCCCGGCACGGCGGCTTCGTCACCGACCCGTTCTCCTTCGACTACGGGTTCTTCAACATCTCCCCCGCCGAGGCCCGGGCCATCGACCCCCAGCAGCGCCTGCTGCTGCACGCCACCTGGGAGGCCTTCGAGGACGCCGGCATCCGCCCGTCCACCCTGGCCGGCACCCACGCCGGTGTGTTCATCGGCCAGGCCACCGCCGAGTACTCGGAGGCCACCCGCTCCACCACCGGCCCGAACGTCCGCGACGTGGCCGGCAGCCGGCTGCGCGCCGTCACCGCCGGGCGGCTCTCCTTCGCCTTCGACCTCTTCGGACCCAGCGTGGTGCTCGACACCGCCTGCTCCTCCTCCCTGGTCGCGGTGCACCAGGCCCGGCAGAGCCTGCTCGCCGGGGAGTGCGACCTCGCCCTCGCCGGCGGCGTCAACTTCGTCCTCTCCCCCCACGACGCCATCGCCTACTCCCAGGGCAGCATGCTGTCGCCCGGCGGCCGCTGCCGCTTCGGCGACGCCCGGGCCGACGGCTTCGTCCGCAGCGACGGCGTCGGCGTCATCGTGCTCAAACGGCTCGCGGACGCCGAACGGGACGGCGACCGCATCCTGGCCACCCTGCTCGGCAGCGCCGTCACCAACGACGGCCGGGGCAGCGGACTCCTGCTGCAGCCCGCGATCAGCGGCCAGGTCGACATGCTGCGTACCGCCTGCCGCTCGGCCGGCGTCTCCCCGCAGGACCTCGACTACGTGGAGGCCCACGGCACCGGCACCTCGGTCGGCGACGCGGTCGAACTCCAGGCACTCGCCACCGCCACCGCCCGCCCGCTCCGGCGCCCGCTGCTGACCGGCTCGGTGAAGACCAACATCGGCCACGCCGAGTCCGCGGCCGGCATAGCCGGGCTGATCAAGGCCGTCCTGATCGCCCGACACGGCGTCATCCCCGCCTCCCTGCACTGCGCGGAGCCGAACCCGGTGATCGAGCGCGAGGAGCTCGGCGTCACCGTCGTCACCCGCAACACCCCGCTGCCCCGGACCGCCGACCGGGCGCTGCTCGGCGTCAGCTCCTTCGGCATCTCGGGTACCAACGCCCATGTGGTGATCGGCGAGTACGTCCCCGCCCCGGCCGAACCCGCCGCCCCGGCCGCCGAACCGCCGAGCCGCGGCACCGTCGAACAGCTGCTGGTGCTCAGCGCCCGCTCGGCCCGCTCGCTGAACCGGCTGGCCGAGGCCTACGCGACCCACCTGACGGACGGCCCCGGCCGCGAGCTCCCGCTCGCCGAACTCTGCGCGGCCGCCGCCCTGCGCCGGGACGCCCACCCCTACCGGCTGTGGGTCCGCGGCGACAGCCACGAGGTGGTCGCCGAGCGCCTGCGGGCGCTGGCCGCCGGGAAGTCCGTCCCCGAGGGCGGCACCGCCGAGGCGGGCTTCGGCGAACCCCGCCGGCTGGCCTTCGTCTTCCCCGGCCAGGGCGCCCAGTGGCCCGGCATGGGCCGCCGGCTGCTGGAGACCTCCCCGGCCTTCCGGGAGAAGCTGCTGGAGTGCGACGCCGCGATCGGCCTGGAGCTCGGCTGGTCGGTGGTCGACCTGCTCACCCACGTCGAGGAGTTCCCCACCGACATGGACAAGGTCCAGCCCTCGCTGTGGGCGGTCGGCGTCGCCCTGGACGCCGCCCTGCGCGAGGCCGGCCTGAGCCCGGACGTCTGCGTGGGCCACAGCATGGGCGAGGTCGCCGCCGCCCAGAGCGCCGGGGCGCTCGGGCTGCGCGACGCCGCCGCGGTGATCTGCCGCCGCAGCCGGCTGATGCGCCGGCTCGCCGGGCGTGGCGCCATGCTCGCGGTGGAGCTCTCCGCCGAGGGCGCCGAGGAACTCCTCGCCTCCGACCGGGAGTTCGCCGCGGTGTGCGTCGCGGCGCAGAACTCCCCGTCGTCCACCGTGCTGGCCGGCCCGCCGACCGCGCTGGCCGAGATCGCGAGGCGCCTGGAGGGCGTCGGGGTGCTCTGCCGTCTGGTCAAGGTCGAGGTGGCCTCGCACTCCCCCGACATGGACCTGATCGGGGCGGAGCTGCTCGCCGCCCTGGACGGCCTGGCGCCGCGCCCGGCCCGGACCGCCCTGATGTCCAGCGTGACCGCCGCCCCCACCACCGGCGCGGAACTCGACCCGCGCTACTGGCTGGACAACCTGCGCCGCCCGGTCCGCTTCGTCGAGGCCGTGCAGCACCTGGCCAAGACCGACACCGTGTTCCTGGAGGTCAGCCCGCATCCGGTGCTGACCACGGCGATCGACGAGACGGTCACCGCGGGCGGCGCCGAGCCCGCCGCCGTCCCCACCCTGCGGCGCGGCGGCGACGAGGCGGTCCTGCTGCTGGAGGCGGTGGGCCGGGCGTTCACCCGGGGCGCCGCCGTCGACTGGTCGCGCTGGTACGGCTTCGAGCCCCCGGTGGTGCCCCTGCCCGCCTACCCCTGGGACGCCACCCGGCTGCGCCAGAGCGCCGCGGCGCAGGCCACCGCACCGGCCGCCGTGTCCGCGCCGCCGGTGCGCGAATTCCGGCTGGACGCCTGGGGCCTGCCCGCCGTCGGCGCCGGGGTGGGGGTGAGCGGGGTGGAGCCGGTCTTCCCCTCCGTCTACCTGGAGGCCGCGTTCGCCGCCGCGCGCGAGGCCGCGCCCGGGCAGCACTTCACCCTGGCCGGGGTGCGCCTGGGCGACGCCGCGCTCACCCTCGCCGACGTCCCCACCGCCGTGCTGCTCGTCACCGTGGACGCGCCCGGTCCGGACGGCGCCCGCGCGGTCCGGGTCGAGGCCCGCCGCAACCACGGCGCCGGCCCGGAACTCTGCGCGCTCGGCCGCCTGGAGCCCACCACCGCGTGCGCCGCTCCCGACCGGCGGGAGCTGCTGGAGACCAGCCTGGCCCGCCACCGCGAGTACCTGTCCGCCGACGCCCTGTACGTGGGCGCCGCCGAACGCGGCTTCGAGGTCGGCACGGGACTGCGGACGGTCGAGCACGCCTGGCGGCGCGGCGGACGAGTCGTCGCCCGGGTGCGCCGCGCCGGCGCCTCGACCGCCGTCGGCTACGAGGCGGGGCTGCTGGCCATGCTCGCCGGCTACCCGGCGGGCGCCGGCTACGTGCCCGCCGGCTTCGGCGCCGTCCGCCGCCACGCCGAACTCGCCGACGCGTACTGGACCCTGTGCCGCGTCACGCCCGGCCCGGGCGGCCGACGGGCCCGGGGCGACGTCCTCCTGCTCGCCACCGACGGCTCGGTGCTCGCCGAGTTCCTCGACATCGAGCTGGTCGCCCTCGCCGCGCCGGCGGCCGGCGTCCGCGGCCGGCTGGCCGGGGCCCTGGCCCGGCGGCGCCCCGCCGTACCGGCGGCCCGGTCGCTGGCCCGCCCCCGGCCGGTATCGGTGAACGCCCGTCCGGCCCCGGTGCCGGTGCCGGTGAACGCCGAGCCGGTCCTGGCGGCCGTGGCCGCCGAGCCGGCCCCCGAGCCCGCGCGCGCCGCGACGGACGCGCTGCTCCAGCGGGTGTCCCGGCTGCTCGACCTGCCCGAGGCGGCGATCGACCGCCGCCGCTCGCTGCGCGACCTGGGACTGGACTCGCTGATGGCCGCGCAACTGCGGGCGCAGGTCCGCTCGGACTGCGGGCTGGACCTCACCGCAGGGCGCCTGCTCGGCTCGGAGAGCCTCAACGGTCTTCTGGCGGCCATAGGCTGAAAAGTTCGACAGCTATCAAGGCTCTTGATGGAGGACAACTTCAACTACGAATCATAGTTAAACTGTGGTGCACCAAGTCGGGGAGGAGTGGGCCCTCCCCGACAGCCACCACTGATCGGAGAGCCCGTTGAACTCCACGGGAGCTGAAGCCGCGCCGGAGGCGGCGCCACTCGGGCGCCGCGAGCGCAACAAGCTACGGGTCAGGGAGCGCCTCTACACCGCCGCCCTCACGCTGTTCACCGAACAGGGCTACGACGAGACCTCGATCGACGAGATCGCGGAACGCGCCGACGTCGCGCGCGGCACCTTCTTCAACTACTTCCAGCGCAAGGAGGACCTGCTCGGGACGTGGGGCGAGAAGCGCCGCGACAAGCTGCGCGGCTCCCTCGCCGCGGACGCCCTGGGCGCCGGCGCCACCCGGACCCGGCTGCAGCGCTGCATGCGCGCCCTCGGGAAGATGAACGAGGAGGACCAGAAGGAGACCGGGGCCATGCTGATGGCCTGGGTCCGGGCCGGCCGGCCGCTCCTGGAGGAGCCCTACCTCGCCGAGCTGTTCTCCGAACTGGTCGCCGACGGCGTACGGCGCGGCGAGTTCCGCGAGGGGATCCGCCCCGACCAGGTCGGCAACGCGCTGCGCGACCTCTACCTCGGCACGCTGTACCGCTGGTGCATGAACCCCGGCCGCAAGGGCGCACTCACCAAGGAACTGCTCGCCGTCCTCGACCTGCTGCTGTACGGGGTCTTCGCGGAGCCCGAACCCGGCACCACCCGGGCCTGAGCGGCGCCGCCTCCCCGCACGGGCTGGAGGCGGCGCACCGCTGCGGCTAGGCGCCCGCCGGGCGCAGCCACCCGAAGAAGGCCCTGATGTCGGCGGCCAGCAGGTCCGGCTCCTCCATCGCGGCGAAGTGGCCGCCCCGGTCCAGCTCCGTCCAGCGCACGATGTTGTTGGTCCGCTCCGCGATGTGCCGCAGGACCAGGAAGTTCTCCTCCGGGAACAGCGCCACGGCGGTCGGGGCGGTCGACGGCTCGGCCGGCTGGCCCCAGTAGTCGGCGTGGGTGCGCTCGTAGTAGAGCCGGGCCGAGGACCCGGCCGTCCCGGTGAGCCAGTAGAGCATCACGTTGGTGAGCAGCTGGTCCCGGTCGACGGCGTCCTCAGGGCGCTCCGCGGAGTCCGTCCACTCCTTGAACTTCTCGGCGATCCAGGCCAGTTGACCGACCGGCGAGTCGGTGAGGCCGTACGCGAGGGTCTGCGGCCGGGTGGTCTGGATGTCCGCGTAGCCCTTGCGCTCCCGGTTCCACTCGCGCATCCGCTCCCAGGAGGCCAGCGTCCGCGCCCGCTCCGGCGCGGAGAGCCCGGCGAGCTCCTCCTCGGTGGGCTCGCTCTCCGCCGCACCCCCCGGGATCAGGTTCAGGTGCACCCCGATCACCCGCTCGGGGTGCACCCGGCCGAGCTCCCGCGAGATCGCGGAGCCCCAGTCGCCGCCCTGCACCCCGTACGAGTCGTAGCCCAGCCGTCGCATCAGCTCGGCGAAGGCCGCCGCCACCCGCCGGTACTCCCAGCCGGCCTCCCGGGTCGGACCGGAGAAGCCGAAACCGGGCAGGCTCGGGATCACCAGGTGGAAGGCCGGCGAGGGGCCCGCCCCGTGCGCCCGGGGGTCGGTGAGCGGTCCGATGAGCTCGGCGAACTCGACGATCGAACCGGGCCAGCCGTGCGACAGCAGCAGCGGCACCGCGTCCGGCTCCGGCGAACGGACGTGCAGGAAGTGGATGTTGGCGCCGTCGATCGTCGTGGTGAACTGCGGCCACTGGTTGAGCCGCGCCTCGGCGGCCCGCCAGTCGTACTCGTGCCGCCAGTAGCCGGCCAGCTCCATCAGGTAGCCGCGCGGGATCCCGTAGGCCCAGCCGACCCCCGGCAGCTCGTCCGGCCAGCGCGTTCGGTCGAGGCGCTGGCGCAGGTCCTCCAGGTCGCTCTCCGGAACGGCGATGCGGAACGGGTGGATGCCTTCATCGGGCGGCGTCGTCATATCCGCTGATCGTAGTCGCCCGAACACGGTCAAGATCGCGGAACGACGCCACCCGACCGACCGTCAGCCCTGCTCCTCCAGCCGCGCCGCCACGGCGGCCAGCCGCCCCATGGCACGGGCCACGCCCAGGCCGTCCATGTAGTCCCGGACGTGCACCAGCCGGCCGTCCCGGACCCGCAGCACGAGCAGCCCCGGCAGGCTGAACGGCCTGCCGGTAGCGGCGTCGGTACCGATCACGCACTGCTCGACGGTGAGCACCTCGGGATCGGTGCTCGGGTGGACGGCGACCTCCCGGATCTCCTGCGGCCGCGCGGTGCTCGCACCCCACGCCGCCCGGTACCCGGCCCGCACCTCCTCGCGCCCCCGGTACCGCTCGGGCATCCCCGGGAACAGGAACGGGAACTCGTGCACCCCGTCCTCGGCGTACAGCTCGGCCAGCGCATCGGCGTCGAGGTCGAGCATCGCCCGACGGTAGCGGGCGAGCACCTCCGACGGACCCGCGAACTCCTCCATGACCAGTCCCCCGCCCTCGACAAGCCGGAACGCCAAGAGCCCCGCACCACAAGCGACGTGGCTCCCGACGATCACACGATCACCTCACCCTAGCCACCGGGCGGTTGCCGCGCAGGAAGTCGGCCGGGCGACTTCCTGCGCAGCGACTGAACTACCGGCGGCCCGGGAACGTCAGGACCGCCAAGCCGCCCGCGAGCACCGCGAGGCCGCACCAGGAGACGGCGGGCAGCCGCTCCCCCAGGGCCGCGACGCCGAGGACGGCGGCGACGGCGGGTTCGGCGAGCGTCAGCGTGGTGGCGGTCTGGGCGGAGGTGTGCCGCAGGCCGTGGCCGAACAGGCGGTACGCGAGGAAGGTGGTGATCACCGCGAGGTGCAGCACCACCCCCGTGCCCCGCGCCGAGGCCAGCCACTGCACCGAGCCGCCCAGCAACACCGGCAGCACCAGCAGCGCCGCCCCGCCGAACATCGCGCCCATCATCCCGGCCGACGGGTGCCCGGCCGCGATCAGCCGGCCGCCGATCAGCGAGTACACCGCGTACGACAGCCCGGAGAGCGCCGCCAGCAGCACTCCGACGGGGTTCACCGCCGCGCCGCCACCGGCGAGTTCGGGCCCGAGCACCAGCACCCCGCAGCCCAGCACGGCCAGCGCCGTGGCCCCGGCCCACCGCCCACTGGGCCGTCCCTGCCGGGCGAGCCAGCCGAGCAGCCCGGTGAAGACCGGTGCGCTTCCCAGGGCGATCACGGTGGCCACCGCCACCCCGGTGCGGGTCACCGCCGGGTAGAAGGTGAGCGGGTACCCCGTCACCGCGACGGCCCCCACCGCCAGCAGCCACCGCTCACGCGTGCCGCACCGCCGGGGCAGCGTCCAGGCGGTGCGGTCGGTGACGAACAGCAGCAGCCCGCCGAGCACCAGCGCGGCGGAGCCGATCCCGGTCGCCGGGGCGCCGGCGGGCGCCAGCGAGCTGGCGGTCCCGGTGGTGCCCCACAGCAGGGCGGCGATGAGGATCGGTACGGGCCCGCCGAGGGGACCGGTGCGGCGGACAGCAGGGGTCAGGTCGGTACGGGCAGGCGCAGACAAACGATTCGGCACAGTCGTGAACTTCCGTCGTCGAAGACCGTCAGGGGAACTGGTTTCGAGAACGGGCGCACGCCACAGCCCCACGGCGGCCACACCAGGCCGAACCGGGAGTCTCAGGGATCAAGCCACCGAAGCGCGCGCCCGATCAGGCGCTGAGCGGTGGCAGTACGACGTGCCAGTACGAGTTCACAGGCCCGATGGTACCCAGCCTGTGCAGGAAGTCGACGGGGCCGACTTCCTGCGCCACCAGCGGACCGCACTCAGTCGTGCGGGTTGGCAGGCGAGGGGAGGTCGAGTGCGAGGTGGGCCGCCGGGCGAGGTGCCAGCATGTGAGCTGGCCCTTTTCCCAGCGGCCTCCTCCCGAACCCGTCGTGCGGCGTTAACCGCAACGG
>NZ_JBIWPN010000031.1:79013-101548 GCF_044768305.1 Kitasatospora sp. NPDC101155 | reverse complement strand
AGCGGGCCCTCCGGGCGCTTCGTTCTTTCGTGTTTCCAGCTTATCAGATGTTTTCCGCTCCGTTTCCGGGGCTTCGTTCATCCAACTCGCCGGTGTCTTTCGGGGTTTGACGCCCCGTCCGACGTTTCAAACTCTAGCCGATCCCCGCTCGGAAAAGCGAATCGACCGCAATCCGATAAAACGCGCACGCCGAATGAGCACCGAGCCGCACCGCGAGAACGCGAAAACGACCGGCACGAACCGGAAAGGTGTTTCAGAGGATTGGCTACCCCGGGACCGTCCGCGCAGACGCGTGTCCGGTGCTCCCTGCCAGGCAGCTCGAAGAACTGTACGCGCTTCGGCGGGCGGATGCAACCGGCATGCAGAAGGGCTGGTCGGCCCCGGGGAGAGGGGGCCGACCAGCCCTACTTCGGCTGCGAGGCTCAGCGACCCTGGCTCAGCTGTTGGTGGGGAAGCCGAGGTTGATACCGCCGTGCGACGGGTCCAGCCAGCGCTGGGTCACGGCCTTGCCTCGGGTGAAGAAGTGCACGCCGTCCGGGCCGTACGCGTGGGTGTCGCCGAAGAGCGAGGCCTTCCAGCCGCCGAAGGAGTAGTAGGCGACCGGCACCGGGATCGGCACGTTGATGCCGACCATGCCGACCTCCACCTCGAACTGGAAGCGCCGGGCCGCGCCGCCGTCGTTGGTGAAGAGGGCGGTGCCGTTGCCGTACGGGTTGGCGTTGATGAGCGCCAGGCCCTCCTCGTAGGAGGCCACGCGCACGACCGAGAGGACCGGGCCGAAGATCTCGTCGTTGTAGACGGACATGCCCGGCTTCACGTGGTCGAACAGCGTGGGGCCGAGCCAGAAGCCGTCCGCGGTCGGGGCGCCGTTCTCGTCCTCGGTGGTGATCGGGTGCTTGCGGCCGTCCACGGCGAGCTCGGCGCCGTCGGCGAGGCCGGACTCGACGTAGGAGGTGACCTTGTCGCGGTGCTGGCCGGTGACCAGCGGGCCCATCTCGGAGTCGCCGTTGCAGCCGGGGCCGACCTTCAGGCCGGCGATCCGCTGCTTGATCTTGTCGACCAGCTCGTCGCCGATCGGGTCGACCGCGACCAGGACGGAGACGGCCATACAGCGCTCGCCGGCCGCGCCGAAGCCGGCGTTGACGGCGGCGTCGGCGGCGAGGTCGAGGTCGGCGTCCGGCAGGACCAGCATGTGGTTCTTGGCGCCGCCCAGGGCCTGGACGCGCTTGCCGTAGCGGGTGCCGGTCTCGTAGACGTAGCGGGCGATCGGGGTGGAGCCGACGAAGCTGACGGACTTGATGTCCGGGTGCTCCAGCAGGCGGTCGACGGCCACCTTGTCACCGTGCACGACGTTGAAGACGCCGTCCGGCAGCCCGGCCTCCTTCCACAGCCCGGCCAGGAAGTTGGCGGCCGACGGGTCCTTCTCCGAGGGCTTCACCACGACGGTGTTGCCGGCCGCGATGGCGATCGGGAAGAACCACATGGGCACCATCGCCGGGAAGTTGAACGGCGAGATGATCGCGACCGGTCCGAGCGGCTGGCGGATCGAGTAGACGTCGATGCCGGTGGAGGCCTGCTCGGTGAAGCCGCCCTTGAGCAGCTGCGGGATGCCGCAGGCGTACTCGACGACCTCCAGGCCGCGGGCGATCTCGCCCAGCGCGTCCGAGTGCACCTTGCCGTGCTCGGACACGATGATCGAGGCCAGCTCGTCCCGGCGGGCGTTCAGCAGCTCGCGGAAGGCGAAGAGCACCGTGGTCCGCCTGGCCACCGAGGCGGTGCGCCACTCGGCGAAGGCCGAGGCGGCGGCGGCCACGGCCTGGTCGACCTCGGCGATCTCGGCGAAGTCGACGTGGCCGGAGACCTGGCCGGTGGCCGGGTCGAAGATGTCACCGCGGCGGGGCGCCGCGCCGGCGGTGGCGACGGGGCCGCCGCCGATCCAGTGAATGATGTGCTTGCTCAAGGTCCGTCTGCCTCCGAAGTCCCGGGCGGCGTCCTGCCACCGGTCCGGTCTGGCGCCGCCCCCGCGAGGGGTGGGCGACGGGAATTCACGGGGCTACCGCGCTCATCTCCCAGTCTGGTGGCCGTCCCGGCGAGGCTCAACGAACAGGCTGACGGGGATCGCGGATTCAGCCTTACAGGTCGTTCGGTCGCTACTCCGAACGCGTAAACCCCCAGCCCATGACTCAGGACTCCTCGTCCTCCAGGTACGGGTCGTGCAGCCCGTCCGCCGCCTCCTGGGTCTCCAGCAGGTCCAGCCGCAGATCCTGTGCCCAGGCCAGCGCCCACCGCTTCAGCCCGTCCACCGAGCCGGCCTCGACGCCCCGGGCGCGGAACCGGCCGTCCGCGGCCTCGGCCAGCGTCTCCAGTCGGTCGGCGAGCGCGGACGGCTGGAACTCCGGGTCCAGCTCTCCAGCCAGCGCGAGCAGTTCGCCCTCCCGGTAGCAGCGGGTGAGGGCGTGCACGTCGATCAGGTCGCGCGGCATGCCCCGGTCGACCAGCAGCGCGGTGGTGAGCGCCGCCGCGTCCTCCAGGGCGACCACCGGCAGCACCACCGACGGCTCGTCCGGTGCCGGGGCACCCAGGTCGAGCCGGACCGGCGGGTGGCCGAGTGGTTCCTTCCGCAGCTCCACCGAGTGGGTGCGAGCGCCCAGCGCCAGCCGTACGGTCAGCTGCTCCAGGCGCGGGGTGCCGGGCCGCTCGACGACTCCGCCGCCCGCCGCGCGATAGGCCTCGGCCAGCGCGGAGCCCACCTCCGGCAGGTCGGCGCCGCCGGTCGCCAGGGTGAGCCCGTCCTGCGCGCAGGCCGCCACGCCGTGGGCACGCAGCGCGTGCCCACCGGCCAGCGCCAGTCCGTACCGGGCGCAGACGGGCGCGGCCAGGGCGGCCAGTCGCAGCTGGGCGAGGCCCGGTCGCAGGGCGGCGTCGACGGCGTGCGGAGCGGTGGTCACGCCTCCAGTCTGACGCGACCGCCCACGCCGCGCGCCGCGCCGCCGGACGCTCGGACGCTCACCAGCCGGTGAGTCCGGCCGCCGCCTCGTGCAGGGCGAGTTCCAGGAACACCGGGTCGTTGAGCCGCCCGGAGCCGTCGGGCGGGACCAGCCATCGCACGCCCCGACTGCTGCGTTCGGGGTGCGGGACGACGATCCAGGTGCCCTCCCCCGCGCAGCGCACGCCGGTGCCGACCCAGCGGGCGGCGGTGCCGACCGGCACCAGGAAGCTGACGTGCTCGTCCCCGAAGTCGGTGAGCACCGGGCCGCGGGAGCCGGTGTCCAGGACCTCCAGGGCGGGGCGCCCGAGCCGTCCGGGGGACGGAGAGGACGTCCCAGCGGCGTCCCGCCGGTAACAGCATCAGGCCCAGCCCGGAGCGTTCCCACTGTGCCCGGAAGGTTTCCGGGTCCGGTGCCACCTGGGCGAGCCAGTGCAGTCCGGTGCTCTCCATGTCGTGTCCCCGTTTCTCGCCGTTCGTCCCGGTCGGACGGCGGAAGACCGAGACCCGCCGTCACCAGGAAGAGGCGGACGGCGGGTCCCTCTTACACGGGTCGCGTGACTGCACGGGTCGCGTGACGCGCTGGGCGGGGTCAGCTGTCGAAGCCGAGCCCCAGCCGGTCGAGCGTGCGCAGCCAGAGGTTGCGGTGGCCGCCGTTGCGGTCGGACCGCTCCAGCGACCGCGTGGTGATCTCGATCCCCGCCCAGCGCACCGGTTCGGGAGGGAACGGCAGCGGCTTGGAGCGCACCATGTCCAGCGAGGTGCGTTCGGTGCGCTCGCCGGCGAGCAGGTCGAGCATCACCTCGGCGCCGAAGCGGGTCGCGCCGACGCCGAGCCCGGTGTACCCGACCGCGTAGGCGACCTTGCCCCGGTACGCGGTGTCGAAGAACGCCGAGAACCGGCTGCAGGTGTCGATGGCGCCGCCCCAGGCGTTGGTGAAGCGCAGCCCCTCCAGCTGCGGGAAGCAGCGGAAGAAGTGGTTGGCCAGGGTGCGGAAGGTCTCCGGCCGCTGGTCGTACTCGTGCCGGACGTGGCCGCCGTAGTGGTAGACGGCGTCGTAGCCGCCCCAGAGGATCCGGTTGTCGGCGGAGAGCCGGAAGTAGTGGAACTTGTTGGCGCTGTCGCCCAACCCCTGGCGGCCGCGCCAGCCGATCGCGGCGAGCTGCTCGTCGTCGAGCGGCTCGGTCATCAGTGCGTAGTCGTACACCGGCACGATGTACGGACGGACGCGCTTGAGCAGGGACGGGAAGACGTTGGTGCCGAGCGCGACCCGGCGGGCGAACACCCGGCCGTACGGGGTGCGGGCGGCCATGCCGCTGCCGTGCTCCCGCACGTCGGTGGCCCGGGTGTGTTCGAAGATCCGCACGCCCTGGCTCAGGCAGGCGTCCTTGAGGCCCCAGGCGAGCTTGGCGGGGTGGACCATCGCCACTCCCTCCTTGTCCCAGAGGCCGCCCAGGAAGGTCGGCGAGTTCACCTCGGCGCGCAGCTGGTCGGCGTCCAGGACGGTGAGGTCGAAGCCGTACCGGGCGACGGCCTCGGCGATCTCGTGCAGCTCCTCGACCTGGTGGGGCTGGGTGGCGATGTCGATCTCGCCGGTGCGCTCCCACTCGGCGTCGATGCCGTAGCGCTTGAGGGCGGCCTCGATGCCGTCGAGGTTGGCGGCGCCGAGGCGTTCCAGCTGGGCGAGTTCGGCGGGCCAGCGCTGCAGGCCGTTGCCGAAGCCGTGGGTGAGGCTGGCCGCGCAGAATCCGCCGTTGCGCCCGGACGCGGCCCACCCGACCTCGTTGCCCTCGACCAGCACGACGTCCAGTGAGGGGTCGCGTTCCTTGGCGATGAGGGCGGTCCACAGGCCGGAGTAGCCGCCGCCGACGACCAGCAGGTCGCAGGTGGTGTCGCCGACCAGGGCGGGCAACGCCTCCGGCCGACCGGGGTCCTCCAGCCAGAAGGGGGTGGGCCTGGCGTCACTGAGTGCGCGGGCGGAGTCCATGCATTATCAGCCACTTTCTGCGAATAGATGACGGTTGTGAGCCACCGCTGCCGGCCGTACGTCGGGTGGTGCGTCAGGCGGCGGCCTTCCGACGGTTGCCGATCCACTGCCCGACGACGGTCAGCGCGACCGCGGCGACGAACATCGCGGTGCCGATGACGTTCACCTGCACCGGGATGCCGCGCTGCGAGGCGCCCCAGACGAACATCGGGAAGGTGACCGTGGTCGGGCCCGAGTTGAACTGGGTGATGATGAAGTCGTCGAAGGAGAGCGCGAAGCTGAGCAGCGCACCGGCGGCGATGCCGGGGGCGGCCAGCGGCAGGGTGACCCTCAGGAAGGTCTGGGTGGGGGTCGCGTAGAGGTCCTGGGCGGCCTGTTCGAGCCTCGGGTCCATGCTCATCACGCGCGCCTTGACCGCCGTCACCACGAAGCTGAGGCAGAACATGATGTGCGCGATGAGGATGGTGGTGAAGCCGAACGGGATGCGCATGTTGAGGAACAGCGTCCCCAGCGAGGCGGCCATGACCACCTCGGGCATGGCCATCGGCAGGAAGATCATCGCGGTGGTGGCCGAGCGGCCGCGGAAGCGGTGGCGGGCCAGCGCGAAGGCGACCATGGTGCCGAGCACGGTGGCGCCGATGGTGGCGAGCACCGCGATCTGCAGGCTGAGCGAAAGCGACTGGCACATGTCGGCCACGCCGCAGGGGTTGGTCCAGGCGTCGGTGGAGAACTCGTTCCACTCGTAGTTGAACTTGCCGACCGGCTTGTTGAACGAGAAGGCCAGCACGACCAGGTTGGGCAGCACCAGGTAGGCGAGGGCCAGCAGGCCGGCCAGCACCACCAGGTGGGCGCGGATCCACTTGGAAATCCGGGACATCAGACCAGTTCCTCCGTCCCGGCCTTGCGCATGTAGACCGTCACCATGCCCAGGATCAGGGCCATCAGGATGAAGCTCAGCGCGGCCGCCGTGGGGTAGTCGAGCACGTTCAGGAACTGCTTCTGGATGCCGTTGCCGACCATCTGCTCGCTCGGCGAGCCCAGCAGCTGGGCGTTGATGTAGTCGCCGGAGGCCGGGATGAAGGTGAGCAGGGTGCCCGCGACCACGCCCGGCAGCGAGATCGGGAAGGTGACCTTGCGGAAGGTGGTGAACGGCCGGGCGTACAGGTCGCCGGCCGCCTCGTGCAGCCGGGGGTCGATCCGCTCCAGCGAGGTGTACAGCGGCAGGATCATGAACGGCAGGAAGTTGTACGTCAGACCGCAGACCACGGCGAGCGGGGTGGCCAGCACCCGGTCCCCGGAGGTGAGGCCGAGCGCGTTGGTGACGTCCAGGACGTGCAGGGTGTTCAGCGCGCCGACCACCGGGCCGCCGTCGGACAGGATGGTCTTCCAGGCCAGCGTGCGGATCAGGAAGCTGGTGAAGAACGGCGCGATGACCAGGATCAGGATGACGTTGCGCCAGCGCCGGTTCGCCTTGAAGGCGATGGTGTACGCGAGCGGGTAGCCGACGGCCAGGCAGAGCACGGTGGCGATCGCCGCGTAGGAGAACGAGCGCACGAAGTGCCACTTGTACTCGACCAGGGCGTCCCAGTAGGTCGAGATGTGCCAGGTGACCTTGAATCCCTCTTCGAGGGAGCCGGTCTGCAGTGAGGTGGACGCCTGGTACACCATCGGCACGGCGAAGAAGACGACCAGCCAGGCGATGCCGGGCAGCAGCAGCCAGTACGGGGTGAGCTTGCGCCTCGGCTTCGGTTCCCGGCCCGACGACGGGCTGCGATCCGGGGGTACGGCCTGCGGCGGCGCGGCCAGGGTGGTGGCGGTCATGCGGCCTCCTCCGCGGTGCCCGCGTCGATCGCCTGCGAGGCGTCCAGGGCGAAGGAGTGCGCCGGGTTCCAGTGCAGCAGGACGGCGGCGCCGGGGACGATCCGGGCGTCGCGCTCCATGTTCTGCTCGAAGACGGTGACCTCCTGGCCGCCGTCGGTGCGCACCAGGTACTGGGTGGAGACGCCGATGAAGCTGGAGTCGACGACGGTGCCGGCCAGCGCGTTGCGGCCCTCGGCGGCCTTCTCGGAGCCGTGGGTGATGGTGATCTTCTCCGGGCGCACGCCCAGGTGGACCCGCTTGGCCTCGGTGGCGCAGCGCGCCTTCGGCACGGCGAGGCGGGCGCCGGCCACGGTGAGCAGCAGGTCCTCGCCCGCGCCGCCGGTGACCTCGGCGGGCAGCAGGTTTGACTGGCCGAGGAAGTTGGCCACGAAGGTGGTAGCGGGGTTCTCGTACAGCTCGGCGGGCGCGCCCAGCTGCTCGACCCGGCCGCCGTTCATCACCGCGATGGTGTCGGCCATGGTCATGGCCTCCTCCTGGTCGTGGGTGACGTGCACGAAGGTGATGCCGACCTCGGTCTGGATCCGCTTGAGCTCCAGCTGCATCTGGCGGCGCAGCTTGAGGTCGAGGGCGCCGAGCGGCTCGTCCAGCAGCAGCACCTGGGGGTGGTTGATCAGCGCGCGGGCGACCGCGACGCGCTGCTGCTGGCCGCCGGAGAGCTGGTGCGGCTTGCGCCGGGCGTACTGGCCGAGCTCGACCAGCTCCAGCATCTCGTCGACCTGCTTCTTGACGTCCTTCCTGCCGCGCCGGCGCAGGCCGAAGGCGACGTTCTCGAAGATGTCCAGGTGCGGGAAGAGCGCGTAGCTCTGGAAGACGGTGTTCACCGGCCGCTTGTACGGGGGCAGGGCGGTGACGTCCTGTCCGCCGATCAGAACGGTGCCGCTGGTGGGCTCCTCCAGGCCGGCGATCATGCGCAGGGTGGTGGTCTTGCCGCAGCCGGAGGCGCCGAGCAGAGCGAAGAAGGAGCCCTGGGGGACGGTCAGGTCGAGCGGGTGGACGGCGGTGAAGGCGCCGTAGGTCTTGCCAATGCCGGTGAGGCGGACGTCGCCGCCGGCCGCGTCGCGCAGCTGGTCTGTCATGGGATGTCTTCCTGGGTTTCTCGGCCGTGAACGGGGGTCAGGCGCCGATGAGCTTGGAGAACTTCTGCTCGAAGTCGCTCTCCTCGCTCTCGGTGAGCGTGCGGAACACGTGCGCCTTGGCCGCCATCTCGGGGGTGGGTACGACCAGCGGGTTGGCCGCGCTGTCCGGGGCGAGGGTGGCGAGCTCGTCCTTCATCCCGGTGACGGCGGAGACGAAGCCGATGCCCGCGACCAGCTGCGCCGCGATCTTCGGCTGATAGTAGAAGTCGATCAGCTTCTCCGCGTTCGCCTTGTGCCGCGCCTTGGCCGGGACCAGCATGTTGTCGGTCGAGGCGAGGTAGCCCTTCTCCGGGATCACGAACTCAATGTCCGGGTTGTCGGCGCGCAGTTGGATCAGGTCGCCGCCCCAGGCGACGCAGGCCGCGATGTCGCCGGAGGAGAGCTCCTGGCCGTAGTCGTTGCCGGTGAAGCGGCGGATCTGCTTGCTGTCGACGGCCTTCTGCACCCGGGCGATCGCGCCGTCGTAGTCGTCCGCGGTGAACTTGGCCGGATCCTTGCCCAGGTCCAGCAGGACCATCCCGATGGTGTCGCGCATCTCGGACAGGAAGGTGACCCGGCCCTTGAGGTCGGGGTCGTCCAGCAGCTGCGAGACGCTGGTGACCTCCTTCCCCTTGGTCGCCTTGCGGTTGTACGCGACGACGGTCTGGATCCCGGCCCACGGGTAGGAGTAGAGCCGGCCCGGGTCCCAGTCGGGGGCGCGGAAGCGGGCCTCGATGTTGGTGATCGCGGTGGTGACGTTCGCCGGGTTGAGCTTCTGCGCCCAGCCGAGCCGGATCAGCCGGGCGGCCATCCAGTCGGTGAGCACCATCAGGTCGCGGCCGGTGTCCTGGCCGGACGCGAGCTGCGGCTTGATCTTGCCGAAGAACTCGACGTTGTCGTTGACGTCCTCGTTGTACTTGACCTTGATGCCGGTGGCGGCGGTGAAGGCGTCCAGGGTGCCGTGCTTCTGCTTGTCCTTCTCGTCGGTGTCCACGTACAGCGGCCAGTTGGAGAAGTCGACCTCCCTCTCGCCGTCCGAGAGGTCCTTGGCGGCGCCCGCGGTCGAGTCGCCGGTCGCCCGGGGGGCCGCCGGGATGCCGCAGGCGGCCAGGGTGCCCGCCCCGGCGGTCAGCGCGGCGGCGCGCAGCAGGGTGCGGCGGCCGACCGCGGCCCGGCCGCCGGTCAGACTGCGTTCCCAGGCCCTGCGGACCGGTTCGGGCAGACCGTCGGTGAGCTCGTTGAACGCCTTGAACGCCATGGATCGGGCCTCCTGGGGGAATGGGGGTGCGTGGGGGAAGCACCCCGGTCCGGGGTTATCTGTCGCCGAAGACGGTGCGGTGCCAGTCCTTGCGGGCCACCGCGGTGGTGTCGAACATGACGTGCTTGACCTGGGTGTACTCGTCGAGCGAGTACTGGGACATGTCCTTTCCGTAGCCGGACGCCTTGTACCCGCCGTGCGGCATCTCGCTGATGATCGGGATGTGGTCGTTGACCCAGACGCACCCGGCGGCGATCTCCCGGGTGGCGCGCAGCGAGCGGTGCACGTTGCCGGTCCAGGCGGAGGCGGCCAGGCCGTACGGGGTGTCGTTGGCCAGCCGCAGGCCCTCGTCGTCGCCGTCGAAGGGCAGCACGACCAGCACCGGGCCGAACACCTCCCCCTGGACCACCTCGCTGTCCTGGGCCGCGCCGGTGATCAGGGTCGGCGCGTAGTAGGCGCCCCGGGTGAGGTCGGTGCCGTCGTGGCCCCGCTCCGGCGCGGGGCCGCCGGTGACCACGGTGGCGTAGGAACGGGCGCGCTCCACGAAGCCGGCCACCCGGTCCCGGTGGGTGTACGAGACCAGCGGGCCGAGGTCGGTGTGCGGATTGCGCGGGTCGCCGATCCGGATCGCCGCGTACAGCTCGGCCACCCCGGCCACGAAGGCCTCGTACAGCGGGCGCTGGACGTAGGCGCGGGTGGCGGCGGTGCAGTCCTGGCCGCCGTTGATCAGCGAGGCGGCGACGGCGCCGTGCACCGCGGCGTCCAGGTCGGCGTCGTCGAAGACCACGAACGGGGCCTTGCCGCCGAGTTCGAGGTGGGTGCGCTTGACGCTCGCGGTGGCGAGTTCGGCGACCCGCCGGCCGACCGCGGTGGAGCCGGTGAAGGAGACCATCGCGACGTCGGGGTGGGCGACCAGGTGCTCGCCGGCCGTGCGCCCGGCGCCGGTGACCACGTTGACCACGCCGTCCGGGATGCCCGCCTCGGTGCAGGCCCGGGCGAACATCAGCGAGGTCAGCGGGGTCAGCTCGGCCGGCTTGAGCACGATGGTGTTGCCGGCGGCGATGGCCGGGAGGATCTTCCAGGCGGCCATCTGCAGCGGGTAGTTCCACGGCGAGATGGAGCCGACCACGCCGATCGCCTCGCGCCGTACGTAGGAGGTGTGGTCACCGGAGTACTCGCCGGCCGCCTTGCCCTCCAGGTTGCGGGCGGCGCCGGCGAAGAAGGCGGTGTTGTCGATGGTGCCGGGGACGTCGAACTCGGTGGCCAGCTTGACCGGCTTGCCGGTCTGCGCGGTCTCGACCCGGGCGAGGTCCCGCGCCGCGTCGGTCAGTACGGCGGCGAGCCGGGTGAGCGCCTCGGACCGGGCGCCGGGGGTGGCGGAGGACCAGCCGGGCAGGGCGGCCTTCGCAGCGGCGACGGCGGTGTCCACATCGGCGGCGGTGGCCAGCGCGACCTGCTCGACCACGCTGCCGTCGGCGGGGTTGACGACCTGGAAGGGTTCGCCGCCGCCCCGGCTCTGACGGCCCGCGATGTACTGCGCGCCCGCGCCGAAGTCGGTCAGGTCCATCTGGTTCCTCCAAGTGCCGGCGGTCCGACCGCACGCTGCGGGTTCGCGCTTCCGCCGTGGGGGTCTGCGGTCCCGCTGACCTTGCCCGTTGCGGGGTTGACGTGACAAGGGTCACTTCGGCAGTCTCGGCGCGAAGGGCCTTACAGAGTGCAAGGCCGTTCGGAGGGCAACAGGTCGTCGCCGCGATGGATGATTTACCTGACACTCTGATCCCCCCATGTTCCCGCTCCCCGGCTCTGGAGGCCCGCGATGCTTCCCACCGTCGCCCGCGTGCTCGACCTGGAGGTGATGCGGCGCGGCCTGCCCCAGGTGGTGGCCGGCGCCGACCGCCTGGAGCGGCCGGTCCGCTGGGTCCATGTGAGCGAGCTGCCCGACGTCGCCGGGATGCTCCAGGGCGGCGAGCTGGTGCTGACCACCGGCATCGCGCTGCCCGAGGACCGCGCGGGCCTGGCCCGCTACGTCCGCGACCTGGACGAGGTCGGGGTGGCCGGCCTGGTGGTCGAGTTCGGGCGGCGCTACTTCGACTCGCTGCCGCGCGCCCTGGTGAACGCCGCCGAGCAGTGCGGGCTGCCGCTGATCGCGCTCCGCCGCGAGGTGCGCTTCGTCGCCGTCACCGAGGCCGTGCACGCCCTGGTGGTCAACGCCCAGCTGGAGCAGCTGCGGGTCTCCGAGTCGGTGCACCAGGTGTTCAACGAGCTGGTGGTGGAGGGCGCCGAGCCGCCCGAGGTGATCCGCCAGGTGGCCGGGATGGCGGGCGCGCCGGTGGTCCTGGAGAACCTGGCCCACCAGGTGCTCGCCCACGACAGCGCCGGACGCCCGGAGGCCGAGCTGCTGGAGGACTGGGAGCGCCGCTCGCGCGGGGTCCGTCCGCCCGGCCGCACCGGCCACGACCCGCGCAGCGGCTGGCTGGTGACCACCGTCGGCGCCCGCGGCCAGGACTGGGGCCGGCTGGTGCTGGTCCAGGATCCGGGTCCGCTACCGGAGGGCGAGACCCACCCGCACGCCATGCTGCTGGAGCGCGGCGCCTCGGCGCTGGCGCTCAACCGGCTGGTGGTGCGCGACCGGGAGAGCCTGGAACGGCAGACCCACCGCACCCTGCTCTCCGGCATCCTCACCCACGCGCTGACCGTCTCCGAGGTGGCCCTGCGCGCCCAGGCACTCGGCGTCCCGCTGGAGGGGCGCCGGCTGGTCGGCGTGGTGCTGCGCCAACGCCGCGGGCCGATCCCGGCCGCGCTGGAGGCCCAGGCCCGGCTGCGCGACTTCACCGAGCTGGCCGCCGGCGCGGTCCGGGCCTGCCGGCTGTCCGCCCTGGTCGGCGCGCTCGACGACGAGGGCGTGGGCCTGCTGATCGCGCTCGGCGCCCAGCAGGACGAGCACTCCGCGCTGGACTCCTTCTCGGCCACCCTGCGTCGGATGTCCGCCGACGCCGGCCGGGAGGGCGCCGACGCCCCCGGCCCGGTGGTCGCGGTCGGCTCCTCGGTCGGCTCGGTCCGCGACGCGCGGCGCACCCTGCTGGAGGCCGCCCAGGTCGCCGACGCGGCCCTGCACGACGCGCCCGGCGGCGGCCGGACCGCCTCCTACTACCGGCTGCCCGACGTCCGGCTGCGCGGCCTGCTCCACCTGCTGCGCGACGACGCCCGCCTGCAGACTTACGTGGAACGGGAGTTGGGCCCGCTGCTGGCCCACGACGCCGAGCACAACGGCCAGTTGGTGCAGATGCTGCGGATCTACCTGGAGCAGGGCCGGAACAAGTCGGCGGCGGCCGACGCCGCGCACCTGTCCCGGCCGTCCTTCTACGACCGGCTGCACAAGGTCGAGCGCATCCTCGGCGTCGACCTCGACCAGGTGGAGTCCTGCCTGTCCCTGCACGTGGCGCTGCTCGCGCTGGACGCCGTCCGCAGGTGAGCGTCGCGCCCCGGCGTCACACCCCGGTGATGCGCCCCCAGACCTTGTGCAGCTCCGGCCGCTCGGCCGAGGTGACGTCGCGCATGCTGTGCAGCCGGGCGCGCATCTCCTCGGTCGGGAACACCAGCGGGTTCTCGGCGAGTTCGGCCTTGTCCTTGTCCCCGCTGTTCGCCAGCACCTCGCGGGCGGCCGGCACCGGGCAGATGTACTGGACGGCCGCGGCGAGTTCAGCCGCCACCTCCGGCTGGTAGTAGTAGTCGATCAGCAGCTCGGCGTTGCGCTTGTGGACGGCCCGGTTGGGGATCATCAGGCTCTCCGCCCACAGCTCGCCGCCCTCCTCCGGCACCAGGAAGGCGATGTCCGGGTTCTCGGCGGTGAGTTGGACGGCGTCGCCGGAGTAGGCCTGGCAGGCGACCGCGGCGCCGGAGGCGAGGTCGCTGGTGTAGTCGTTGCCGGTGAAGCGGCGGACGTGCCCGGTGTCGACCATCTTCTGCACCAGGTCCATCGCCCGGTGCGCGTCGTCGTCGCCGAAGGCGGTGATGTCCGCGCCCTGGGAGAGCATCAGCAGCCCGAGCGCCTCGTCCAGCCCGGCGAACAGGGTGACCCGGCCCTTGAGGTCGGGCGCCCACAGGTCGGCGGTGGACTTGAGCTCCCGGCCGAGCGCCTTGCGGTTGTACGCGATGCCGGTGATCCCGGACTGCCAGGGCACGCTGCGCTTGCGCCCGGGGTCGAAGGCCGGGTTCGACAGCTGCGGGTCCAGGTTGGCGGTGACGTTGGGAAGGTTGGCCCGGTCCATCGCCTGCACCCAGCCCAGCGAGACGTACCGCCCGGCCATCCAGTCGCTGATCACCATCAGGTCCCGGCCCGGGTCGGCGCCCTGGGTGAGCACCGGGCTGATCTTGCCGAAGAACTCGTCGTTGTCGTTGATGTCCTCGGTGTAGGTGACCGCGATCCCGGTCTTCTCGCTGAACGTGTCCAGGGTCGGGCGCCTGCCCTGGTCGTCGGTGTCGATGTACTGCGTCCAGTTGGAGAAGTTCAGCCGCTTGTCGCTCTCCGAGCGGTCCGGCGCCGAGCGGCGGTCCTCGGCGACGTACGCGGACGGGATGCCGCAGCCGGTCAGCGTCCCGGCGCCGAGCAGCGCGGCCCCGCCGAGCACGGAACGTCGGCGTATGCGCGCGGGGCCCTGCGGGCGGTCGGGGGCGGGGCGGCGGGTCAGGGTGGAGCTGCTGGGCATGTGGGACCTTCCGGAGCGTGGGACGGCCCCGGACACGGGTGCCCGGGGCCGTCCTGGTAGGTACGTCAGACAGCGTGCGCGTCGGTGAGCGACAGCACCTCGTCCAGCACCGCGAGGCCAGCCTTGGCCTCCTCCTCGGTGACGGTGCACGGCGGGACGACGTGGAAGCGGTTCATGTTGACGAACGGCCAGAGCCCGCGCTGCTTGCAGGCGGCGGCCAGCTCGGCCATCGGCGCGTTGTCGGCGCCCGCGGCGTTGTACGGGACGAGCGGCTCGCGGGTCGCCCGGTCCTTGACCAGGTCGAGCGCCCAGAACGCGCCCAGACCGCGCACCTCGCCGATCGAGGGGTGCCGCTCGGCCAGCTCGCGCAGACCCGGGCCGAGCACCGTCTCGCCGATGTGCTTGGCGTTCTCGACGATGCCCTCCTCCGCCATCGCGTTGATGGTGGCCACCGCCGAGGCGCAGGCCAGCGGGTGCCCGGAGTAGGTGAGCCCGCCGGGGAACGGCCGCTCGGCGAAGGTGGCGGCGATCTCGGTGTTGATCGCCACGCCGCCCAGCGGCACGTAGCCGGAGTTGACGCCCTTGGCGAAGGTCATGAGGTCCGGGACGACGCCCCAGTGGTCGGCGGCGAACCACTCGCCGGTGCGGCCGAAGCCGGCCATCACCTCGTCCAGGATGAACACGATCCCGTAGCGGTCGCAGATCTCCCGCACCCCGGCCAGGTACCCCGCCGGCGGGACCAGGATGCCCGCGGTGCCGACCACCGTCTCCAGGATGACCGCCGCGACCGTACCCGGCCCCTCGAAGGCGATCACCTGCTCCAGGTGCGACAGCGCGCGCTCGCACTCCTGCGCCTCGTTCTCGGCGTGGAAGTTGGAGCGGTAGGGGTACGGGCCCCAGAAGTGCACCACACCGGAGACGCCGGTCTCGTTGGCCCAGCGCCGCGGGTCGCCGGTGAGGGCGATCGCGTTGGCGGTGGCGCCGTGGTACGAGCGGTAGGTGGACAGCACCTTCTGCCGGCCGGTGTGCAGCCGGGCCAGCCGGATGGCGTTCTCGACGGCCTCGGCGCCGCCGTTGGTGAAGAAGATCTTGTCCAGGTCGCCCGGGGTGCGCTCGGCGATCAGCCGGGCGGCCTCGCTGCGCGACTCGACCGCGAAGCCGGGGGCGATGGTGCAGAGCTTCGCCGCCTGCTCCTGGATCGCGGCGACCACCTTCGGGTGCTGGTGGCCGATGTTGGTGTTGACCAGCTGCGAGGAGAAGTCGAGGTAGCGGTTGCCGTCGTAGTCCCAGAAGTACGAGCCCTCGGCGCCGGCCACCGCGAGGGGGTCGATCAGCGCCTGGGCGGACCACGAGTGGAAGACGTGCGCGCGGTCGGCGGCCTTGACGGCCTGGCCGGCGGCTGAGTCAGCGGTGGGGATGCTCATGCCGGTAAGGCTAGAGCCGCCGGTCCCCGAAGTGCAGTTTCATCCTGTCAGTCGGTCACGCCACCCGCCGACAGGGTGCAAAGCGACAGGGCCCGGGTCGAAAAGACCCGGGCCCCTTGTCAGTTCGGACGAGTTCCAACCGAGATCAGAATCAGATCGCGGTCATCCTGCGCCCGATGGCCATGACCCGCTAGATCGCGGTCATGACGTGCTTCACGCGGGTGTAGTCCTCGAAGCCGTACGCCGACAGGTCCTTGCCGTAGCCGGACTTCTTGAAGCCACCGTGCGGCATCTCGGCGACCAGCGGGATGTGGGTGTTGATCCAGACGCAGCCGAAGTCCAGGCGGCGCGACATCCGCATGGCGCGGGCGTGGTCCTTGGTCCACACCGAGGAGGCCAGCGCGAACTCGACGCCGTTGGCGTACTCGACGGCCTGGTCCTCGTCGGTGAACTTCTGCACGGTGATGACCGGGCCGAAGACCTCGTTCTGGATGATCTCGTCGTCCTGCTGCAGGCCGGAGACGACGGTCGGGGCGTAGAAGTAGCCCTTGTCGCCGACCCGGTGGCCACCGGCCTCGACCTTGGCGTGGGCGGGCAGCCGCTCGATGAAGCCGGCCACCTGCTTCAGCTGGTTGGCGTTGTTCAGCGGGCCGTACAGCACGTCCTCGTCGTCCACGCCGCCGGTCTTGGTCTCGGCCGCGGCCTTGGCCAGCGCCTCGACGAAGGCGTCGTGGATCGACTCGTGCACCAGCACGCGGGTGGCGGCGGTGCAGTCCTGGCCGGCGTTGAAGTAGCCGGCCACCGAGATGCCCTCGACGGCCTCGGCGATGTCGGCGTCCTCGAAGACCACGACCGGGGCCTTACCGCCCAGCTCCAGGTGGACGCGCTTGACGTCCTTGGAGGCCGACTCGGCGACCTGGATGCCGGCTCGGACCGAACCGGTGATGGAGGCCATCGCCGGGGTCCTGTGCTCGACCATCAGCTTGCCGGTCTCGCGGTCACCGCAGATGACGTTGAAGACGCCGGCCGGCAGCTCCAGTTCCTTGAGGATGCCGCCGATGATCTCGGCCAGCAGCACGGTGGAGGCCGGGGTGGTGTCCGAGGGCTTCAGCACGACGGTGTTACCGGCGGCGATGGCCGGGGCGAACTTCCAAACCGCCATCATCATCGGGTAGTTCCACGGCGCGACCTGGGCACAGACACCGACCGGCTCCCGGCGGACGATCGAGGTCATCCCGTCCATGTACTCACCGGCGGCCTTGCCCTCCAGCAGGCGGGCGGCACCGGCGAAGAAGCGGATCTGGTCCACCATCGGGCCGATCTCCTCGGAGAGGGTCAGCGCGCGGGGCTTGCCGGTGTTGCGCACCTCCGCGTCGACGATCTCGTCGGCCCGGGCCTCGACCGCGTCGGCGATCTTGAGCAGCAGCTTCTGCCGGGTGCTCGGGGTGGCGTCGCGCCAGATCGGGAACGCGGCGGCGGCCGAGGCCATGGCCGCGTCCACGTCAGCGGCGCCGGACAGCGGCGACGTCGCGTACACCTCGCCGGTCGCCGGGTCGACGATGTCGAGCGTGCGGCCGTCAGCCGCGTCGACGAACTCACCGTTGATGTAGTTGCGCAGCGTGCGAAGGTCGCTCACGGGTCTCTCCTCGGTCTGGGCCTGCGGCGTTGCAGATTCCGGCGCCATGGTACGTCGGCGGATCCGGCCTACGAAGGGTGCCGAGTGGCCGGGCCCGAAGCGGCGCGGTCCACTGGTGGCGGAACGCACGCCGCCGTGCGGGGGCGCGCGCGTACCGTGCCAGGGTAGCCGCAAGACTGCCGGGATCGACAGGATGGGGTCACGTCCGCGATGAAATCCGCATTGGATTTCCAAGATCGCGACGAAATCAGCAGTTTCCACGCTTGCGAACAGGGGAACGATCAGGCACAGTGGCCGCGTGGCCAACCGCGACCGGAACGCGAGCGTTCCCCTCGACGCCGCCTCCAAGGCGATCATCGAGCAGCTCCAGGAGGACGGGCGCCGCCCGTACGCCGCCATCGGCAAGGCCGTCGGCCTGTCCGAGGCAGCCGTACGGCAGCGCGTCCAGAAGCTGCTCGACCAGGGCGTGATGCAAATCGTCGCCGTCACGGACCCGCTCACCGTCGGCTTCACCCGCCAGGCGATGGTCGGCATCCGGGTCGAGGGCGACATCGAGCCCGTCGCCGACGCGCTGGCCGCCCTCGACGAGGTCGACTACGTCGTCTGCACCGCAGGCTCGTTCGATCTCCTGGCCGAACTGGTCTGCGAGGACGACGAGCACCTGCTCGAACTGATCAACAAGCGCATCCGCGCGCTTCCCGGCGTGCGGAGCACCGAGAGCTTCGTTTACCTGAAGCTCCGGAAACAGACCTACACCTGGGGCACCCGATGACAGCCGACCCGGCGCAGAAGGACCTTTCCAAGACCGCCTACGACCACCTGTGGATGCACTTCACCCGCATGTCGTCGTACGAGAACTCCCCCGTGCCGACCATCGTCAAGGGCGAGGGCACGTACATCTGGGACGACAAGGGCCGGAAGTACATCGACGGCCTGGCCGGCCTGTTCGTCGTGCAGGCCGGCCACGGCCGCACCGAGCTCGCCGAGGTCGCCGCCAAGCAGGCCAAGGAACTCGCGTTCTTCCCGATCTGGAGCTACGCGCACCCCAAGGCCGTCGAGCTGGCCGAGCGCCTGGCCAACTACGCCCCGGGCGACCTGAACAAGGTCTTCTTCTCCACCGGCGGCGGCGAGGCCGTCGAGACCGCCTGGAAGCTCGCCAAGCAGTACTTCAAGCTGATCGGCAAGCCGACCAAGTACAAGGTCATCTCCCGCGCCATCGCCTACCACGGCACCCCGCAGGGCGCGCTGTCCATCACCGGCCTGCCGGGCCTGAAGGCCCCGTTCGAGCCGCTGGTGCCGGGCACCCACAAGGCCCCGAACACCAACATCTACCGCGCCCCGCACTACCTCGAGGGCCCCGACGGCACCGTCGACCCCGAGGCGTACGGCCGCTGGTGCGCCGACCAGGTCGAGGAGGCCATCCTCTTCGAGGGCCCCGAGACCGTCGCCGCCGTCTTCGTCGAGCCGGTGCAGAACGCCGGTGGCTGCTTCCCGCCGCCGCCCGGCTACTTCCAGCGCCTGCGCGAGATCTGCGACCGCCACGACGTGCTGCTGGTCTCGGACGAGGTCATCTGTGCCTTCGGCCGCCTCGGCACCATGTTCGGCGCCGACAAGTTCGGCTACGTGCCGGACATGATCACCTGCGCCAAGGGCATGACCTCGGGCTACTCCCCGATCGGCGCCACGATCATCTCGGACCGCATCGCCGAGCCGTTCTACAAGGGTGACAACACCTTCCTGCACGGCTACACCTTCGCCGGCCACCCGGTCTCCTCGGCCGTGGCGCTCGCCAACCTCGACATCTTCGAGCGCGAGGGCCTGAACCAGCACGTGCTCGACAACGAGTCGCGCTTCCTGGGCACCCTGAGCAAGCTGCGCGACCTGCCGATCGTCGGCGACGTCCGCGGCAACGGCTACTTCTACGGCATCGAACTCGTGAAGGACAAGGTCACCAAGGAGACCTTCAACGACGAGGAGACCGAGCGCGTGCTCTACGGCTTCCTCTCGAAGGCCCTCTTCGACAACGGCCTGTACTGCCGCGCCGACGACCGTGGCGACCCGGTCGTCCAGCTGGCCCCGCCGCTGATCTCCGACCAGTCGACCTTCGACGAGATCGAGCAGATCCTGCGGACCAGCCTCACCGACGCGTGGGCGAAGCTCTGATCCTCTGAGTCCTCTTCCCCACCCTCCGCCGAAGGGCGGCCCCGATCCCCGGGGCCGCCCTTCGGCGTCCGCGCTCCGATGACCCGTCAACATCACAGTCGTACGACCAAACATGCCTGAATGCGGGTGATTTGCCCGTGATGGACCAGTGCGCCGCAACCGCGCGAGGCCCCGGTCGTTCTAATCTGACGACTGTCATATCCCTGCGGCACCCAGGATGGAACCTCATGTCAGCGGCACCGCCTGACAACGACGTGCTGTGGGCCCGAGGGATCGTCAAGTCCCACTACGGCACCCCCGCGCTGCGCGGCATCTCGATCGGCGTCCGCGACGGCGAGGTGCTCGCCGTCACCGGCCCGCGCGGCTCCGGCAAGAGCACCCTGCTCGGCTGCCTCTCCGCCCAGCTCCCGGTCGACGAGGGCGAGGTCTGGTTCAACAGCTCGCCCGTGCACACCCTCGGCCGCGCCGGCCGCGAACGGCTGCGCCGCGACCGCTTCGGCTTCGTCGGCTCCGAACCGCACCTGGTGCCCGAACTGACCGCCCGTGAGAACGTCGCCCTGCCGCTGCTCCTCGCCGGGGCCGGCAACAAGGCCGCCTACACCGCCGCCGACGAGTGGCTGGAGCGCCTCGACGTCGGCGAGATCGGCCGGCAGCGCCCCGACCGGCTGGTCCAGAGCCAGCGCCAGCGGATCGCCGTCGCCCGCGCCCTCGCCCCGCTGCCGCCGGTCGTCTTCGCCGACGACCCCACCGCCCCGCTGCACCGCGAGGCCTCCGATCAGGTGCTGCGGATACTGACCAGCGCGGCCCGCTCGCACCAGCTCACCCTCGTCCTGGCCACCCACGACCCCGAGCTCGTCCGGTTCGCGGACCGCGCCGTCGCCCTCGTCGACGGACGGCTCACCGCCCCTGCCGCCCCTGTCCCGCGCGGCATCGCTGCCCCGGGGACGACCGGTGCGTCCGCCGTCACGGCCACCCGACGCTGACGACGCCCAGCCGCTGAAAGAGTCGACGTGTTCTACCTCCGTCTGGCCCGGGGCTACCGGGTGCCCGACCTCGGCCGCTGGCTGCTCACCGCACTGGCCGCCGCCGTCGTCGCCGCGTTCCTGCTGCGCTCCCTCGGCCGGGCGCTGAGCGAACCGCTCGGCGGCACCGACGCGCTGGTCCGACTGCTCTGGTGCCTGCCCCCGCTGGCCGCCGTCGCCTGGTTCGCGGCCGTCGCCGCCCGCTCGGTGCCCGCCCGCCGGCCCGAGCGGATCGCCGGACTCACCGCCGCCGGGACCGGCTCCCGCCGGATCCGCGCCCTGATCGCCAGCGAGGTCGCCCTCGCCTGCGCCCTCGGCAGCGTGCTCACCCTGCTGCTCTTCCTGGTCCTGCGCAACGACATCGCCGGGCCCTCGCTCGCCCCCGACCTCGGCATGGGCGTACCGCTGCCGGCCGCCGCGCCCGTCACGCTGCTCGCCCTGGTCCCGATCACCGCCGGCATCGCCGCCGCCTGCGCGGTGCCCGTCGCCGACACCCTGCCCGGCGGCCGCGCCCCCAGCCCGACCGGCTTCGGCGTCTGGCGGATCGCCCTGCCGATCGGACTGGTGGTGATCGGCGCCGCGCTCGAACTCATCGCGCTGCGGCCCGACGCCGAGTCCGACGGCCGCCCGGTCCACCTGCCCGCCGGACTCGGCACCACCAGCACCGCCGCCCTCGGCGGCTGGTCCGCCAGCGCGCTCGGGCTCACGCTGCTCACCGGCCCGCTGCTCGCCTGGACCGGACGGCTGCTCGCCCTCGGCCGGCCCACCCCGCTGCGGCTGCTCGCCGGTCGAGGCCTGACCGCCCAGGCCCGCCGCCTCGGCCCGCCGCTGGCCGTCCTCACCCTCGTCGTCGCGCTGGTGCTCACCACCATCCGCTACTGGATCGGCACGCCCGAAAGCGCCGACGCGCTGCCCGCCGTCGAGGCCTGCCTGGTGCTCGGCTGCGCGGCCGCCGCGGTGGTCTCCCGGCTGGCCGAGGTCCGCACCGACCGCCGCGAGGTCACCGACGCGCTGCTGCGCCTCGGCACCTCGCCGCGGCTGTTGTTCGGCGCGGTCCTGCTGCGCACCCTGGCGGTCGGCACCACGCTGCTGCTGACCGGCGGGGCGACCGCCGCGCTGGCGGCCGCCGGGCTGCGCTAGCCGGTCCTCCCGTAGTGGGGCTCAGCCGGCCGCGGCGAGCTGGCCGCAGGCGCCGTCGATCTCCTGGCCGCGGGTGTCGCGGACCGTCGTCGGCACGCCGTGGGACTGGAGCCGGCGGACGAACTCGCGCTCGTCCTCGGGCCGGGAGGCCGTCCACTTGGAACCCGGGGTCGGGTTCAGCGGGATCAGGTTGACGTGCACCCGGTGGTTCTTGATCAGCCGGCCGAGCAGGTCGGCGCGCCAGGCCTGGTCGTTGATGTCCTTGATCAGCGCGTACTCGATGGAGATCCGGCGGCCGGACTTCTCCGCGTAGTTCCAGGCCGCGTCCAGCACCTCGGCGACCTTCCACCGGGTGTTCACCGGGACCAGTTCGTCGCGCAGCTCGTCGTCCGGGGCGTGCAGCGACAGCGCCAGACGGCAGCTGAGGCCCTCGTCGGCCAGCCGGTTCATCGCCGGGACGAGGCCGACGGTGGAGACGGTGATGCCGCGCTGGGACAGGCCGAAGCCGTCCGGCGCCGGGTCGGTCAGCCGGCGGATCGCGGCCAGCACCCGGTTGTAGTTGGCCAGCGGCTCGCCCATGCCCATGAAGACCACGTTGGACAGCCGCGCCTCGCCACCGGGGATCTCGCCGGCCTTGAGCGCGCGCATCCCGGCGGCAATCTGCTCGACGATCTCGGCGGTGGACAGGTTGCGGGTCAGCCCGGCCTGGCCGGTGGCGCAGAACGGACAGTTCATGCCGCAGCCGGCCTGGGAGCTGATGCACATGGTGACCCGGTCCGGGTAGCGCATCAGCACCGACTCGACGAGGGTGCCGTCGAACAGCTTCCAGAGCGTCTTGCGGGTGGTGTCGTCGTCGCAGGAGACGTGCCGCACCACCGACATCAGCTCGGGCATCAGGGTCTCGGTGAGCTTCTCCCGGCTGGCAGCGGGGATGTCCGTCCAACTCGCCGGGTCGTTGGACATCCGGCCGAAGTAGTGGTTGGAGAGCTGCTTGGCGCGGAACGGCTGCTCGCCCAGCTCGGCGACGGCCTCCTTGCGCTCGGTGGGGCTCAGGTCGGCGAGGTGTCGCGGGGGCTTGGCGCCGCGCGGCGCGACAAAGGTGAGTTCTCCGGGCTTAGGCATGGTTGTTCCAGTGTCGCAGACGCGCGGGGGCCCCGGACGCCGACCCGGACGCCGCCCGCACCGCCGAGTCGCTCGGCGCGGGCACCATCGAACCG